>DATKEI010000402.1:0-15904 GCA_035544455.1 Binatia bacterium | reverse complement strand
CGCGCCGCCTGACGGGGAGGCGCTATCGCGATCCGGCCGGGCCCCGGCCCATGGCGCGCAGGAACTCGCCCATCGACGCAAAGCGCATCATCGGATTCCCCCGCTTCTCGGCGCCGATCGTCGTCGACTCCCCGCCGTAGTTGTGACCGGGGTACACGACGGTGGCATCCGGGAGCGCGCCCAGGCGCTGCGTCAGGGAGAGGTACATCTCGCCCGGGTCGCTGCCGGGCAGGTCGGTGCGGCCGCACGACTGTATGAAGAGCGTGTCGCCCGAGATCAGCCGGCCGTCGACGAGAAAGCACTGCGAGCCCGGCGTGTGGCCCGGCGTGTGGAGGAACGTCAGCGCGTGCCGCCCCACCGGAAGCGTATCGCCACCGTCCACCGGCACCAGATCCGATCCCATCCCGCGTAGGAACTCGCGCTCCGCCCGGTGGACGTACACCTTGACCCGCGCGCGAGCCAGGAGCTGCTCTATCCCGGGGATGTCATGCCCGAAGAGATGGCCGCCCACATGGTCCTGGTGGGTGTGGGTCACGAGGACGCCGCCGAGCTCCATCCCGTCGCGCTCCACCGTTTCGAGGATGGTATCGATCTCCCACGCGGGGTCCACCACCACGCACTGGCGGGTGGCGGGATCTCCGATCAGGTACACAAAGTTCTGCATGGGTCCCAGCTCGAGCTGCCGCACGTAGAGATCGTCGGTCATCCCCGCGGACCCGCTCCCGCCGCTGTTGCCGCACCCCGCCGTCGACCCGGATCCTCTCGCCATGGTCCTCGATTGAGCGCCTCTCGTGTTGCCCCTCGACCCGTCCTGCGCTCGCTCATCCAGTGTCCTGAGTCATAAGCTCGTCCACTCACGGCGCCGGGTGGGGTGGGGTCCTCCCCGCGAGACCATCTACTCTGCGGATTGCCGGAGCCACCCACCACCCTTCTCGTGGCCCATTGAGTGCCGGCAGTGCTCCCGCGTTACAGGCGTGTCCCGCGGGGAGGGCCCCCACCCCACCCGGCGCGTTGCCGGCCCATCGCGGACTCGCGACACTAGCCCGGGATCTCGGCGGGAGCCTTCCGGAGGTCGGCCAGGGCCTTGCTATCGATCGCGTAAATCTCGGGTGAAGACTTGAGGCGGACGTAGGTCACCGCCCCGTCCTGCTTGCCGACGAGCAGGGAGCCGATCTCGCTCCCGTCCTTCCCGGTGAGCGCCACCTCGACCTCGGGCCGATCCAGGCCGTATCGTGCGGCCTCGTCCCCCCCGGGCGACGCGATCTCCTTCCAGCGCAGCGCCTTCAGGGTCAGGAGCACATCGGTGACTCGCGGCTCCTTGGCCGCCCCCTTGGCGGGCTCGGTGGTGCGCCAGTCGTTGTCGCCGCTGCGCTCGACGGTCACGCGCCTGTCCCCGGCCACGATCTGCGCCTGCTTGACGTCGGCGACGTCGAAGGCGGGAAACAGCGTGCGGTCGCGAAGGTCGGCCGAGGTCCGCCCCAGATCCCCCAGAACAGTGGCGGGGACGAGCACGACCGGGCCCTGCCCCGCCACCGCCGCCACGGCGGCGGGCTGACCGTCCCGGCTCTCGCGGGAGGCGGCGAGCAGGAGTGTCTTCGGCTCCTTGGCACCCTCCTCCCAGAGCTTCACCGTCACCTCCGGCGCGCCGAGGTATCGCGGGATGTCCCCCGCGTCCTCGGCGAGGAAGCCGGCGGCCCGCAGGTCTCGGATCTTCCAGAGCAGGCCGTTCACCTCGGCGGCATCCGCGGTCAGAGCCTCGGGCGCCGTCAGCTTCCAGCCCGGCCCGTCGCGCTCGACGGTGACGGCGCCGCGCGGTCCGGCGATCTCGATCCGGTTCACCTTGTCGTAAGCGTAGGCGACGACGACCTTGTCGCGGAGCGCAGCCACCGTCTTCGGCAGCGCGGTCCAGACCTCCTCCGGGACCAGCATGACCGCCGGCTCCCCGGCCCGCATGACGTAGACGCCCTTCCGGTCCCGGTCTCCGCGGCCGAAGAGCAGGCCCTTCTCGGTGCGGTCCTTATCTCGCCCGAGGACGATGGTGACGGTCGTGGGCCGGTCGAGCCCGTAGTCGGACAGGGACTTCGCGTCCTCGGCGACGAACTCCTGCACCCGGGCCGCCGAGAGCTTGTCGAGGAGGTCGGTGACGACATCGGGATCGGCCCGGTACGGCCCGGGCCGGGCGATGCGCCACTTGCCCTCATTCTCCGGCTCCAGGGCGATGCGCTGGCCGTCCACGTCGAGGTCGACGCCGGCGACGTTCTTCCGGTCGAAGGCGAGGAGGGTCTTGTCGCGGAAGTCCGCCGCCGGCCGGCTGGTGTCGCGGGCCGCGCTTTCGGAAAGGGCAATGACCGCCGGCTTCGTTCCCTCCCGCCCGTACACCCAGGCCCCGGTGGGGTTCTTCCCGCCAAGGGAGAGACGGAGAGGCTCGGAGCGCCCCTTGACCTCCAGCGTCACCTCCGCGGCGGGAGGGTCCAGGCCGAAGTCGGCAAGCGTGCTGGGGTCGGCATCGATCTCCCGGTCCATGCGCAGGGTGGCCAGGCTCGTGGCCAGCTCCTCCAGGGAGCCGCGGTCGCCGCGCGCCTTCACCGGCTCGATCATCTCCCAGCCGCCCTCGACGCGCTTCAGGCGGATGGTGTCGTCCTTCCGCTTGATGGCGATGCCTTCGATGTCCCCCGGCTCGACCGCCCACAGTCTCCCCTTGGCCTGGTCGCGCTTCTCACGGGCGGGGCCGAGCCAGTAGGTGTCGTAGGCGAAGAACCCGCCGAGGCCGGCGATCAGCACCGCGAGGACGATGAAGGTCTTGCTGTTCATGGGAACCGCGCTCCGCGGCTACCTGGCGCGGCGACGCTGGATGACGACTCCGATGCCGACCAGCATCACAGCCACCGGCAAGAGAAACACGAGCCACACGAGCCCCGACTGCGCCGACGTCAGGACGATGGGCTGCCGGCTCGCCTCGCGGGGCCGGATCGAGACCTGGTCTTCCTCCTCGGCCAGCCAGGACACGGCGTTCAGGAAGAAATCGCGGTTGCCCTGCGCCCCCAGGTACTGGTTGGAGGCGAGACTGGCGGTGCCGACCGCGACGAGCCGCGCCCGCGCGGGCTGCTTCGCGTCGCCGGCGGCTGCGTCGCCGCCCTTGCCCTCGTCCGCCCTGGCCGGCGCGTCGGGCGGCCCCCCGGCCGGCAGGTCCACGGTCGCCGCTGCCGCGACGGAGAGCGGGCCTCTCTTGTCCTGGGGATCGGGCTTGGCCTCGCCCTTGTCGAGGGCGGCCCGGTCAGTCTCGCCCCACGACTGTGGGCTGGTCAGGGCCAGGGGTTGCACCGTGACGCCCCCGGGGAGGGGCTGTGCTGCCGCCAGCGACCGCGTCATGGGGAAGAGCGTCATCAGGCCGCCGAGATCCCGCGTGATCGGGTGATTCTCGTACTGGGTGACCACCGGCACCTCGGGCCCCACCCCGAACAGGCGGCCCATCGGGTTGACCTCGACGACGAGGTCGTCGTCCACCGCGAACCCGTACCTGGCCAGGTACGCGCTGAACCCCTCGGCCTGAAACGGCACCAGCATGAAGAGGACGCCGCCGCCCCGCGCGATGTAGGCGTCGATGGCCTCGAGCTCCTGGGGGAAGAGATCGGTCCGGGGCCCGGGGACGATGAGGGCGGACGCGTCGTCCGGCACCCGGGTCTCGCGAGCCAGAGTGAGTTCCTTGACCTCGTAGTTGGCGCGCTCGAGCTCGCTCTTGGCCTCGCTCAACCCGGTGCGCTCGGTGCTGGCGATGTCGGCCTCGCCGTGGCCCGTGAGGACGTACACCACCGGCTTGGCCTCGCGGAAGATCTTGATCAGGCCGTTGGTGAGCCGCTCCTCCTCGGCGTCGGACACCTTCTCCGACGTGGTGCCCCGATCGAGCACCACCGTGCCGTAGGTCTCGACGCCGTAGCGGCGAGCCAGGCCGGGCGCTCGATCGGGATCTTCCATGCGCCACGTGAACGCGCCGCCGGAGAACGACGCGTACTGCTTGAGCAGGTCCTCGGCGGTGCGCTTGCCCGGCGTGTCGGAGCGGAAGAAGGCAATGGCCTCGACCGGCGCCTTGAGCCCCTGCAGGAGCTTGATCGTCTGCGGCGAAAGGCTGTGGCGCCGGTTCTCCGTGAGATCCCAACGCGCATTGTGGCGGATCGAGATGGCGCTGGCCAGCACCACCACGCCGAAGGCGAGGAGCACCACGAGGGCGGTGCCGAGGCCGTAGCGCGTCGTGCGCCGCCCGAGCAGGCCCCGCAGCTCGCCGACGGAGGTGATCAGGCTCAGCACCAGGAGCGCGCCACCGGCGGCGAGCAAGGTCCACCGCAGCCGGTCGAGCCAGGGCACGAACAGGGCCACCGCCGCCGCGCCCAGAAGGCACAGGAGGGCCAGGACCGGAGCCGCGCGCTTTACCGCGTGCATGAGCCGCTCACCCCTTCCACCGCTTCGTCTCGAGCGAGCGCAAGGTCAGGAACAAGGCGAGCGCGATGGCGCTCACGTAGTAGACCAGGTCCTTGGTGTCGATGACCCCCTTGCCGAAGCTCTCCATGTGATCGAGGATCGATACGTACTGGAGGACATTTCGGAGCAGCCCGCTGGCGGAGTCCGCACCCCAGCCGATGATCCAGAAGGCGAGGAGGACGCCGAAGGTCGAGAATCCGGCCACGATCTGGTTCTCGGTGAGCGAGGAGATGAAGACACCCACGGCGAGGAAGGTCGCCCCGAGCAGGAGCATGCCCAGGTAGCCGGTCAGGATCGCGCCCCATTCCACCCGGGCGAAGTAGGCGATCATCGCCGGATACAGCAGCGTGAGGATCAGGAGCACGGCGTACAGGGCCAGCGCGGCCAGGAACTTGCCGAGCAGCACCTCGCCGTCCCGCACGGGGTAGGTCAGCAGGAGCTCGATGGTCCCCGACTTCTTCTCCTCGGCGAAGAGCCGCATGGTGAGCATGGGGATGAAGAAGAGCAGCACCACGCTCATGTTGGAAAACAGGGGCCGCATGATGGCCTCGGTGGGGTTGAGGTTCCCGGCCATCATCGGGTTCATCATCGACTGCATCGACTGCAGGCTGTAGATGAAGAGGATCTGGGAGAAGAACCAGCCGCTGATGAGGAGGAAGAACGTCCCGACGACGTAGGCCACCGGCGACGAGAAGTAGAGTCGCATCTCCTTCTTGAAGATCGGGAGCCAGCGCATCACGCCGCCCCCACCACGGCCTCGCGCTCCTCGGCCGTCGCCTGCTCGCCCGCCACCACGCGGATGAAGACCTCCTCGAGGCTCAGCCCGGACTGGTGGAGATCGAGGAGCTTCCACCCGCGGCCGGTCACGAGCTGGACGACGTCGGCCCGCACGTCGCGATCGCGCGGCGACTCGACGAGAAAGGCGGCCGCCCCGTCGCGCGAGGGCCGGGCCTCCACCTGGATCACCCCGGGAAGGGCGCGGATGCCGGCTTCCACCGCCTCGGGCGGGCCGGCCACCTCCACCTCCAGGCGTGCGGCCGGGAAGAACTGCTCGACGAGCTCGCTCTGCGTGCCCTGAGCCACGATCCGGCCGTGATTGATGATGACCACGCCGTCGCAGACCATGGACACCTCGGGCAGGATGTGGGTCGACAGGATCACCGTGTGCTGGCCGGCCAGTGAGCGGATGAGGGCACGGATCTCGGCGATCTGCCGGGGATCGAGGCCGATCGTGGGCTCGTCGAGAATCAGCACCTCGGGATCGCCCAGCAGGGCCTGGGCCAGCCCCACGCGCTGCCGGTACCCCTTGGAGAGATTGCCGATCATGCGCTTCTGCATGTCGACGATGAAGCATCGCTCCATGACGTCGGCAATCCGGGCCTTGCGCACCGACCGGCCCAGCCCCTTGATCTCGGCGACGAAATCGAGATAGGCGGCCACGGGCAAATCCTGATAGAGCGGCGCGTTCTCCGGCAGGTATCCGATCCGCCGGCGCACGTCCATGGACTGCGCGAACACGTCGTAGCCGGCGACGCGCGCGGTGCCCCCGGTGGCGGGCATGAAGCAGGAGAGGATCTTCATGGTCGTGGACTTGCCCGCCCCGTTCGGGCCGAGAAAGCCGACGATCTGCCCCTTCTCGACGTCGAACGAGACGTCCTCGATGGCCGTGACCGGCCCGTAGCGCTTGGTGAGGTGCTCGACCTGGATCATCGGGCGAACCCTGCCTCTTCTCCCGCCCCGGCGGGGAGAGGGAGCGGACGGACGGCGACCGCACGCACGGCAGACGTGGCCATCGGTTCCCTACAGACGGAGGAGCCCTGCGCGAGATTCACGTCGATCCGCGCGAAGACCGCCCCGCGGGCGCTGTGTAGTATAGCACATGGAAACAATGCCTCCCTGTCACGGCCGGCAATGCACGCCGTGCTCGCGATCCTCGGCCGTCCGCGCCACCTTCAGAAGACACCGGTGATGGCGCCATCCGCCCCCACGTCGATCCGCTCGGCGTTGGGGCGGCGGGGAAAGCCCGGCATCGTCGTGATATCACCGGTGAGGGCAACGAGAAAACCGGCCCCGGCCGAGATGAACAGGTCGTTCACCGTGATGCGAAAGCCCCGGGGCCGCCCGAGACGCGCCGGGTCGTCGCTGAGGGAGCGCTGGGTCTTGGCCACGCAGACCGGAAGCGCGCCGTAGCCGAGGGCCTCCGCCTGCCCAATCAGGCGCTCCACCCGTGCGGGATAGTCGACGCCGTCCCCCCCGTACACCCGGGTGACGATGGCGTGGAGCTTGTCCTTGAGGGGCGCGTCCAGGGGGTAGAGAGGCGTGAACGCCGAGCGCTCCGAGGCGAGGAGCTGGACCAGCGCCGCCGCCAGGTCCTGTCCGCCGGCGCCTCCCTGCCCGAACACGTCGGCCACGTGGGCGCCCACGCCGAGCCGAGCGCAGTGGTCGATCACGGCGCGGTGCTCGCCTTCGGTGTCGGTCGGGTACCGGTTGAGGCCCACCAGCACGGGCACCTTGAACTCGCGGATGCTGTCGATGTGCGCCTCGAGGTTCGGCAGACCGCGCATCAGGGCGTCGAGGTTCTCCTCCCCGAGCCGGTCGACGGGGATACCCCCGTGGTACTTGAGGGCGCGCGCCGTCACCACGATGACGGCGGCGGCGGGCTGCAGGCCGGCGAGCCGGCACTTGATGTCGAAGAACTTCTCGGCGCCGAGGTCGGTGGCGAACCCGGCCTCGGTGAGGCAGAGGTCGCCGAGCTTCAGGGCGAGCCGGGTGGCAATCACCGAGTTGCAGCCGTGGGCGATGTTCGCGAAGGGGCCGCCGTGGATCAGGGCGGGCGTCCCCTCCATGGTCTGCACCAGATTCGGGTGGATGGCGTCGCGGAGGAGCGCGGTCATGGCCCCGGTGACCCCGAGGGCGTCGGCGGGCACGGGCTTGCCGTCGGCGGTGAGGCCGACGACCATGCGGCCGAGGCGCGCGCGCAGGTCGGCGAGGTCGTCGGCCAGGCACAGGACGGCCATGATCTCCGAGGCCGAGGTGATGAGAAAGCCCCCTTCCCGCGGGACTCCGTCGAGCCGCCCGCCCAGCCCGACGACGATCTTCCGCAGGGCGCGATCGTTCATGTCCACCACACGCCTCCACGACACCTGGCGGACGTCGAGGCCGAGGGCGTTGCCGTGGTGCAGGTGGTTGTCGAGCGCCGCCGCCAGGAGGTTGTGGGCGCTGGTCACCGCGTGGAAGTCGCCGGTGAAGTGGAGGTTGATCTCCTCCATGGGCACGACCTGCGACTTGCCGCCTCCGGTGCCACCGCCCTTGAGGCCGAGGGTGGGACCGATCGAGGGCTCGCGGAGGGCGATCACCGCGCGGTGACCCATGCGGCACAGGGCCTGCCCGATACCGATGGTCATGGTGGTCTTGCCGTCGCCGGCCGGCGTGGGCGTGATGGAGGAAACCACCACCAGCTTGCCGTCCGGCCGGGCGCGCCGACCGTGGAGCGCCGAGATCAGGACCTTGGCCTTGTTGCGCCCGTAGGGGAGCCATTCCGCTTCTCCCAGCCCGAGGTCGCGGGCCAGGTCGAGGATGGACCGGGGCAGGTCAGCGGCGGGCGGGGCCGGACACGGGGTCGAGATCGGCATCCGGCATCATCTCCTTGAGCCAGTCGGGAATGGGGACCATCCGCGTCGTGGCCGGGTCCAGGCACGCGTGCAGCGTCGAACCCGTCGCCACGAGCTCGCCAGCCTCGTTGCGAATCTCGTAGGAAAAGCGGAAGCTCACCCGCTTGCGCTCGCTGACCCGTGTCGTGACGGCGAGCAGGTCGTCCAGCCGGGCGGGCTTGACGTACTTGGCGACGGCCTCGACCACGGGCATCCGGATGCGCCGGTCCACCTCCGACATCGGCAGCCCGTGGTCGCGCAGGAACTCGACTCGGCCCACCTCGAAGTACGTGAGGTAGTTGCCGTAGTACACCACCGACATCGTATCGGTGTCCTTGTAGCGGACGCGCACATGGGTGGTCGAGGGCATCGGTCGAGAGCGCCGGCACATGGTAGCACGGCGCACTCGGGCCCCTCCGCGCGCGGGCCCCTCCGCGCGCGGCCCGGGCGAGAGGCGCCGGCCATGACGGGGCCGCGGTCGCGCCCTTGACGAGGCCGGCGACGGGTCGTAGGGTCGGCGCGTCGGCCCAACGCGGAGCCGCGGCCCGCCGCGAGCGGCTCCACCGCCAGAGGAGACACTCCCGTGCCCGGACCACTCGCCGGAGTTCGCATCCTCGACGCCACCACCGTCGTTCTCGGCCCCTTCGCCACGCAGACGCTGGGGGACCTCGGCGCCGATATCGTCAAGGTCGAGCCGCCCGAGGGCGATACCACGCGCAAGCTCGGCCCCGCTCGCAACCCGGACATGGCCGCGTTCTACCTCGCGTGCAACCGCAACAAGCGGAGCATCGTGCTCGACCTGAAGCAGCCAGGGGGGCGGGCCGCCTTCCTCCGCCTGGCCCGCACGGCCGATGTCGCCGTCCACAACTTCCGGCCCCAGGCGGCGGCCCGGCTCGGCCTCGAGTACGAGGCGGTGCGCGCGGAGAATCCGGCCATCATCTACTGCGCCACCTACGGCTTCCGGGCCGCCGGGCCGTACGGCAACCGACCGGTCTACGACGACATCATCCAGGCCGCCTCCGGGCTGGCCGCGCTCCAGACGCCGCTCGTGGGCGAGCCGCGCTACCTGCCGACCATCGTGGCCGACAAGACCAGCTCGATGGGCCTGGCCATCGCGCTCCTCGCCGCCCTCCACCACAAGGCGCGCACCGGCGAGGGCCAGACCATCGAGGTGCCCATGTTCGAGACGCTGGCGGCGTGGGTGATGGTCGAGCACCTCTACGGCGAGACATTCGTCCCGCCGCTCGACACCGCCGGCTACAAGCGCGTCATGAACCGGTGGCGCCGCCCCTTCCCGACGCGGGACGGCTACCTCGCC
The DNA here is from genome assembly GCA_035544455.1 of Binatia bacterium. Lineage (GTDB taxonomy): Bacteria > Methylomirabilota > Methylomirabilia > Rokubacteriales > CSP1-6 > DATKEI01. The sequence continues at coordinate 6,463 of DATKEI010000402.1, read as the reverse complement.
GTGCTCCCCTACACCGACGCCCACTGGCGAGCCTTCTTCACGGTGACGGGCCGGGACGACCTCCTGGCGGACGAGCGGTTCCGCAGCCTCGGCTCGCGCCTGGCTCACATCGAGGCGCTCTACGAGGCGCTCGGCGCCATCGTGGCGACCCGCAGCAGCGGGGAATGGCTCGATGTCCTCGACGCGGCCGGTGTGCCGGCCATGGTGGTAAACACCCTGGAGTCGCTCCTGCACGACCCGCAGCTCGAGGCCACCGGCTTCTGGCAGATGGTGGAGCACCCCACCGAGGGCACCTTGCGCATGCCGGGGATCGCCGCCACCTACGGGCGCACGCCTGGCGAGATCCGCCGCCTGCCCCCGCGCCTCGGCGAGCACAGCGTCGAGATCCTGCGCGAGGCCGGCTTCGCCCCGGCCGAGATCGACGCGCTCATCGCCTCCGGCGCCAGCTCAGCCGGCGGGTCCGCGACAGCGTCCCCGCCCGGGACGAGAGGCTGACGCCGCGAGCGGGCGCCCTGGCCACGCCCGCCGAGGCGCCGGGCGCCCGGCCAGGCTAGAGGTACTGGCCGTAGCGGAGCTTCTCGACGACGGCGCGAATCTTCCGGTAGGCGTCGATCTGGCGCAGCAGGTCCTGGGTGGTGACGAGCCCGGCGTCCTGCCCGTGCCCGGCGGCGTGCACCTTCTCCTCGAGGGCGCGCCGGAGCATCTCGGCCAGCTCCGCCCCGCTCAGGCCGCCCATGGGCGGCAGCAGCGAGCGATAGTCGAGCTCGGCGAAGAGCGGCCGGCTGGCCGCCTCCTCCGCCCGCCGCCTTGCCATCTCGAGGATCTCCTGCTGGGCCGGCCCATCGGGCGGAGCCACCTCGATGAGGCGGTCGAGCCGCCCCGGCGCCACGAGCGAGGGGTCCACGAGATCCGTGCGGTTCGTCGAGCCCACCACGAGCAGGCGCGAGAAGTCCTCGAGGCCGTCGATCTTCTCGCACAGCGCGGCGACCAGGCGGGCACTGGCCTCCCGGGCTTGCGCGGGAGGCAGCAGGTGCTCGAGGGACAGCGCGTTGGCCTCGTCGAGGAACATGACGGCGCGGCCCTCGGCGCGGGCGATGCCGAGGATCTCCTGGAGCAGCTCGCCGGTGTTCGGGCCGAACTTGATGGTGAGGTTGACGAGCTTGAGGTGATAGAAGATGGCCGCAGCGTCAGTGGCGAGCGCGCGCGCCAGCATGGCCTTGCCATTGCCGGGCGGTCCGTACAGGAGCACGCCCTTGGGCGGGGCGATGCCCCAGCGCCGGTACAGCTCGGGATCGGTCAGCGCGGTGGCGAACCCGCGTACCGTACCCTTGGCCTCGGCCAGGCCGCCGATCTGATCGAACGACGTCTCCGGCCGGATCTTCACATCGACGCGGCCGCTCAGATCCCCGAACTTCTCCCCCAGCTTGGTGAACACATCCTCGATCCGCCGGCGGATGGCCCACTGCTGGCCCTCCGGATCGCGCGGCGCCGGGGGCGCGGGCAGCGCGCGGGGAGCGTCCTCCCCCGGAGCGGGCCTCTCGTCGCTGGGCATGGCGTCACTCCGACACGGAGACCAGGCGCTGGCCCCTCGTCAGATCGAAGGCGAGAGCTTGCCCGGCCCGGCGGGGGCGGGAGCGGGCAGGATCTTCTCGGCCTTGTCGAACACCCGGTCCTCGACGAGCACGGGCGCCTTGGCCCGCAGGGCGAGGGCGATGGCGTCGGACGGCCGCGCGTCAATCTCGATCTCGCCGCCTCCGGCGTCGAGGACGAGGCTCGCGTAGTAGACGTCGTTCCTGAGGTCGGTCACGACGACCCGGCGCACCGACGCGTTGACCCGCCCGAGCACGGTCATGATGAGATCGTGGGTGAGGGGCCGGGGCGGCGCGATGTCATGCAGCGGCACCGCGATCCCGGTGGCCTCGGTGGGGCCGATCACGAGCGCCACGCGCCGCTTGTCCTGGCGTCCCTCCAGCACCACCAGGGGCTGCTGGCTCCGCGGGTGCACGAACAGGCCGACCACCGTGGCCTCCTGCCGCGTGGCCGCCCGCGCTTCTTTCGCCGGCGGGCGACCGCCGCTGCCGAGCACCCCAGCGGTCGCCGCCACCATGCACCCGATCGCGACGGCGCCCCGCTGCCACGTCATCCTCGCGTGACTCATGGCTGCCCCCTTCGCGGCGCGCTCCCGCCGTGTCAAGGAGTATCGAGCGGCCCCCGGGGCAAGTCAACGGGCGCCCTCCTCCGCGGGCGGCGCCGGTCCCGGCCGCCGCGCGGGGGCGCCGCCCGTCCGCAGGCGAAAGCTGACGGCGAAGCCGGCGAGAAGCACTCCGGTGAGGGCCGCCCACATGACCCGGTAGCCGAAGCCGTGGGCCAGGTAGCCGAAGACGATCGCGCCGAACGCATTGCCGACCAGGAAGACCGAGCTGAAGATGCCGACCACGCTCGCCCGGCGCCGCTCGGGGGTGACGTCGACGAGGAGCGCGGAGAGCGCCGGGTAGAGGAAGCCGTGGGCCCCGCCCGCCATGAGGCCGGCGAGGAAGAGAAAGGGCAGCACGGGTGCGCGCCCGGCGGGGGCAATGGCGAGGGCGAGGATGGCGAGGATCCCGGCGGCAGCGGCCTGCACGCCCATCGAGGGGATGATGACGGCGCGCCGGCCCATGGTGTCGATCAGGTCCCCGCCCGCCACCCTCACCAGGATGGCCGCCGAGGCGTACGCGGTGTAGAAGAGTCCCACGCCGCGCACGCCGAGCAGCTCGCCGAAGGTGGGCAGAAAGGTGAAGATCACGCCCGTGCCCAGCCCGAAGAAGCACGCGATCGCCATGTGCATGCGGAAGATCTCCCGCATGCCGAGGCGCAGGAGGCTGGTGCGGTGCCCGCCCGTCATCACCGGAGGGCGGACGCCCTGCATGCGCGTCAGGACCGCGACCGCCGCCCCCGCGCAGAGCATGGCCCCGGTGAAGAGCGCCGGGAAGCCCAGGTACCGGACGATGATCTCGCCGACGAGCGGGGCGAGCGCGGTGGCGAGCAATCCCGCCACCCCGAAGATCCCGAGGGCCCAGCCGCGCCGCTCGACCGGCACGAGGTCGACCACGTGGACGTAGTTCGCCACGAAGAACGCGGAGAACCCGATGCCGTGCAGCGCGCGCAGGACGCCGAAGACGGGGATCGACGCGGTCAGCACGAACATGGCCGAGGTCGCGGCCACCAGGCCCGCCCCGAACAGCATGAACACGCGGCGACCGACGCGATCCACCCACTGGCCGATGACGGGCTGGCAGATGATGCCGGACGCGCTGTACACGGCCTGGATGACCCCGATCTCGGCCTCCGTGCCCCCGAGCTTCAGGACGTACAGGGGCAGGAGCACGAAGGTGTTGAGGGCGAAGAAGAAGAGGAAACTGGTGATTGTCGCCTGGGCAAAGGCGCCACGGGAGAGGAAGGCGAGGGCCTGGATCACGGGCGTAACCGGGCGGCGGACGGCAGCCCTGGACTGCCCGGCCACATGAGGAGCCGGGAGGATACCGCGCGGTCCCGGCGCGCCTCGGCCGCCGTCCCCCGGCAGCGACCGCGCAGGTCCGCCGCCGGCTGGCGCCTGCGCGCCATGCCCCTCGGCTCGTGACCACCGTCGAGGACGCCCTGGCCAGCGCGACCGCGCTGGGCCTCGACGGGCGCGGGCGGTTCCGCGCCCCGTTCGCGCTCCAGAGCTGGCCCGGCATCGTCCACGGCGGCGCGCTCGTCGCCATTCTCGACGTCGCCGCCCAGCGGCTGGGGCTCGTTCACGGCGCCCACCTCCTCGAGGGACGCCTCACCGCCTCGGTGCCGCTCGACACCGAGCTCGAGCTGGAGGGGAGCGCGGGAGAGGGCGTCATCGCGGTGAGCGTCGCGCAGGATCGATCGCCCCTCACCTCGCTCACCGTCCGCGCCCTCGCGGGCGACCTCGCGCCGCCCCCGACCGCCTGGCCCGCGGACACAGGCCTGCCCGTGCCGGGATCCGAGCACTGCCTCGTCTGCGGAGACGCCAACGAGCTTGGCCTGCGCGTCCGGCCGCGCCTCGACGAGGAGGGCGTGTGGGCCCGAGTATCTCCGGGACCGCCGTGGGTGGGGCGGAGCGGGGCGCTGCATCGCGCTCTCGCGCCGGTGCTCCTCGACGAGGTGGCCTGGTGGCTCGGGGCGATCACGATGCAGGCGGGCGGACTGACCAACCGGATCTCCCTCTCCGTGTCGCGCGCCACCTTCCCGGCGGGCGAGCCGTTGATCGCATCCGGCCGGTTCGACGACGTCACCCCCGTCGACCGCCGGCGGGCCTTCTGGCGCACCGTCTCGAGCCTCCGGACGATCGAGGGCCAACCACTCGCCACGGCGACCATCGTCTTCCGCGGGGGCGCCGACTACTCGGCCCGGCAGATGCCATACCTTCGCGCGCGCTGCGCACCCGGGGTGTTCGAGCGCATGTTCCCCACCCTCGCGTCCGCGGGCGGGTGAACCGTTTCAGACGTCGAGGGAATGGCACCCCCTTCCCGGGCGGGCCAGAGGGAGGGGCACGGCGAGGGCGCCCCTCACGCCAGCCCTTCCTCCGGATATGAGTCGGGACAGGAGAGGCCTCCCTGGGAGCGCGCGGGTGCGCAGGGCGCCCGATCGGCTCAGGACGGCGCGCTCGCGAAGGCGGGTGCGGTGGCGCGGGCCTCGCGCATCCGCTCCTTGAGCGCGTCCCAGACGGCGAGGGGGACCCGCGGAGTGCCGAGCATGCCCGCGCGGACGCGGGGGCCGTGAAAGTCCGATCCCCCGGTGGCGAGCAGCCCGCGCTCGGCGCACAGGTGAAGATAGCCGGCGGTCTGGCCGGCCGAGTGCTCGTTGTAGTAGCACTCGATGCCCATGAGGCCGGCGGCGACCAGGCCGGGGATCAGCTCGTCGCGAGAGGCCAGGCCGGGATGCGCGAACACCGGGACGCCGCCGGCCCGGCGCAGGAGCCGCACCGCGTCCTCCGGAGCGAGGGTGCGGCGCGGCACGTGACCGGGCTTGCCCGAGCCCAGGAAGCGGTCGAAGGCCTCGCGGACGGTCTTCACGTAGCCGCGCCTGACCATCACCTGGGCCACGTGGGGCCGACCCGCCGAACCCTCCCGGACGATGTCGAAGACCTCCTTCGCGTCGATCGGCATGCCGAGCGCGGCCAGCCGCTCGGCCATGCGATGCACGCGCGCCCGGCGCTCGACCCGCTGCGCGCGGCAGAAGTCCCGGAACCACGGGGCCTCGGCATCCATCCCGTAGCCGAGCACGTGGATCTCGCCGCCCTCCACGTCGCAGTTGATCTCGATGCCGGGCACGATGGTGAGCGGCGGGTGGCGGGCCGCCTCGTCCATGGCCTCGGCGAGCCCTTCCGTGGAGTCGTGGTCGGTGACGGCCAGGACGCGCACGCCCCGCCGGGCCGCCTCCCCCACGAGCTCGCGGGGCGAGAGCTGGCCGTCGGACGCCGTCGTGTGCGAGTGCAGGTCCACGCCACCGGGCATCGGCGTCCCCGTCACGGGGAGGGCTGCTCGTCGCCGGAATCTCTCCCCCGGAGAGCGCGGAGGGAGAGAGGGGGGAGGCACGGGCCGGGCCGGGCTTGGCGCATGATCCGCCCCTACCGACGCGCGGCGCCGCCGAGCCGGCGGAGGTAGGCCAGGATCGTCCGCACCCCGACGCCGGTGGCCCCCTTCGGCCCGAGCGCCCAGTCCCTCTCGCTGAAGGCCGTCCCCGCGATGTCGAGATGCGCCCACGGGACACCGCCCGTGAACTCGCGCATGAACAGCCCGCCGATGATGCTGCCGGCCCCGCGCTGGCTCGAGATGTTGTTGAGGTCGGCGATGTCGCTCTTCAGGCCTTCCTTGTACTCGTCGTGCAGCGGGAGCCGCCACATGCGCTCCCCGGCCTCCTCGGAGGCACCGAGGATCCGGTTCACCACGCCGTCGTGGCTGCCCATGATCCCGGTGATCTGCTGGCCGAGGGCGATCACCACCGCGCCGGTCAGGGTGGCGAGATCCAGCATCTCGTCCGGCTTGATCTCGCGGGCGGCGTAGACGAGCGCGTCGGCGAGGGTGAGCCGGCCCTCGGCATCGGTGTTGCCGATCTCCACGGTGAGCCCGTTCATGGCGCGCACGATGTCGCCCGGGCGCTGGGCGGTGCCCGACGGCATGTTCTCGGTGGCGGCGATGAGGCCGTGCACCTCGATGGGCAGCCGCAGGCGCGGAAGAACATGGAACACGCCGAGGACGGTGGCGGCCCCCGCCATGTCGTCCTTCATCCGCAGCATCCCGTCCGCCGACTTGAGGTCGAGGCCGCCGGAGTCGAACGTGACGCCCTTGCCGATGACGACCACGCGCTTCCGGGCCCGCCGGCCCGGCGCGTACGTGAGGTGGATGAACTTGGGCGACTGCAGGCTGCCCTGGGCCACTCCGAGGTAGGCGCCCATCCCGAGCTTCTCGCAGTCCTC
>DATKEI010000401.1:0-7170 GCA_035544455.1 Binatia bacterium | reverse complement strand
CCGCTGCTCGAGACCCGGGCGCTGGGCCGGCGCTTCGGCGCGCTGGCCGCCGTCCGCGACGTCGACTTCCGGCTCGAGGCCGGCGCGCGTCATGCGGTGATCGGCCCCAACGGTGCCGGCAAGACCACGCTCGTGAACCTCCTGGCCGGCGTCGTACCCCCGACCTCCGGCCAGGTTCTCCTAAGAGGGCGCGACATCTCGTGCGTGGCCCAGGCGGCGCGGGTCAAGCTTGGCATCGCCCGGACGTTCCAGATCAACCGGCTCTTCCGCGGGCTCTCGGTGCTTGACAACGTCTACATCCCGATCGCCGAGCGGGTGGGCGCGGCCCCGGCCAAGTTCCGGCCGGCCGGCCGGCGTCGGGACGTGGTCGAGGAGGCGATGGCCCTGCTCGACACCCTGAGGCTCACGAACGACGCGAGCCGCCGGATCTCGGAGCTGCCCTACGGGCGCCAGCGCCTGGTGGAGCTGGCGATCGCGCTCGGGCTCCGGCCCGAGGTGTTGCTGCTCGACGAGCCGGCCGCGGGCGTGCCCAGCGCCGAAAGCCACATCATTCTCGACGCCATCGACCGCCTGCCCCGACACATCGCCGTTCTCGTCATCGACCACGACATGGACCTGGTATTCCGGTTCGCGGAATGGATCACGGTCATGGTCGCGGGCGCGGTCTTCGCCAGCGGCCGCCCCGGGGACATCGGTGCGAACGTGGATGTCCGGGCCGTCTATCTCGGCCAGGCCGGTCATGGCTAGTGCGCTGGAGCTGCGACACGTCTCGGCCGGCTACGGGGAGACCGTGGTGCTGGAGGACATCAACCTCGCGCTGACCCCCGGCGAGAGCGTCGGCGTCATCGGCCGCAACGGCGTCGGCAAGTCGACGCTGCTGGGCACAATCATGGGCCACACCGCGCTGCACGAGGGGGAGGTCCTGCTCGGCGGCGAGCGCATCAACCAGGTGCCGGTGTTTCGCCGCGCCCGCAAGGGCATCGGGTTCGTGCCCCAGGAGCGCGAGATCTTTCCGTCGCTCACCGTGATCGAGAACCTGGAGGTCGGAGCCCGGCCGGGGCCCTGGACCCGCGAGCGGGTCCTCGCGCTCTTCCCGAATCTCTGGGAGCGGCGCTCGAACATGGGCAACCAGCTCTCGGGCGGCGAGCAGCAGATGCTCTCGATCGCACGGGCGCTTCTGACCAACCCCTCGCTGCTGCTCATGGACGAGCCGACCGAGGGCCTGGCTCCCGTGCTCGTGGAGGCGCTGACCGCCGCCCTGCTGCGCCTGCGCGGAGAGGACGCGCTGTCGATCGTGCTCGTCGAGCAGAACAGCCGGGTGGCCCTCGCCTTCTCGGCCCGCACCGTGGTCATGGACAAGGGCCGCATCGTCTACGACGGCTCGTCGTCCGCGCTCGCCGCCGACCCGGCCCACCTGGCCCAGCTCATCGGGGTCGCCGGATAGAGCGGCGGCGGCTGGGCGGTGCGGCCGCGGGGGTCGCGCCGGAGGGGATGAGCCCCGGGGCGCCGCTCGCGCGCGGTCTCCGGGCGAGGTAGTCTGTGGCACCATCGTCACCACGCGGCCGCCTTCGATACCGTCGCGGTCGTCAGGAGAGTGCTATGCCGGCGCGGACGGGACAGGACTACATCAAGGGCCTGCAGGAGCAGGAGCGCGAGGTCTGGCTGGCCGGCGAGCGAATCGAGGACGTGACGATGCACCCCGGGTTGCGCAACGGGATGCAGTCGATCGCGGCGCTGTACGACATGCAGCACGACGGCGCGCGGCGGGACGCGATGACGTATCCCTCGCCGAGCAGCGGCGAGCCGGTCGGGCTGTCATTCATCATCCCGCGCACCCGGGAGGAGCTGGAGCGGCGGAGCGTGATGATGCTGCACTGGGCCCGGACCACGTGCGGCATGATGGGCCGCTCGCCGGATTTCATGAACGTGACCATCGCGGCCTGGGCCGGCGCCGCGGGCTACTTCGCGCGGAGCCGGCCCGAGTTCGCGGAGAACGTGCGGCGCTACTACGAGCACATCCGCGAGAAGGACCTGACGCTGACCCACGCCCTCATCAACCTGCAGCGAAGTCGCGCCATCTCGGGCAACTTCAACCTGGAGGAGGGGACGGCGCTGCGCGTGGTGCGGGAGACCGATGCCGGCATCGTGGTGCGGGGGGCGCGCGTGCTGGCGACGTTGGGGCCGCTGGCCGACGAGATCGCGGTGTACTCGCCGCGCCTCGGGCGGATGACCGATACCCACAGTCCCTTCGCGGTCAACTTCGCCATCCCCTGTGGCACGCCGGGGCTCCGGTTCCTCTGTCGCGAGAGCTTCGACCTCGGGCGGTCTCACTTCGACCATCCCCTCGGCTCGCGATTCGAGGAGATGGACTGCGTCGCGTTCTTCGACGACGTGCTCGTGCCCTGGGAGCGCGTGTTCATGCTGGACGACGTCGCGCTGCTCAACGGGACCGCCTTCGGCACCGGGGCGTCGATGCATTCGGCCCACCAGGGTGCCGCCAAGAACCTCGCCAAGTGCGAGTTCGTCCTCGGCGTGGCGTTGCTGATGACGAGGACGCTGGGAACCGGGGAGCTTCCCCACACCGAGGAGCGGCTGGGCGAGCTGATGCTGCACACCGAGGTGATGCGCGCGTGCATGCGGGCGGCCGAAGCCGACGCCGCGCTCGACGAGTGGGGGGTGATGTGCCCCGCCACCCTCCCGATCGAAGTCAGCCGAAACGTCTTCATGACCACCTATCCCCGCATGGTCGAGATCCTGCAGCTCCTCGGATCCAGCAGCCTCATGATGCTGCCGGGCGAGGGAGACTTCGCCAGCCCCCTCGGGCCGGACATCGAGCAGTACCTCGCCACCGACACGTCGACGGCGCGCGATCGCGTGAAGCTCTTCCGCCTGGCCTGGGACATCGCCGGCAGCGCCTTCGGCAGCCGGCAGGTGCTCTACGAGCGCTTCTTCGCCAGCGACCCGCTGACCCGGGCCCGCATCCTGAACGCCATCTACCCCAAGGGCGAGGTCACGAAGCGCGTGCTGGACTTCCTCGGGCGCGACGACGAGGGGGCGTAGGCAGGCCCCTCCCCCGGCTGGCGCGCACGCGGACGCCGTGGCCCGCGGGCCCCGGGGGCGACACCGTCGCGTGCCAGAGCGCGTTGGCCAGGGAGGCCGCCCACAGCCCGGCGTGCCTCGCGCACGTCGCCGTGCACATCTTCGGCGAGAAGTGACCGGCGTGGCGCCCTCGACCCGAGCGGCGCGCCGCGGGGCCGAGATCCCGGTGGTGGGGGAGACGGGGCGTCAGCTCGTCCCCATCTGGGTGCCGCCGTCGATGTTGAGGTTGGTTCCGTACATGAAGCTGGCGGCGCGGCTCGAGGCCAGGAAGAGAATGCCGTTGGCGATCTCCTCGGGCCGGGCCATCCAGCCGAGCGGAATACTGCTGGTGACACGCGCGCGCTGATCGGGGGTGAGGGGGGCATGCATCGGTGAGTCGATCGGGCCGGGATTGACGCAGTTCACGGCGATTCCGGTGCCGAGCAGATCGCGGGCGATGTTGCGAGTGAGCGCGACCACCGCGCCCTTCGAGGCGGTGTAGGCGGCGGTGGCGATGCGTCCGCCCCCCCGTGTCACGCTGTCCGAGCCGATGGTGATGATGCGGCCGCGCTTCTGCGGGATCATGCGCGTGACCGCCTCCTGGATGCAGAAGAAGGTGCCCTTGGTATTGATGGCCAGGACGCGATCCCACTCCTCCTCGGTCATCTCGGCCAGGCTGGCGGAGCTGATGATGCCGGCGCAGGTGACCAGGATCTCGACCGGCCCGAATGCCTCGTCGCTCGCCCTGAAGAGCGCGTCGATGTCCTCGCGTCGGGTGACGTCGGTCCGCTTCGCGCGGACCTGACCCCCGAGCTCGGCGGCGGTGCGCTCCAGCCCCGCCGCGTCGACGTCGCCGAGCACGACCCGCGCGCCCTCGCGCACCAGCCCGCGCGCCACGGCCTGGCCGAGGCCACTGGCCCCGCCCGTCACGACCGCCACCTTGCCTTCCAGCCCCAGGAACTCGTTCATGGGTCTCCTCGCGTGCTTGAGCGGCGTGATTGCCTCTGAACCCGCGTCATCCTGTTCCGACGCGGCTGGTGGCCTGCATTATTCCGACACCGCGCGCAGGAAGCGCTCGACCTCGGCCTCGTCGTTGTAGTAGTGGACGCTGGCCCGGACGAGGGCGTCGAGGCCGCGCGCCGGCAGGTCCAGACGGGAGGAGGGGGCCTGCGTGTGGGTGACGTTGATGTTCATGGCGCGGAGGCGCTGGCGGGTGGCGAGCGGTGATTCGCCCGCGTTCAGGAAGGTCACGATGCCGCACTGTTCCGTCCCGAGGTCGTGGACCGTCACGCCGGGCCGCCTGGACAGCTCGCCCCGCAGCAGGGAGGCGAGCGCCTTGACGCGGGCCTCGATGGCCTCCAGGCCGAGGGCCAGGGCGTAGCGGACAGCGACCCCCAGGCCGATCTGGCCGGCCACGAAGCGCTCCCAGTTCTCGAAGCGGCGGGCGTCCTCGCGGATCGCGTAGGTGTCGGCATCGATCCAGGACGCGGCCTCCAGGTCGATGAAGGGCGGATCGAGGCCGGCGACGGTATCGCCGCGGACGTAGAGGAAGCCCGTGCCGCGCGGACCCCGCAGGTACTTGCGTCCGGTGGCCGACAGCATGTGGCAGCCGATCCGATCGACGTCGACGGCGAGCTGGCCCACGGACTGGCAGGCGTCGAGCAGATACAGGATGCCGTGGCGCGCGGCGATCCGGCCCACCTCCGCGGCCGGGTTGACGAGGCCTCCCTGGGTGGGGACGTGGGTGATCGCGATGAGCCTGGTCCGGGGCCGGATCGCCCGGTCGAGCGCGGCCACGTCCACCTGACCGGACGCGTCGTCGTCCACCACGTCGATCTCGATGCCCACGCGGCGCTTCATCTGGAGGAAGGCGAGATAGTTCGAGGCGTACTCGGACCGCGCGGTGACGACCCGGTCACCGGGGCGAAAGGGGATGGCATAGAAGGCCATGTCCCAGGCCCGGGTGGCGTTCTCCACGAAGGCGATCTCGTCGCGATGCGCGCCGATCAGGGCGGCCACCGCGTCGTAGACGTCGGCCATCCCGGCCGCGGCCTCGGCGGCGGCCTCGTATCCTCCGATCGCGGCCTCCCGGGCGAGGTGGCCGGATACCGCGTCGACGACCGGGCGCGGCGGCAGGGCCGCCCCGGCATTGTTGAAGTGCAGGACGTTGGCGACGCCCGGCGTGTCGGATCGCAGGAGCGGAAGGTCGAGCGGTGCGGGCATCACGCGTTCCGCGCGAGGACCTCGGCCTTGTGGCGCTCGGTGTCGGCCACGGCGCGGGCCCGGGCCAGGACGACCTGCGCCCGCTTGTACACGGGGACATCCACCATCTTGCCGTCGAGGCTGACGGAGGCCGTGCCGCGGCGCACGCCATCCTCGAACGCCTCGACGACCCTCCGCGCGTTCTCCACCTTCGCGGGATCCGGGGTGAACACGTGATTCAGCACGGTCACCTGGTCGGGGTGGATGCACCCCGCGCCCTCGCACCCGAGCTGGCGAGCGCGCCGGGCGGCCTGCTCGAAGGTGGCGAGATCGCGAAAGTCGGCGATGCTGCCGACGAGACCCGTGGGCTGCACCCCGACGGCCTTGCAGACGGTCACCAGACGGGCGACGGGGTAGAGGAGCTCGATGCCATCGGCCGAAGGCTCCACGCCGAGCTCCAGGCAGTAGTCCTCGACGCCGATGCTCATGGTGGCGATGCGGTCACTGGAGCGGGCGATCTCCTCGACGCCCAGGAGTCCTCGCGGCGTCTCGATGGCGAGGGACAGGCGCAGGTGCCCGGGGGCGAGGCCCCGCTCGCGTTCGAGGCGATCGATGCGCGCGACGATGTCGCGGATCTGGGCGGCCGACTCCGCCTTGGGGATGGCCAGGCCGTCGAGGCCGGGGTGCACCACGGCCTCGATGTCGTCGGCGAGAAGGGCGGGGTCGTTGTTCACCCGGACCAGCACCTCGGCGCCACCCCGGCCGGCGAGGGCGAGCGAATCCTGGACGAGCAGGCGGGCGCTCGCCTTCTCGTGCGGGGGCACCGAGTCCTCGAGGTCGAGGACGATGGCATCCGCGCCGCGGGCATACGCCTTCTCGACGAAGTGCCTCACGTTGACGGGAAGGATGAGGGACGAGCGGCGGGCGGGCGGAACGGCCATCGTCAGATGACCCCTTTCTGGGCGAGCGCGGCGATGCGCTCCTCGGAGTAGCCGATCCGGGAGAAGACCTCGCGGTTGTGCTGGCCAATCGCCGGCGCCGGGCGGCGGAGCCGGCCGGGGGTGTCGCTGAGGCGCGGCACGATGGCGTGCATGGGCACGTCGCCCATCTCGTCGTCGGGCGCCTCGACGACGATGCCGCGCTCCTGGACGTGCGGGTCGTCGAGGAACTGGCCGATGTCGTACACGGGCGCCGCGGTGACCTCGGCCTCCTCGAAGAACCGGATGGCCTCGGCCAGCGTGCGCTCCCGGATGAACCCGCCGACAATGGCGTCGACCTCGGGCCGGCGCTTCACGCGCTCGGTGTTGGTCCGGAAGGCGGGGTCCCGGTTCAGGTCGTCCCGGCCGATGGCGCGGAACAGGCGCTCCGCCATGGCCTGGGTCGACGCGGAGATGGCCACCCAGCCGCCGTCGCTCGTGGCGTACACGTTGCGGGGGGAGGTGCCTTCCGAGGCGCTGCCCACGCGCTTGCGAACCTTGCCGGTGAGCTTGTAGATGGCGGCCTCGGGGCCGAGGATGGAGAAGATCGACTCCAGCAAGCTGACGTCGATGACCTGGCCGCGCCCGCCGTTGACCTCGACGTTGCGCACGGCGATCACGGTGGCCATGGCGCCGGACAGCCCCGCGATCATGTCGGCCATGGCGAGCGGGGGGAGCACGGGCTCGCGATCGTCGAATCCGTTGCGCGACGCGAAGCCCGACATGGCCTCGACGAGGGTGCCGAAACCCGGGCGCCTGGCGTACGGCCCGGTCTGGCCGAATCCCGACACCCGGACGAGCACCAGTCTCGGATTGCGCGCGAGCAGCGAGTCGGGCCCCACGCCGAGGCGCTCCAGATAGCGGAACCGGAAGCTCTCGATCATGACGTCGAAGTGCGCGGCGAGGTCGAGGA
>DATKEI010000400.1:0-19895 GCA_035544455.1 Binatia bacterium | reverse complement strand
CCCTGGTGCGGGCCCTGCCATGTGCTCGCCCCCGTCGTCGACGCCCTGGCCGCGGAGATGGCGGGGCGCGTCCGGGTGGCCAAGCTCAACGTCGACGAGAACCCGGCCACGGCGGCGCGATTCAACGTCCAGGGCATCCCGACCCTGCTCGTCCTCAAGGGCGGGCGAGAGATCGACCGCATCGTCGGCGTACAGCCCAAGGACGAGATCGCCCGCCGGCTGGAGAGGGCAGCCGGTTGATCCAGGCCGCGCCAGTGACGGCATGAGCAAGCCCGGGGACGAGGCGCTGGAGCGCGCGGTGGCCACGGCGCCGGGGGAGGGCGTTCCGCCCGGGACCATCGTGCGCGAGATGCGGCGGGGCGGGTGGGTCGGCGAGGATCTCCGGCGCCCTGCCCATGTCGTAATCGCCGGGGAGACCGCTCCGTGGCCGTGAAGTTTCGCGACTACTACGAGGTCCTGGGCGTGCCGCGCACCGCCACCGCCGACGAGATCAAGCGAGCCTACCGGCGGCTGGCGCGCAAGCACCATCCGGACCTCCAGCCGAGCGCCGAGCGGGCCAGCGCCGGCGAGCGCTTCAAGGAGCTCAACGAGGCCAACGAGGTCCTGAGCGATCCCGACAAGCGCGCCAAGTACGACGCGCTGGGGCCGAACTGGAAGAGCGGCATGGACTTCACGCCGCCTCCCGGCGCCTCCGGGGGTGGCGGGGGCGGATCCTCGGCGGAGTGGCAGGACCTCGGCGACGTGAGCGACTTCTTTGCCTCGCTCTTCGGGCGTGGTCGCGGACGCGGCGGCGCGCGCGACGGGCACAGCGGGACCCGCATCTCGTTTCCCGGGAGCGACGTCGAGGCGATGCTGCCGGTCCTGCTGGAGGATCTCCTTCGTGGCGGGCGGCGCCGTATCGACTTGCCGGGCGGCCGGAGCCTCGAGGTCGACATCCCTCTCGGGGCCCGGGAGGGCACCGTGCTGCGCCTGGCTAGCCAGGGAGAGCCGGGAATCGGGGACGGGCCGCCCGGTGACCTGTACCTGCACGTGCGGCTGGTGCCGCACCCGCGATACCGCGTCCAGGGCGACGATCTCGAGATGGACCTGTCGATCTGGCCCTGGCAGGCGGTCCTCGGAGGTGAAATGCGCGTGGAGACTCCCGACGGTCCGGTGACCCTCACGGTGCCGCCCGGCACGCCGGCGGGCCGGCGCCTGCGCCTGCGCAGCCGCGGCCTGCCCCGCGCAAACAGCAGCCGCGGCGACCTCCACGTGGTTGTCCGGATCTCGGTGCCCGAGCACCCGACCGCGGCCGAGCGGGAGGCGTACGAGGCGCTCCGCCGGGCTGCTACCGCCCCCGCGGATCGGCCGGCGCAGGCCTGAGATGCCGGCACCGACGCGGCGACGCTTCGACATGCCGACGGCGGGAAGCCCGGCGCCCGCCGAGCACCACCTCTCGCTGGAGCACCTGGCCGCCGCGGCCGGGATCAGCCCGGCCCGGCTCGCCAGGCTCGTCCGGGAGGGCCTGGTCGACCCCATCGCGCCGGGCGCCTTCACGGTGGCCGCGGTGGCGAGGGTCCGGCGCATGCTGCGCCTGCACCGCGACCTTGGAGTGAGCTTCACGGGGGCGGCCATCATCGTGGACCTCCTGGAGCGACTCGAGCGACTCGAGGCGGAGCTGGCCCGCCGGCGCGGACACCCCTGAGCCCTGCGAACTGCGATCGACAAGGAGAAGCTCCATGGATCCCAACCGGTTGACGGAGAAAGCCCAGGAGGCCATGCGCGAGGCCCAGGGTCTCGCGCAGCGGCACGGCCACAGCCAGATCGACGCCGAGCACCTGGCCGCGGCGCTGCTCGCCCAGGCCGGCGGTGTCGCGGGGCGGATCGTGGAGAAGGCGGGCGGCAGCGCGTCGGCGCTCCTGGATCGGCTCCAGCAGGCGATCGCCAAGCTGCCCCGCGTCTCCGGGCCGGGGGCGGCGGGCGGCCAGGTGTACATATCGCCGCGCGTGGACGAGGCGCTGCGGACCGCCGAGGCCGAGGCGCAGCGCATGAAGGACGAGTACGTCAGCGTCGAGCACGTGCTGCTGGCCCTGGCCGCGATCAAGGACGGCCCGGTCGCCGACGCGCTCCGCGCCGCCGGCCTCACCCGCGACAAGCTGCTCGAGGCCGCCGCCGCCGTCCGGGGCAGCCAGCGCGTGACGAGCGCGAATCCGGAGGGCACCTACGAGGCGCTGGACAAGTACGGCCGCGACCTGACCGCCCTCGCCCAGCAGGGCAAGCTCGATCCCGTCATCGGCCGCGACGAGGAGATCCGCCGCGTCATCCAGATCCTCTCGCGCCGCACGAAGAACAACCCGGTGCTGATCGGCTCTCCCGGCGTCGGCAAGACGGCCATCGTGGAGGGGCTGGCCCAGCGCATCGTGCGGGGGGACGTGCCGGAGGGGCTCAAGGGCAAGCGCATCGTGTCCCTCGACATGGGCGCGCTGATCGCGGGGGCCAAGTACCGCGGCGAGTTCGAGGAGCGCCTCAAGGCCGTGCTCAAGGCCGTCCAGGACGCGCAGGGCGAGGTCATCCTCTTCATCGACGAGCTGCACACGGTCGTCGGCGCGGGCGCGGCCGAGGGCGCGATGGACGCGTCGAACCTGCTCAAGCCCATGCTCGCCCGCGGCGAGCTCCACTGCATCGGGGCCACCACGCTCGACGAGTACACCAAGCACATCGAGAAGGACGCCGCCCTCGAGCGCCGGTTCCAGCCCATCACCGTGGACCAGCCCACGGTGGAGGACACCATCTCCATTCTCCGCGGGCTCCGGGAGCGCTACGAGGTGCACCACGGGGTCCGCATCAAGGACTCGGCCCTGGTGGCGGCGGCCATGCTGTCGCATCGCTACATCACCGATCGCTTCCTCCCCGACAAGGCCATCGACCTCGTGGACGAGGCGGCGGCCCGCCTCCGGACGGAGATCGACTCGATGCCGGCGGAGCTCGACGAGATCACCCGGCGCGTGATGCAGCTCGAGATCGAGCGGGAGGCCCTGCGCAAGGAGACGGATACCGCGTCCGGCGAGCGGCTCAAGGCGCTCGAGGCGGACCTGGCGCGCCTTCAGGCGGAGGGCAAGACCCTGCGCGAGCAGTGGGACCGGGAGAAGGCGGCCATCGAGCAGCCCCGGGAGCTGCGGCGGCGCATCGAGGAGACGAAGATCGAGGTCGAGAAGGCCATGCGGGCCTCCGACCTCAATCGGGCCGCCGAGCTCCAGTACGGGACCCTGGCCACCCTGGAGCGCGAGCTGCGGGAGGCCGAGGCGCAGGCCCACGAGGCGGCGGGGGGCGCGCGGCGGCTCCTGAAGGAGGAGGTCGACGAGGAGGACATCGCCGAGGTCGTCGCCCGGTGGACGGGCATCCCGGTGTCGAAGCTGATGGAGGGTGAGATGCAGAAGCTCCTCCGCCTGCCCGAGGAGCTGCACCGCCGCGTGGTGGGGCAGGACGAGGCGGTGGCCGCGGTGGCCGACGCCGTGGTGCGGGCGCGCGCCGGCATCAAGGACCCCAAGCGCCCGATCGGCTCCTTCCTGTTCCTCGGCCCCACCGGGGTCGGCACGACGGAGCTGGCGCGCGCCCTCGCCGAGAGCCTCTTCGACGACGAGGACAACATGATCCGCCTGGACATGTCCGAGTACATGGAAAAGCACACGGTGGCGCGCCTGATCGGCGCCCCCCCGGGCTACGTGGGCTACGAGGAGGGCGGCCAGATCACCGAGGCGGTGCGCCGCAAGCCGTACTCCGTGGTGCTGCTCGACGAGATCGAGAAGGCCCACCCGGACGTCTTCAACGTGCTCCTCCAGGTGCTCGAGGACGGGCGGCTGACCGACGGCCAGGGCCGCACCGTGAACTTCAAGAACACCGTCATCATCATGACGTCCAACATCGGCAGCCAGCTCATTCTGGAAACGCGCGGGGCGGACGAGCAGAGCTACCAGCGCATGCGGGAGCAGGTGCTGGAGGCGCTCCGCCGCCAGTTCCGGCCGGAGTTCCTGAACCGCGTGGACGAGGTCGTGGTGTTCCGGGCCCTCAGCGAGGCCGAGCTCGGACGGATCGTGGAGATCCAGCTCGACGGGCTGCGCCGGCGGCTGGCCGAGCGGCGCATCTCCCTCGAGGTCACCGAGGCGGCGCGCAACCACCTGGCCCGCGTCGGCTACGACCCTGTCTATGGCGCCCGTCCCCTCCGGCGCGCCATCCAGCGCGAGGTCGAGACCCCGGTGGCCCGGCTCATCGTGGCCGGCAAGCTCCCGGACGGGGGGACAGTCCGGGTGGACATGGCCGGGGAAGTCCTGCGGGTGGAGCCGGTGGCATGAGGCCGTTCGAGGAGGTCGTGGCGGCAGAGCTCGGGTGGCTTCTGCGGGCTCGCGTCCCCCCGCACGGCGTGCGACTGAGCGTCCGGGAGATATTCGTCGCCCGGCTCGAGCGAGGCCCGCTGGGCTCGCACGAGGTGGAGGACGCCGTGGAGGGCGCGGTGCGCGCCGCGTGCCGGCTCGTCCGGGAGATGGGCGCGCCCGACGAGGTGATCGAGGCGGTCTGCCGCTCCGCCCTGGACGCGGTGCGCGGCCATGGCGGCGAGAGCGCGCGCTGGCTGGTGGAGGCGCGCGGGGCGGCGTACGCCGTGCTCATCGAGCTCGCCCAGGAGCAGCCGCCAGAGCCGAGCCTGCGCCGGATCGCCCGGCATCTCGCCGCCTGGTAGCGGCGCGCACGCAAGCCCGAGCCCTGTCGGCGCCCCGCTCATGCGCCACGTCGACGGGAACGACCCGGGTCGGACCCGGACAACATGGGTCCGGACCTTCGTCTGCGAGGGCTGCTCCCCGTCAGGTAGACGCGCCCGCGCGCTCGCGTAGACTGGCGGCATGGACGCCGCCGACGCCGTGCGCGCGCTCGTGCGCGGCTGCACCTTCGACGACTTCCTGCTCGCCCCCCGGCAGAGCGTCCTCGAGCGGCGCGATCCCGCGCGCATCGACCTGAGCACGCGCCTGAGCCGGGGCATCGTCCTCAAGCGGCCGATCGTCTCCGCCAACATGGACACCGTCACCCGGGCCGCCATGGCCGTCGTGCAGGCCGAGGAAGGCGGGATCGGCGTCATCGACCGGGGATTCCGGGCCGGCGACATCGAGCCCCAGGTGCGCGAGGTGCAGGCGGTCAAGCGCACCCAGCACGGCATCATCCCCGACCCGTACACCATCGGCCCGGAGGCCAGCCTGGATCAGGCGCGGGCCGTGATGGAGGCCTCCGGCGTCCACACCCTGGTCGTCGTCGACGAGGCCCGGACGGTGCGCGGCCTGCTCACCGAGCGCGACATGCGCTTCGTGCCCGGCACCCTCCGCGTGGCCGAGCGCATGACGCCGCGCGCGCGCCTCGTCGTCCACGAGGGCCCGATCGACATCGAGGGCGCGGAGCGCCTGATGGTGGAGCGGAAGATCAAGAAGCTCCCCCTCGTCGACTCCGCCGGCCGGCTCGCCGGGCTGATCACCGCCCGCGACATCGTCATCCATCGCCGCCAGCCGTTCGCCACCCGGGATACCCAGGGGCGTCTCCGTGTCGGCGCCGCCATCGGGGCCAAGGGCGACTACCTGGAGCGGGCGGCCGAGCTGCTCCGCGCCGGCGCCGACGTCATCGTGATCGACATCGCCCACGGGCACTCGACGGTCATGGACACGGCCCTCGCCCAGTTCCGCCGGCGCTTCGGCGACGTCGAGCTCATCGCGGGCAACGTCGCCACCGGCGAGGGCGCCCGCTTCCTCGCCGAGCGGGGAGTCGACGGCATCAAGGTGGGCATCGGCCCGGGCGGGGGCTGCACGACCCGCATCACCACGAGCTTCGGGGTGCCCCAGCTCCAGGCGCTCGTCGAGTGCCGGCTCGCGATCGGAGACGCCATCCCGATCGTCGCCGACGGCGGCATCACCCGGGACGGCGCGCTCATGCAGGCCCTGGTGTGCGGGGACACCGCCATGCTCGGCAGCGCGTTCGCAGGCACGGTCGAGACGCCGGGCGAGGTGGTGCAGAAGCCCGTGGTCGTCCCGGACACGCAGCGGGCCGTGCGCGTGCCGTTCAAGGTGCTCCGGGGCATGGCGTCCATCGGCGCCATCGTCGACCGGCTGGACCTCGAGGACGCGGCGGCGGCGGACGTCGACGCCCTCGGCGCGGAGGGGCTCGAGATCAGCGTGCCGGCGCGGGGGTCGGTCCGCCCGATCCTCCAGGACATGCTGCGGCACCTGTGCTCGTCGATCAGCTACGCGGGGGCAAGCAGCCTGGCCGAGCTGCGCGCCCTGTTCTGGGCGGACCCGGCCCGCTACCTCATCCGGCTCTCCGACGCGGCCCGGCGCGAATCCTACGATCGCCCGGGCTTCGGCGGACGCGGCGGCTGAGGCGATCGCCGGCGCACGCCTCCGCGCCGTTCGGGCATCCTGGGGTATCGACCATCATCCGGTCCCGAGCGGGCGCGAGGCCCCACGGCTCGCGGTCACCCCAACTCTTTGATCTTCTTCGTCTCGTCCCGTGGCCTTTGTGTTGCAGGCGGTTCAGGCAAGGGGCAGTGACCGCGAGTCGCCGCCGGGATCGAGGCGACCCGGGCCCCGACGTGCAGGCGGCGCGGTGGCGGGAGCCAGGTCCGAGGAGCGCCACGCGCGGCCGCCCCGGAGGGACGCCGTGATTCGCACAAAATTTGACCGGAGCGTCGAGCAGAACAAGCTCGCCACCAGCACGGTGCGACAGAGCTTCGATCGCATGGCCGCCTGTCCGCGCGGCAAGTGGCTACTCGACGCCATTGACAGCCGCAAGGTCGTGTGCGACCTGATCTACGTGGCCGATGCGAACGCGATCCCGGGCATCGGCCGCAAGCGGCCCGCCGGCTTCTGCCAGGAGGCGCCCAGAGGACAGCACTACAACGTCTACGTCGTCGTGGGATACCGCGGCGAGGTGTCGCAGTACCAGTGCCCGCAGGGGCACAAGTGGACGGTGGCGCAGGCGCTCGGAGTCCACGTTCGCCCTCCCTGCCCCACGTGCCGTCAGCCGTCCCGGCCGGGATTCACGAACGTGCCAAGGATCGTGATCCGTCCTCTGGTCGAGATCGCCAAGACGACATTTCACGAGCTCCTGCACGCCTGGTTCATGACGGAGTTTCCCACCGGCACCGGTCACGACACGTCGGTCGAGCCCGCGGTCAACGCCTTCGGCGTCACGACCTACTCGGAACAGGGCTACGACGCGCGGTTCATCGCCCACATCAAGGCATTCGCGAAGGAGATCCAGTAGCATCGGTCCTGGCATCATGGAGCAGGACACCCGCTCGGGAGGAGAATCGCATGCTCGATATCGTGATCCGCGGCGGCCAGGTCGTCACCCCCGGAGGCGTGGGGCACTGGGACGTCGGCATCGAGGGAGAGCGCATCGCCGTCGTGGCGGCGCCGGGCGTGCTCCCGGGCGAGGTCGGCCGCGTGATCGACGCCGCCGGCAAGCTCGTCATCCCCGGCGGGATCGACCCGCACGTCCACACCCACTGGCCCATCCCGGCCCTCGACGGCGGGGTGACGACCAGCGCCCCGCCCGCGGAGGTGAGCCGGGCCGCGCTCCACGGCGGCACGACCACGCTGGTGGACTTTGCGGTGTGGGAGCCCGGCCTCACCATCGCCCGGGCCATCGAGCAGAAGGAGGCCGTCTGGCGCGACGGCTACTCCGACTACGCCCTGCATGTCATGCTCCAGGGGGCGGTGCCGCACGAGATCGTCGCCCAGATCCCGGAAGCCATCCAGTCCGGGTTCCCCAGCATCAAGATCTTCACCACCGACGTGCGGCCGATCGGCAAGGGGCGCATGATCCGCCTTGGCCACCTCTGGGAGATCATGGCCGAGGCGGCGCGCCACGGCGGGGTGCTCGCCATCCACGCCGAGGACGACGACCTCGTCATGTACATGTACGAGCGCCTTTCGCGCGAGGGGCGCACCGACATCCAGCACATGCCCCTGGTGCACAGCGCCATGTCGGAGGACATCTCGTTTCACCGCGTCCTCCGGCTCGCGCGGTACGTGGAGGGCGCCGCCATCTACTTCGTCCACGTGAGCGCCCGGGCGGGCGTGGACGCCATCGAGGCGGCGCGGGGACAGGGCCTCGCCGTCTACGGCGAGACGCTCCACCACTACGCGAGCTTCACTGCCGACGCCTATCTCCGCCCGGACGGCGTCATCTACCACACCTACCCCTCGCTCAAGCAGGAGGAGGACCGGCAGCGGCTGTGGAGCGGCCTCGGACAGGGGGCTCTGGCCACCGTCGCCACCGACGAGCTTTGCACGCCGCGGGCCATCAAGGTGCGGAGCCGGCACGTGGCGGACGCCACCGGAGGGCACGTCGGGGTGGAGACGCGGGTGCCGATCATCTACACGGAGGGCGTGTCCAGGCGCGGCATGCCCCTCGAGCGGTTCGTGGCCATCACGTCGACCAACGCCGCGCGCATCCTCGGCCTCTATCCGCGCAAGGGCGCCATCGCGCCGGGGAGCGACGCCGACCTCGTGGTATTCGATCCCGCCGTCCGGAAGACCCTGCGCTCGAGCGAGCTGCACGGCTCCGACTACAGCGCGTGGGACGGCTGGGAGGTCCACGGATGGCCGGCCGTCGTCCTGCTGCGGGGCCGGGTCGTCGTGGAGGGCGGCAAGCTTGCCGGGCGCGCCGGCGACGGCCGCCGCGCGCCCGGCAAGCTCGCGCGCGCCATCCAGGACGGCCCCGCGGTGTAACCCCCGCTGCCGGCGGCCCCTCCTCGTCGCGCCGGTGGGCGGCCATCCTGTTCCTGGCCAGTCACACGCGCCGCTCGCGGAGGGTCCGTCGCACGCCCCTTCTCCGGAGGCTCCGTCCCCGCGATCCAGGGATCCCGCGCGAGGCGCCGACGCACGCCATCCCGGAAAGGTCCTCGGGGCGACGCGGCCGGCGATGCGCCCGCGCTGAGCGGCGTCAGCGGAAGGCGGGCAGCACGCGCTCGCCGAAGAGGCGGACGGTCTCCGGCTGCCCACCATCGGTGAACAGGCAGATGAAGTGCGTGATCCCCTGGGCGACCTTGAGGCGGAGGGTATCGACGCACTCCTCGGGCGTGCCGATGGTGGCGATGGCGTCCACGTCGCCGAAGAACGACAGGCGGCGCCGCGCGTCGGCCAGGGGCGCCGCGAGGGCGGCCCGGGTCGGGGCGATGACCACCAGGTCCTGCAGCGACAGCTCGAGGCTGGCGACGTCCCGGCCCACCGCGCGGCAGTGCTCCCTCAGCGCCGCGATCTTCCTGTCGAGCTGAGCGTAGTTGGCGGCCGAGGCGTTCCACACGTCGGCCTCCTCGGCGACCAGCCGCAGCATCTTTCGCTCGCCCGCGCCCCCGATCATGATGGGCGGGCGCGGCGACTGCACCGGCCGCGGCCGGCACACGGCGCCGCGAAGCCGATAGTGCCGCCCGTCGAAGTCGAAGCGCTCTCCCGCCCACAGCCGCTTGAGGATCTGGATGGCCTCGGCGAGCTGCTCGATGCGCACGCCCGCGCCGGGAAAGTCGAAGCCGTAGGCGTGGTACTCCGGCTCGTGCCAGCCGGCGCCGATGCCCAGCTCGAAGCGGCCGTCGCTGATCACGTCGAGCGTCACCGCCATCTTGGCCAGCAGCGCCGGCGCGCGGAAGGAGTTGCAGAGCACGGTGGTCCCCAGGCGCACGCGCCGCGTGATGGCCGCGCAGGCCGTCATGGTGGTCCACGATTCCAGGATGTCGCCGGCGGGGTCGGGGATGGCCAGCAGGTGGTCGATGAAGTGGATGGAGTGAAAGCCGAGGTCGTCGCAGATGCGCGCGGCCGCGGCGATGCTGCTCCACTGGTTGTCGGCCTGGCGCAGGAGCGCGCCGAAACGGACGGGACGGGTCATTGGTCGGGTCTCCTGGCGCCGACGCCGTGAGCGGCGAGGAAGGCCATGGGGACCACCCTACCCCCGATCGGGCGCGCCGTGCGGCCCCATGACCGCGGAGCCAGTGCTACACTCTCTGCTCGATCCGCTGGCCCGCGGGGCCCGATTCCTCCGGGACGGGAAGGGCAAAGGTGGGCGCCCGGCGAGCGGCGGCCGTCTCCCCGTGCCGGCGGACATTCCGCGACGAGAACAGGCCCAAGAGAACGGCCGGGGGGAGAGCGAGGACCGGGATGCCAGGACGCGTGGAGGGCAAAAGGGCAATCGTCGTGGGCGGGGGCCAGACGCGCGGGGAGACGGTCGGCAACGGCCGGGCGACGGCCATGGTCCTCGCGCGCGAAGGCGCGCGCGTTGTCGTGGCCGACCGCCACCTCGAGTCGGCCCAGGAGACCGTGGACATGATCCGCTCGGAGGGCGGCCAGGCCTGGGCCGTCGAGGCGGACATCACGGACGAGGCGGCCGTGCAGCGGATGGTCGCCGCCGCCGGGGAGCAGCTCGGCGGGATCGACATCCTTCACAACAACGTCGGGGCCAGCCTCGCCCTGGGCGACGCCCCCGCCACCGAGCTCACGGTGGAGGCCTTCGAGCGCAGCGTCGCCATCAACCTCAAGGGGATGTGGCTCGCGTGCAAGCACGCCCTGCCGGCGCTCCGGGAGTCCGGCGGCTCCATCGTCAACATCTCGTCGATGGCGGCCCGGAACGCCTATCCGCTGGTGGGCTACAAGACGACGAAGGCCGCGGTGGTCGCCCTCACCGAGAACCTCGCCGCCACCAACGCCCGGTACGGCGTCCGCGCCAACGCCATCCTCCCCGGCCTGATGAATACCCCGATGGCCATCGAGGCCCGCGTCGCCCAGGGCACGAGCCGGGAAGAGGTCATCGCCTCGCGCGACCGGCGCGTGCCCCTCCGCCGGCGCATGGGCACGGGCTGGGACGTGGCCTACGCCGCCCTGTACCTGCACTCCGACCAGGCCGGCTTCGTCACCGGCGTCTCCCTGCCCGTGGACGGCGGGGAGGGGGTGAGCTGGGGATCGTAGGCGCCTGATCTGGTCGGGGCTGCCTCCAGGCACCGAGCCGGCGTGAAGCCCGTCATTGCCGTGCCCGCCGAGCGTGGGACACTGGGGACCGAGCGCGGCTAGTCGGAGTCGCAGCGACCCAGCAGCTCGGGTGCGCCGGGAGCGGAGATGAGCATCCAGGAACTGCTCGACGCCAGGCGTTCGGACATCCTGCGAATCGCCGAGCGGCACGGTGCCCACAACGTCCGCCTTTTTGGCTCCGCGGCCCGCGGGGAGGCAACTGAGGAGAGCGACATCGACCTCCTCGTGTCCACACCCGGCGACACCAGCCCCTGGTTTCCGGTGGGGCTCGTCGAAGAGCTTCAGACGCTGCTTGGGCGCAAGGTGGAAGTGGTGACGGAGGACGGGCTGTACTGGCTGCTCCGCCGCCGCATCCTGAAGCAGGCGCGGCCGCTGTGACCAAAGATCCCCGCGTGTATCTGGCCCAGATCCTCGAGCGGGCCGACCGGATCGAGGGCTACATCCGGGACGGCGAGGGTGTCTTCCTCCGCGACATGAAGACCCAGGACGCCGTGATCCGCAACTTCGAGGTCATCGGCGAGGCTGCCAAGCAGATCCCCGCCGTGTATCGCGCCCGTCATCCCGAGATCCCCTGGCAGCGCATGGCCGGATTTCGCGACGTGCTCATCCATGGCTACCAGGGTGTGGACCTCCGGCGGCTGTGGTCGATCGCCACGGGGGACCTGCCCGCGGTCAAGGCCGCCATCGTGGCCATCCTGCCTCCGCTGGACCAGCTCGAGCGAGAACTGGCCGAAGAGGAGGAGCGGGAGGACGATGCGTAGAGCCGATCCGGGTCGCCCCAGCCGGCGGTAACGCGCAGAGGCGTCATTCAGCGCGGGAGGCGGGCCAGGACGGCCTCGGCTTCCTCGACGAGGCGGCGCACCACGTCGCCGGCGGGCTGGATGTCGTGGATGAGCCCGGCGCTCTGGCCACAGGGCGCGTTGCCGTTGTCCACGTCCCCCTGGTCGCGGGCCAGGATCGCCGCCGGCCGCCCCACCCGGGCCGACTGCACGGGAAACGGCAGGATGTCGGCCTCGCGCCGCTCCCACGAGCGGGTGAAGGCGTTCCGGATCAGGCGGCACGGCTTGCCCGAGGCGGCGCGGGTCACCACCGTGCCCTCCTCGTCGATGGCCACGATCCGGTCCTTGTAGTTCACGTGGCCATGGGCCTCGTGCGTGGCGATGAAGCGCGTCCCGATCCACACGCCCACCGCCCCGAGCGCCAGCGCCGCCACCAGTCCGCGCCCGTCGGCGATCCCGCCGGCCGCCACCACCGGGACCGGCGTCACCGCGTCCACCGCCGCGGGTACGAGCACGAGGCCCGCCACGCGCCCGGTGTGGCCACCGGCTTCGTGCCCCTGGGCAATGACCACGTCCACCCCGTTGGCCACGTGATCCCGCGCCTGCTTGACGTTGCCGCACAGGGCCATCACCTTGATGCCGAGGCGGTGCGCCTCCGCGGTGGCCGCGCCGGGATTGCCGAGGCCGGCCACCAGGACCGGCACCCGCTCCTCGAGCGCCACGTCCGTCCACCCGCGCACGTCGTCGGTGAAGCGATCGGCCTCGCTCCCGCTGGTCCGCACGGTGGCGAAGAGGATGTCCACCCCAAACGGCCGGTCGGTCAGGTCGCGCAGGCGGCGGATGTCCTCGCGCAGCTCGGCCGGGGTGAACTGGGCGGAGGCGATCACGCCGAGGCCGCCGGCCTCGGAGACGGCCGCGGCCAGCGCGGACCGCGCCACGTGGCCCATGCCAGCCTGGCAGATCGGGTGCGTGATGCCGAGCGCGTCGCAGAGCGGCGTGTGGAGCGCGGAGCGGGTCGCCGTCGCCATGCGTGTGCCTCCGATCAGTTCGGCTTGAGCCGCACGTCCTCGAGGGGCGCCGACCAGGGGTAGGGGTCGATCGCCATGAGAGCGGGGTCGGCCACCCGCGCCCCCACGCCGCTCGGCCAGATGTACTCGTAGATGGGCGCGTACCGGACGCGCTCGTACAGGATGCGCTGGATCTGGTGCAGCATGGCCTCGCGCTTCGTGCGGTCCGTCTCCCGCGCCTGCTGCTGGTAGAGGGCGTCGACGTCCGGATAGCTCCCGTACGCGTACGCGCCGGTGGCGGGCACGATCTGGGACAGGCGCGCGGCGGCATTGCCGTACACCGCGTTGATGCACAGGCACACGCCCTTGAGCTTCTTCGAGGCCAGCGCGGAGTAGAAGGCCGCGCGCTCCATCGTGCGCAGCCTGGTCTTGATACCCACCGCTCCGAGATAGCCCGCCACCGCCTCGCCCATCGAGCTGTAGGGCGGCCAGGGGTGCAGGTCGCCCGCGTCGAAGCCGTTCGGGTAGCCGGCCTCGGCAAGGAGCTGCCGGGCCTTCGCCGGGTCGTACGCGTACGGCTCCAGCGGCAGCGCGAACTCGAAGGTCTTCGGGATCATGCTGCCCGTCAGACGAGAGGCGCCGAGGTTTTCCGCCTCGTTGATGGCGCGGGCGTCGATGGCCTGGATCGCGGCCAGGCGCACCCGCCGGTCCTTCCATGGCGACTTCTCGTCCCACTGCTCGAGGAAGTCGAGATAGAAGGTCCCGATGCCGCCGGAGAAGGCGAGCGTGAGCGACGGGTCCCGCTTGATCTCCTGGGCCATGGGGACGTCGACCAGATAGGCCAGGTCCACCTCGCCGCGCTTGAGCATCGCCATGCGCGTCGTGGCCTCGGGGACGCTCTTGTAGACCAGGCGCTTGACCGAGGGCATCTTGCGCCAGTAGCCCTCGAAGGCCTCCATGACGAGCTCGACCCCGGGGGTGTGGCTCACGAAGCGATAGGGCCCGAGACCGACCGGCGCCTTCAGGAAGCCCTCGACCCCGACCTGCTCGACGTACTTCTTCGGCACGATCCACCCGGCCCCGGTGGCCAGGGTCCCGTAGAAGACCATGAAGTCCGGCCACGGCTCGTGCAGCACGAAGCGCACGCGATGGGGTCCGGCCACGGCCACCTCCCGCACCTTCTCGTGCAGGAGCCTCGCCCCCTTGGCGCGGTGGAAGCTGAACTTGACGTCCTCCGCGGTGAAGGGATCGCCGTTGTGGAACGTGAGCCCCTCGCGCAGCTTGAACTCGTAGGTCTTCTGGTCCGCGCTCACCGTCCAGGACTCCGCCAGACTCGGCGCCTGGCGGTTGCCGGGCATCGGCTTCACCAGCGCGTCGTGCATCGCGTACATGACCCAGAAGGGCGTGAGGACCCCGACGACCTCGGCCGGGTCGAACCAGAGGGGCGAGAGCGTCACGTAGAGCGCCCACCGCATCTCCCCCTCGGGCTTCGGCGCCTGGGCCCGGGCGGGCCCCCCGGGCCCGCTCACCGCGACAGCCGAGACAAGGACGATCAGGGTCAGCAGCAACAGTCGGGGCGAGCGATTCATGCGCGTGCCCTCCAGCGGTGAGGGGTGTGCTCGGATGGTCGGCCCGGAACGGGCGGGATGGCCGACTATAGCCGGGGCGTGGGGAGCGGACAAGGGCGCCCCGCGGCCGGGCCTCCCGCGTCGGCGAAGCGACTCAGCCACTTGCGGAAGAAGAAGCGCGTGCTCGGCGCAGGCCAGCCCGGCAGCTCGCCGATCTGCTCGTAGCCCTGTCGCCGGTAGAAGCCCGGCGCCTGGTAGCTGTGGGTCGCCAGCTGCATCTCCCGGCACCCCCGGCGCGTGGCTTCCCCCTCGGCGGCGGCGAGCAGGCGCGCGCCGAGCCCCGCGCCCCGCCGGTCCGCGCGCACCCACAGCGTCTCGACGAAACCCGTGCGCCCCCACGTCCAGCCGTGAAGGCCGGCCTCGAGGTCGCCAGCGGCATCCCGGACGAAGATGGCGAGCCACTGTCCGTCGTCGACGCCGGCGGCCGCGGCGTTGAACTCGTAGAGCCGGTCGTTCAGGCGCGCCACGTCCTCCAGGCGGGGCCCGCTCTCGATGCGAAGCTCGTCGGCCACCATGGCCAGCCTCCTCGAATGGCAACGCTGTCTCGGTGCTATCCTATCGCCCATGACCACACCACGACCGACCCTCGAGCAGGAATACGCCGACGCCCGCCCGAAGTCCAGGGCCCTCTACGAGCGCGCGCGCCAGGTGATGCCCAGCGGGGCGGCGCACGACGGCCGCGTGTTCGCGCCGTTCCCCTTCTACGTCGAGCGCGCCGACGGCGCCCGCAAGTGGGACGTCGACGGCCACGTCTACATCGACTGCTGGAGCGGCCACGGCGCCCTCCTGCTGGGCCACAACCACCCGGCGGTGGTGCAGGCCATCACCGAGCAGGCGCGCCGGGGCCTTCACTACAGCGCCTGCTCGGAGATCGAGCTTCGCTGGGCCGAGCTGATCCGCGCCTGCGTGCCCGGTGCCGAGCGCGTTCGCTTCACCCTGACCGGCACCGAGACGACCTCGCTGGCCGTGCGGGTGGCCCGCGCCTTCACCGGGCGCGACCACATCATCAAGTTCGAGAGCCATTTCCACGGCGTGCACGACGCCTTCGTCGCCGCCGTGAAGGATCCGTTCGAGATCCCGGCGTCGGCCGGGGTGCCGGCCAGCACGCTCCGGATGACCCTCGTGGCCCGCTGCAACGACATCGCCCACGTGCGCGAGCTGCTCGACGAGCATCCGGTCGCGGCGATCATCCTCGAGCCGGCGGGCGGCCGTTCCATGACGGTGCCGACCAGCCCGGCCTTCCTCCGGGCGCTTCGCGAGGAGACGAAGAAGCGCGGCGTGATCCTGATCTTCGACGAGGTGGTGACCGGCTTCCGCCTCGCGCCGGGCGGCGCCCAGGAGTACTTCGGGGTGACCGCGGACCTGACCTGCCTGGCCAAGGCCGTCGCCGGCGGCCTGCCCGGCGCCGCGCTGGTCGGCCGCGCCGATCTGATGGACGGCATCGCCTTCAGCGGCGACGCCACCCGCGACCGGACCAGGCGCGTGGCGGACCAGGGGACGTACAGCGGGACCCCGCTAGTGGCCGCCGCCGCCGTGGCCCAGCTCGAGATCCTCAAGACGGGAGAGGTGCAGCGCGAGCTGAATCGCCTGGGCGATCGGCTGCGCGCGGGGATGAACCAGGTGCTGAAGACTCGCGGCGTGCGCGGCTGCGTCTACGGCGCCTCGTCGATCTTCCGCATCTTCCTGGGCGCCGACGCCGCCGAGCTCGGCCTGGAGGACTGGACCATGGACGCCGCCCGCCTCGACCGCGGCATGGGTCCCGTGGGCGGCGCCCTCCACCTGGCCATGCTCCTCAACGGGGTCGACTACAGCCGTGGCAACGCCCATGGCTGGATGAACGCGGCCATGACCGACCGGGACATCGAGCAGATCACCGACGCCTTCGACCGCTCGATCGTCCGGCTCCAGGACGACCGCCGGCTCGGCTGAGCCGCGCGCCAGCGAGGGAGGGGGACATGGACGTTCGCCAGATGTTCCTGGACCAGCACAGCGCGATGCACTCGGTGGCGGTGGCGGGCAACAAGGCGTCGGCGGCCGAGCGCGCCTTCGGCAGCCTGAGCGACGAGCAGATGCGGGTGCGCCCCCGCGAGGATCTCAACTCGCTGGCGTGGCTCATGTGGCACATCGCCCGCGCCGAGGACATGATCGTCAACCCGGTGCTGGGCGGGCGGCCCCAGGTGTTTGACGACGCGTGGCTCCGCCGGCTCGGCATCGAGCGGCGCGACTTCGGGATCGGCATGACGAGCCCCGAGGTCTCCGCGCTGACCCGGCAGATCGACCTCGCCGCCCTCCGCGACTACCGCGACGCCGTGGGCCGCCGCACCCGCGAGGTCGTGGGCGGCTTCGAGGCCTCGGACTGGGACGGCGAGATCACCGCCGCCCGCCTGGAGGAGGCCGCCGAGAGCGGGGCATTCGGAGCGCGAAGGGACGGCATGGTGAAGGGCTTCACCGGGCGCCCGCGCGCGATGGTCCTGAGCGCGCTCGCCCTCTTCCACCCCGCCGGGCACATGGGCGAGGCGACGACCGTCCGGAGCGCGGGAGGCTTCGGCACCGGCATCTGAGGTCGCTGGCGGCCGAGCCTGGCCGCGGCGAGCTCCGAGATCAGCCGCCCGCCCGGAAGGGCCCGCCGGTCCCGGGCGGCCGTGCGCTCAGGCGATCCGCTCGATTCCGGGGAAGCCGTCGAACCCGCGATCGAAGCTCAGGATGCGTCGGACGCCTTCCCGCTCCATGACCGCGAGGTGCAGCGCATCGCGCGCCGACACGCTGCGGTGGCCCAGCACGATGGCCTTGGCGCGGTCGACCGCGCCGGCATCGACGGCGAACACCTCGTCCACCACGCGCAGGACGGCATCGAACGCCACCTGGATGGCGTCCCGCCGGTCGATGGCGACGTAGCGGTGCAGGATCTCCTGGAGAACCTCGGCATCGGTGACCAGGCGTTCCTCCGCACCCGCGCACCACTCCAGGAGGCGCTCGGCGTCGGCCTTGTGCGGATGGGCGCTGCCCACGAGGTACATGGGGATGTTGGAGTCGATGAAGATCACCGGGACTCTTGGGACAGATAGCCGCGCTCGATCTCGGACAGCATCTGCTCGATGTCGCCGGTCGGGAACGCATGCTGCGCAGCCCACCGGATGCTCTCGATCTTGCGGTGGGCCGCCGTCGCGGGCTCGCGCCGGCGCGCCGCGCGCAGGGCCTGGCGCACCCATTCGGCGACCGTCATCCGCCGCGCCCGGGCGAGCCGTCGGATCTCCTTCAGATCGGCATCGTCCAGAAGCACTTGAAGCCTCTTGCTCATGACCAGGAGTCTAGACGACTCATGCCCATGAGTCAATGGAGCGGCGATCTGCGACATTCAGGACCGCGGCTCACCTGACCCTCGCCCGCGGGCCTCCACCCGTATTGACGTTCGTAATGACGCTGATTAGCATCGGAATCATGACGAGGCGGGTCACCGCGAATCTACCGGAGCAACTCCTCGCAGAGGCCATGGGCGTGACGGGGAAGGGCATCACCGAGACCCTCGTCGAGGGCCTCCGCCTCGTGCGGCGGGCCCGCGCCTACGAGAAGGCGATGGCCTTGCGGGGCAAGGTCAAGCTTTCCATCGATCTCGACGCGTCTCGTGAGCGCCGTCGTCGCTGACACCTCGGTCTGGATCGAGCTGTTCGCCAGGCGGGCGGCGCCCATGCTGGAAGGCGCCCTGCGCGAGGGGTCGGTCGTTCTCCCGCCGATCGCGGTCGCCGAGCTGATCAGCGGTGCCCGGCGGGCGCGCGATCGCACCTCGATCCAGTCTCTCATCGAGGAATTGCCGGTGCACGAGACACCCCTTGACCACTGGATTCGCGTGGGCGATCTCCGGCGCCGGCTGGCCAGCCGGGGGGTTGCCGTCTCGACGCCCGACGCCCATGTGGCCCAGTGCGCCCTCGATCGCGGCGCGCTGCTGCTCTCGCGCGACGCCATTTTCCTGCGCATCGCCGCAGCGTCGGAGCTGAGGGTGCAACCGGGCTGAGCGGCGGCGGCCCCTGTCCCCTCGCTCCCCCGACCTCGCTCCGTGCCGGTGAGCCGGGGACGTGCGCGGACGTCCCCGGCTCACCTCCGGCGGGGGGGCCTCCGTGGGCTCGATGTTGGCCGGGACCGCCCGCCCACCCTACATCGGCGCGTGAAGTTCCTCCGGGCGGCGGTGCGCCGCCGCGACTGGCAGTCGGGCCTGGACGGGACAGAAGAACCTGGGCTCCGTCGACACGATGGCTCATGATTCTCGGGGGGCGTCTCCACCGGTACCATGGGCTACGCGCCCGGGGGATCGTGGGAATGATCCGCCGGTGGCGAGCGAGAGAGGGGACTCCATGAGAATGCGCACCGTCGCGTCCGCCGCCGCCATCCTGATGGGCCTGGTCATCGCGGCTCCCGTCACCGTGCCGGCCCAGACGGGGCCGGTCAAGATCGGCTTCATGGCGCCGCTCACGGGGGGCGCCGCCCAGGTCGGCAAGGACATGGTCAACGGCCTCAGCATGTGGCTCGCCGAGAACAACAACCAGATCGCCGGACGTCCGGTGGAGCTCATCGTCGAGGACTCGCAGGGGCAGCCCGACGTGGCGCTGACCAAGCTGCGCAAGTTCGTCGAGAGCGACAAGGTGCACGTGCTCGCCGGCGAGGTCTTCGCCCACGTCGGCTACGCCCTCGCCCCGAAGGTGGACGAATACCAGGTGCCCATGCTCTACCCGGTCATGGCGGCCGACGATCTCACCCAGCGCAAGCCGGCACGATGGATCGTCCGCACCGGCTGGACCTCGAGCCAGCCCTCCCACCCCTTCGGGGAGTACACGGCCAGGACCCTCGGCTACAGGAGGGTCGTGACCATCGGGATCGACTACGCCTTCGGGTGGGAAGTGGTCGGAGGCTTCCAGAAGACGCTGGAGGAGAACGGAGGGCAGGTCGTGCAGAAGCTCTGGGCCCCTCTGGGCACCACCGACTTCGCCCCCTACCTGTCGCAGATCCGCCGCGACGCCGACGCGGTGTTCGCGGTCATGGTGGCCGCCTCCGCCCTGCGCTTCCCGAAGCAGTACCAGGACGCCGGCCTCAGGGCGAAGTTCCCGCTGATCGGCGGCGGGACCACCTTCGACGAGTTCGTCCTGCGGTCACTGGGGGACGAGGTCATCGGCGGGATCAGTCCTCTCATCTACAGCGCGGCCATCGACACCCCGGCCAACAGGCGATTCGTCCGCGACTATCGGGCCAAGTACGGGAAGGTGCCCTCGTACTACTCCGAGAGCTGCTACTCGACCGCGCGCTGGATCAACGAGGCGGCCAAGGCGGTCGGCGGCAACGTGGAGGATCGCACGAGGTTCCTCGCCGCCCTGCGCCAGGTGGAGATCCCGGACGCGCCGCGCGGGCCGATCAAGCTCGATGCCCAGAACAACCCGATCCAGAACATCTACATCCGCAAGGTCGAGA
>DATKEI010000399.1:0-15600 GCA_035544455.1 Binatia bacterium | reverse complement strand
GGCTCGACCTCACGCCGGCGGCGGAGGAGATGCTGGCACGGGAGGGCTACGACCCGACCTACGGGGCGCGGCCGCTCAAGCGGACCATCCAGCGCCTGCTCCAGGACCCGCTGGCCCTCAAGCTTTTGGCCGGCGAGTTCGCGGAGGGCGACACGGTGGTGGCCGAGGCCGCGGGAGGCGAGATCGTGTTCGGCAAGCGGGTGGAGGGCGAAGCGACCTGACCCACCGGTCACCCCTCGCCCGGAGTCTGCTATGCTCCCGGGGGATGTCGGACGCCCGGAGGGGGACATGACGATGAATCGATTCTTCACGCTCGCCGACGCCGCCGGGCTCGACCTCGCGGACGAGATCGTGGCGGTGCTCGGCTACGGCAGCCTCGGGCGCCCGATCGCGCTCAACCTGCGCGACAGCGGCGTTCGCGTCGTCGTGGGCAACCGCGACGACGAGTACCGGGCGCGGGCGGAGGCCGACGGGTTTCGGGTCGCCGCCATCGAGGAAGCCGCGGCCGCCGCCGACGTGGCGGCCGTGCTCATCCCCGACGAGGAGATCGGCGACTGCTTTGCGCGCCACATCGGCCCCCATCTGCGCCCGGGCGCCGCCGCCTGCTTCGCCTCCGGGTACGCCCTGGCCTTCAACCACGTGGCGCCCCCGCCCGGCATCGACGGCCTGCTCTTCGCTCCGCGAATGCTGGGCGAGGAGGTCCGGCGCACGTACCAGGACGGCACCGGCTACTTCAGCTACGTCTCCGTCGAGTGGGCGGCGACACCGCGGGCCTGGCCCCGGCTGCTCGCCCTGGCGAACGCCGCCGGGTCGCTGCGCCGGGGCGCAATGCAGCTGACAGCGGCTCAGGAGGCCGTGCTGGACCTCTTCATCGAGCAGTCGGTCGGCGCCTACCTCGGGACCGCGCTTCAGATCGCCTTCCAGGTCGGCGTGGACCGAGGCCTGCCTCCGGAAGCCCTCGTGCTCGAGATGTACCAGTCGGGCGAGATGGCCCGGACGTTCGGCGCCTTCGCCGAGCAGGGTTTCTTCCGCTCCGTGGGCGGGCACGGGGTCGCCGCGGCCTTCGGCGGATATCTTCGCACCCTCGAGCTCGACCGGGCCGAGATGGAGCGGCACTTCCGCGCGGTCCTTCACGACATCGCCTCCGGCCGCTTCGCCGCGGCCTTGCAGGCCGAGCGCGACGAGTCGTATCCCGCCATGGCCATGATCCGGCAGGTGATCACCGGCGACGATCCGATGTCGCGCGCCGAGGACTCGGTGCGCGGGGCGGTCTCCGGCCCCGGGGCCTGCCTTCCCATCGCGAACAACCACGGTCGCGACGCCGCCGCCTATCCGGCGCGGTGGAGCGACAGCGAACCCGTTGCCGGGGACGCCCGGAGCCGGGGCGCGGGCACCTGAGCGCGCGGGTCAGCCCAGAGCGGAGGCCGGACATGCAAGTGGCGACCTGGCAGGGGGAGTCGCGCTTCACCATCGACCATGTCCCCGATCCCGCGCCCGGGCCTGGCCAGGTCGTCGTGGCCGTGCATACCGCCGGGATCTGCGGCACGGACGTGCACGCCACGCAGGGTCTCTTCCCCTGGAAGCCGCCGCTCGTGATGGGCCACGAGTACACGGGCGTGGTCCTCGATGTCGGACGCGGGGTGAGCCGGCACCTGGTGGGCCAGGCGGTCGCCTGCGAGCCGAGCTATGGCTGCGGCGAGTGCGCCGAGTGCCAGGAACGGCGGGTCAGCCACTGCACACGCATCGGCCGGGCCGGCGGCTTTGCCGAGCGCGCCGTTCTCCCGAGCCACGCTGTGCACCCTCTGCCCGCCGGGCTCGATCCCGCCACCGCCGCCCTGACCGAACCCGCGGCCTGCTGCCTGGCCGGGCTCGAGATGGTCAGGATGCCGAAGGGCGCGACCGTGCTCGTGATCGGCGGCGGGGTCATGGGCCTGCTCACGATGGCCATCGCCAGGCGGCGAGGGGCGGCCCGCACCATCCTCTCCGATCCCATGCCCGAGCGGCGGGAGATCGCCTCCCGCCTCGGCGCCGATCACGTCATCGACCCCACGCGCGAATCCCTGCGAGACGCCGTCCTGGCCCTCACCGACGGGCGCGGACCGCATGTCGTCTGCGAGGCCGTGGGCAAGCCCGAGCTGGTGGCCGAGGCCCTGGCCATGGTCAAGCCCATGGGGACGGTGCAGCTCGTCGGCGTGAGTCCCAAGGGGCGGACGCTCCCCGTGGATCTCTACGACATCCACTACCGCGAGATCCGGATCCAGGGGGCGTACGGCCGGGGAAGGTCATTCCGTCGCGCCCTCTCGATGCTGCCCGCGCTTGGCGCGGACTCGCTCATCACCGCGCGGTTCCCGCTCGAGCGCATCGCCGACGGATTCGCCCATGCCGCGGCCGCGCGCGGGGTGAAAACCGCCGTCACCCCCGGCGCAGCGTGATCTCGGCCGCGGGCGCTCCGCGCCCGCGGGGCCGCTCACGGGCGGTAGTGGATGGCGAGCCACACCGTCGGCTCGCGCGGATCGGTCTCCTCGACGCGATGACGGCGGTGCGGGGGGATCAGGACGTACTCGCCCGGCCGCAGGACGACCGGCGCGGCGCGCCCCTCGAAGGCGAGCCGCGCCGCGCCGTTCAGCAGGACCACCCACTCGGCCGTGTCCTGGTCCAGCCACTCCCCGGGGGGCGTCGCGTGGCCACGTGACACGATCCGCTCCAGCCGGAAGGCCGCCGTCTCGAGCAGCGTTTCGAACACCTCGCCGGGGATCTCGGCCGACACCGGGGTCAGAAAGCTGCGCGCCTCCATGGGACCGTTCCTCTCCGTGCGCGACGGCGCCGGCCGCGCGCAGGGCCCGCCGACCGGGCGCTCCGGGGTCGGGCGCTACCAGCCGATGGCGTGGGCGCCGCGGCGAGGATCGGCCCCAGCCATCAGCATACCGTCGGGGCCCGCAACGACCGCGCACACGGCGCCCGCACGCCAGTCCCAGTCCGGCCAGTCATTGACGGTGTGGCCGAGGGCGGCCAGGGCGGTCCGGGTCCCCGCGGGGATGCGCTGCTCCATGTCCAGACGCCCCGGCGCGCTCCCGTGAGGCCAGAACGAGTCCGGGAAGCTCCGCGTCGCGAAGCGGGGCGCCTCGACGGCGGGCTGGGGCCGCATGCCGAACTCCACGACGTTCATGAACACCTGGAGCATCGCCTGCTGCTGGACGTCGCCCCCGGGCGTTCCGAAGGCCATGAAGAGGCGGCCGCCGTGAAGGGCCATGGCGGGCGCTGGCGTCAGCCGCGGTCGCTTGCCCGGCCCCACTTCGCTGGGGTGACCCGGCGTCAGCCATCCCTGTGAGCCGCGGGGCGAGACCACGCACCCGACGCCGGGCACGACCGGGGAGTCGACGCAGGGATCGCTCGGGGTGGCCGAGAATCCGTTGCCCTCGGCGTCGATCACGGCGACGTACGAGGTGTCCAGGCCGTTCGAAGGCCCGCCGTCGTGCGCCCGGCCGGCATGGCCGTTGCGGAACTTGCCGAGGCCCGTCGGGTCTCCGGGCGGCGGCATGTCCGGCCAGGCGCGGTCCTCCCGCACCAGGGCGCGCCGAGCCTCGGCGTACACCTTGGACAGCAGGCCGTCGGCCGGGACCTTCACGTGGTTCGGATCGCCGTAGTAGGCCTCGCGGTCGGCGAACGCCAGCTTCATGCACTCGGCCAGGACGTGGGCGTAACGCGGTGAGTTGTGGCCGAGCGCGCCGACGTCGTAGCCCTCGATCAGGTTGAACATCTGGAGCAGCACCGGGCCCTGGCACCAGAAGCCACACGCGGCGATCTGGTAGTCGCGGTACGAGGTGGTCAGCGCCGGGCCGACCTCGACCTCGAACTCGGCGAGGTCCTCGGCGGTGAGCAGGCCGCCCTCGCGGGCATGGTAATCGGCGATGCGTCGTGCGATCTCGCCCTTGTAGAATGCATCGCGGGCGGCCCGGATCCCCGCGGCGCGACCCCGCCCGGAGGCCTTCGCCTCCGCCGCGATCATCAGGCGGATCGCCTCGCCAAGCTCCGACTGGACGAAGAGATGGCCGGCGGGCGCCGGCTGTCCGCCCGGGAAGTACAGCGGCGCCGAGGTGGGCCACTGCCGCAGTCGCGCCGCGTTGCTGCGGATCTGATACGCGGTGAACACCGAGAGCGGAAAGCCCTGCTCCGCGCACTCGAGAGCCGGGGCCACCGCCTCGGCGAAGCTCACCGTCCCCCACCGCGCGAGGGCCTCACACCACGAGGCCGGCGAGGCGGGCACCACGGTGCGCAGGAGGCCAACCGGGATCTGCCCCCCGCACTGTGCGCGATAGAAGTCGGCGCTGGCGCGGCGCGGATACGGGCCGACTCCGGAGACCTGAATGGTCTCCCCGGTGCGGGCCAGGTGCACGAGGATGGGCGCCACGCCGGCGAAGCTCACCATGTCCGGGTGCACCACACCGAGCATGAACCCCGCCGCCACTCCCGCGTCGATCGCATTCCCGCCCCCGCCAAGGATGTGCGCGGCCCCCTGGGCGGCCAGGGCGTGCCCGGCCGAGACCATCCACCGCCGTCCGATGAGCTGGGCCATCGGACCACCGCCGAGAGTCGCCTGCCCGTCCTGCGTCTGAACCGCGTCGATCGTCATGCGCCGGATGGTAGCATACGGGCCATGGCGGCCAGGCCCCTCATCGGCGTGACCACGTCCATCACGGTGGGGAGCTGTCCGGAGCGCGCCTACGTGAACTCCGCGTACCTCCGGGCCGTGCAAGCCGCCGGCGGCGTGCCCGTCCTCCTGCCGCCCCAGCTCGACGACGAGGGGCGCACCCAGCTACTGGCCGGCCTCCACGGACTGCTGCTCACCGGCGGTGGCGACCTGAACCCCGCACTCTTCGGCGAGGCGCCGCACGCCACGGTGTACGACGTGGCGCCGGCGCGCGACGCGCTCGAGATCGCTGTCACCCGCGACGCGCTCGCCGGAGGTCGGCCCATCCTCGCGATCTGCCGGGGCCTGCAGGTGCTGAACGTCGCGCTCGGCGGCACCCTGCACCAGGATGTCGCCAGCAACCCCGGAACGCCGGTCCGCCACAGCCAGCCGGAGCCCCGCGACCAGCCCTCGCACACGGTCAAGCTCCTGCCGGGAAGCCGTCTCGCCGAGGTGGTCGGCGCCGACGAGATCGACGTCAACAGCATGCACCACCAGGCGGTCAACGCGCTCGGACGCGGCCTCGTGCCGGTGGCGTGGGCGTCCGATCAGATCGTCGAAGGGCTGGAGATGACGGCCCCGTCGCGCCTCGTCCTGGGCGTCCAGTGGCATCCGGAGGAGCTGGCGAGCCACTCCGAGACGGCCCGGCGTCTCTTCACCGCGCTGATCGACGCGGCACGAGCCTAGGGTCTCGAGTCGAAAGTTCGTTGACTCAGGACGCTCGTGTCCCGAGTCAGAAGTTCGTGGACTCACGGCGCCGGGTGGGGTGGGGGTCCTCCCCGCGGGACCGTATCTTCTGCGGATGGCCGAAGCCACCCACCACCCATCTCGTGGCCCCATTAAGTGCCGGTAGCGCTCCGCGACACAGCGTGTCCCGCGGGGAGGGCTCCCACCCCGCCCGGCGCTTTGTCGGCACATTTCCGACTCAGCACACTAGCCTAGCTGCCGTCCGGTCATCGCGCGGGCATTCCAGGCACCGGTAAGTTCTACATGCCCCCGCGCTATCGCTTCTTCCCGCCGGAGTTGCGCCGCCCGCGCTGTACCCTTTGGGCACGCCCAGGACTGCGAGTTCGGCCGGGTTCCATGCCCGGGCCGGCGACCGGGGCTGGCACGTCCTTGGCACGAACTGGCGGGACCCGCGCTGGAACCGGGTGACCCGGTGCGCCGGAGGCGGGTAGGGGGCCGTTCGAAGGCGACCCGTCCCGGCCGGCGCGACGTGATCTCGATAGAACAGGCTGTCGGGCCGGGAAGGCGCCGGCAGAGGAGGACGAGAGGTGGGCCGGCGGCTGTTCGGGATCGCGTTGCTCGTCACCGCCGGTCTGGCGGCGCTGGCGGGGATCTCGCTCTTCATCTACTCGGCGGCCGAGCTCGCGCGGTTCCGGCGTGCCGACGTTGGGCGCTCCACCATCATCTACGCCGCGCCTCAGCTGATCCAGCGCGGCATGCACGTCCGGCGGACCGACGTGCCCGGGGCGCTCGCGCGCCTCCGGTACCGCGAGACGCGACAGTCGCCGGCCGCTCCCGGCGAGTTCCGCCGGGTCGGCGCCGGGTGGGAGATCTACCTGCGGCGGGTCGACCGGGGCCGCCCCCAGCCGGCGACACTCGTCCGGATCGACGTCCAAAGAGACCGCGTCTCCCGCATGACCCGCGACGGCAAGCCCGCGGGCGCCCTCTTCCTGGAGCCTGAGGTGCTCACGAGCGCCGACGACATCCCGGGCGAGGAGGTGCTGCCGATCCGGCTGTCCGACGTGCCAGCGGCCCTGCGTCAGGCCGTGCTGGCCGCGGAGGATCACCGGTTCGCCGAGCACTCGGGGCTCGACCCGCGCGGGATGGCCCGGGCCCTGTGGGCCAATCTGCGCGCGGCGCGCGTGGTCCAGGGCGGCAGTACCATCACCCAGCAGCTGGTCAAGAGCCGGCTCCTGACCAGGGATCGCACGCTGAGCCGGAAGCTCCGGGAGGCCTGGCTCGCCACGCTGATCGAGTGGCGCTACGACAAGCCCGAGATCCTGGAGGCATATCTGAACGAGATCTACCTCGGGCATCGCGAGGGGATCGGCATCCGGGGCGTGGGCGCGGCGGCGCGGGCGTACCTGGGCAAGGAAGTCCATCAGCTCGGCCTGGCCGACGCCGCTCTTCTCGCCGGGATGATCCGCGCCCCTAACCGCACGTCCCCACTTCTCGACCGGCAGCGCGCGCGCGAGCGGCGGGACGCCGTGCTGGGTCGGATGCGCGAGCTCGGGATGATCAGCGCAACCGACCACGACCGGGCCCGGGCCGAGCCCGTGCGCGCGCGGAGCGGCCCGGGGAGCGGGCAGACGGCGCCCTACTTCACCGATCTCGTCCGCCGCGAGGCGGAATCGCGGATCGAGGGAGGTCTGGGGACCCGGCAAGCCGTCCAGATCGTCACCACGCTCGACCTCTCGCTGCAGCGCATGGCCGAGGGGGCCGTCGCCCGGGGCATCGACCGGATGGAGACGGAGCGACGCGAGCTCCGCGGCACGGATGCGTCCGACCGCCTGCAAGCCGCCGTCGTGGTTCTCGACCCCGCCACCGGGGAGATCCGCGCCCTCGTCGGCGGCCGGGACTACCGCGCCAGCCAGTTCAATCGCGCCGTGCTTGCCTCCCGCCAGCCGGGGTCGGCCTTCAAGCCGTTCGTCTATCTCGCCGCCCTGCGCCCGCGCGACGACCAGGTCGCCGCCTTCACCGTGGCGTCGCTGGTCGACGACGCGCCAGTGACCATAGACGTCGACGGCACGCCCTGGACGCCCCGGAACTTCGAGGGGCGCCACGAGGGTCGCGTCAGCGTGCGCCGGGCCCTCGAGGGGTCGCTCAACGCGGCCACCGTACGGATCGCCCAGGCCGTGGGCCCGGCCAGGGTGGTCGAGACCGCCCGCGCCATGGGCCTGCGCAGCGACATCGCCCCGGTGCCCGCCTCCGCCCTCGGCGCCTCCGAGGTCACCCCGATCGAGCTCGCCCGCGCCTACCTGCCGCTCGCGAACGGCGGGCGGCGCTTCGAGGCGACGGCGGTCTCGGCCATCCACGACGCGGACGGCCTGGGGCTCTGGGCGCTCGAGGACGTCGGCACCCCGGTCATCTCGCCGGCCGAGGCGTACCTGATGACCTCGCTGCTGGTCGGCGTGGTGCGGTCGGGCACGGCGGCAGGCCGCGTCGACCTCCCGTCCGCGGTGGCGGGCAAGTCGGGGACCACCAACGCCGGGAGAGACGCCTGGTTCGTCGGCTACTCCTCCAACCTGGTGGTCCTCGTGTGGGTGGGGTTCGACAGCGGGCGCCCCCACGGCCTGTCCGGGAGCCAGGCCGCGCTGCCGATCTGGACGGACTTCATGCGGCAGGCGCTCGACGCCTATCCCTCCGCGCCCTTTGCGGTCCCCGAGGGCATCGTGGAGGCGGACGTCGATCCGACCACCGGCAAGCTGGCGAGCGACGCGTGCCCGGCGAAGGTCCGCGAGGTCTTCCTCGCCGGCAGCTGGCCCCCGGTTTGCCAGGAGCACCAGCCCGAGAGCGTGCACGAGAAAGCGCGCCGGTGGTTCCAGCCCCTGCTCGACTGGTTCCGCCGCTAGAGCCCCGAGTCAGAAGTTCGTGGACGCGCGGCGCCGGGTGGGGTGGGGGTCCTCCCCGCGGAACCGTGGCGTGTTGGATCGCCGGAGCCACCCCCCATCTCGTGGCCCCATCGAGTGCCGGCGACGCTCCCGCCGACTCCGCGTGTCGCGCCGGGAGGGCCGCCACCCGGCGCGCTGTCGGCACATCTCTGCCTCGGGACACTGGCGTTCCGTCGCCGGGACGTGGCGCACGGGGCCGGGCAGCGGTATCGTCACGCGGGGGGCCCTGCGCTCCCGACACCGTCCGACCAGGAGCCGGCCATGGCCACCGATCGCATCCGAGGCGTGCTGTCGCCCGTCGTCACCCCGTTCACCGCCGATCTCGCCCCCGACGGGGAGCGTTTCGTCCAGCACTGCCGCTGGCTCCTGTCGCAGGACGTCGGGCTCGCCGTCTTCGGCACGAACTCGGAGGCGAACTCCCTGTCCCTCGACGAGCGGATCGAGCTGCTCGACCGGCTGGCGGACGCGGGCATTGACCCCGGGCGCATGATGCCCGGCACCGGCTGCTGCGCGCTGCCCGACTCGGTTCGCCTCACCGCTCACGCGGTCAAGCTCGGATGCGCCGGCGTGCTGATGCTTCCGCCCTTCTACTACAAGGGGGTGAGCGATGACGGGCTGTTCCGGAGCTTCGCCGAGGTCATCGAGCGAGTCGGGGACCGCCGGCTGCGCGTGTACCTCTATCACATCCCGCCCGTGGCCCAGGTCCCCATCGCCCTCGGGCTGATCGAGCGGCTGCTCCGGGCCTACCCGGAGAGCGTGGCCGGCATGAAGGACAGCTCGGGCGACTGGGGGAACACCAGGGCCGTGCTCGACGCCTTCGCCCCCGCGGGGTTCGACGTCTTCCCGGGCAGCGAGACCTTCCTCCTCGCCGGCATGCGCCACGGCGGCGCGGGGTGCATCAGCGCAACCGCCAACATCCATCCCGGCCCCATCGCGCGGCTCGCCGCGACGTGGCGCGGGGCCGACGCCGACGCGCAGCAGGCGCGGCTCGACGAGATCCGCAACATCATGCAGAGCTACGTGATGATCCCCGCCCTCAAGGCCACCATCGCCCACTACGGGCGGGACGCCGCGTGGCGGACCGTGCGCCCGCCCCTCGAGCCCCTGCCCCCGGACGGGGCGGCCGCCCTCGTGTCACGCCTGGAGTCGGCGGGGTTTGCCATGCCCGGGCTCGGCGGATGACCACGCCCTCCGGGGCCGCCGGTGCGGGGGACGGCCCCGACTCCGGCGCCACGGTCCCGGCCATCGGGATCAGGCCGTCGCCGATCCAGGGCCAGGGGGTCTTCGCGCTCAGGGCGATCCCCGCGGGGACGCAGATCATCGAGTACACCGGCGAGATGATCACGGCGGAAGAGGCCGACAATCGGTACGACGACACCACCATGGAGCGGCACCACACGTTCCTGTTCAGCCTCGACGACGGCCGGTGCATCGACGCCGGCGTGAACGGCAACGAGGCCCGCTTCATCAATCACTCGTGCGATCCGAACTGCGCGGCCATCGAGACCGACGGGCACATCTGGATCGAGGCGATGCGGCCCATCGCCGCCGGCGAGGAGCTGACGTACGACTACGCGTACGAGCGCTCCGAGATCGACGAGGCGCTGGCCGGGCTCTACGTCTGCCGGTGCGGCGCACGGGCCTGCCGGGGAACGATTCTGGCGCCCGCGGCGGACTGCGCCGACACTGCGGGACATCCTTCCGAGCGACCAGCCTGAGGTCGCGGCGGCACCCGCCTGGCGCGGACGACAGAGATCCCTGGCGGGGGCGACAGAGACAAGAGATATCGGTCAGGAGGCCGCCCGCCGCATCCGGGCCGCCGTCAGACGATCGCCCACGAGGGGGGGCCCTCCGTGACGGCCGCCTCCGTCACCCGGCCCTCCCGGGCCAGCTT
Organism: Binatia bacterium; assembly: GCA_035544455.1. Classification (GTDB taxonomy): domain Bacteria; phylum Methylomirabilota; class Methylomirabilia; order Rokubacteriales; family CSP1-6; genus DATKEI01. Next base: position 5,402 of record DATKEI010000399.1, on the reverse strand, counting down.
CTTCAGGTGCGAGTGGACGGACTGCCCCGCCATGCCGTGCAGCTTCCTGTCGACATCCGCGTAGATGATCGCGACCATGGCCGGGATGGTCCGCGCTCCGCCTCCGATCGCCCCAAGGATCTGCCGCTCCCGGAGCATCCGGTGGTCGATGTACTCCTGGATCCGGCCCTGGGCGTCCTCGATCACCGGACCGTGGGCCGGGTAGATGCGGCGCACGTCGAGGTTCTGCAGACGCCGCAGGGAGGCCATGTAGTCGGCGAGGTCGCCGTCCTCCTCGGGGATGACGGTCGTCGACCCGCCGAGCACGACATCGCCGGTGAACACGGCCCGCTCCTCCGGGAGGTAGTAGCAGAGGTGGTCGGAGGCGTGCCCCGGCGTGTACACCGGAACCAGGGTGACGCCATCCCCGACGATGGCGGCGCCGTCGCGGAGATCGGCCACCCCCTCCGGCAGGTCCGGGTCCCGGTGGATCATCTTGGCGACGGACAGGCCCGGAAAGCGCGTCCGGAGGTGCGGGACCCCGCCGAGGTGGTCGCGGTGGCGGTGCGTGAGCACGACCCGGGACGGCGCCGTCCAGCCGCGATCGCGGAGGTAGCTCTCGAGCAGGGGCACGTAGTCCGGGACTCCGGCGCCGGTGTCGATCAGGATCGGGTCACGGCGGCCCACCAGGTAGGTGTTGGTGCCGGGCCCCGTCATCATGCCCGGATTGAGGCCGAGCACACGTCCAACCAGATCGCTCGGGGTCGCCGCCCGCGGGAAGTTCGGATCGATCCACGACATCGCCGTCTCCTTGTCTCCCCCGCCCGGGCGCCGCGCCCACGGCCGGCGCCCGTCGGCGATCGCCGGCCGCCGCCCGGATCGAAGCCGTGGCGAGGACATCCGGATGATACGCCAGGAGAAGGAGAAGGGGCGCCTCACGCCACCCCGAGATAGCGGCGCTTGACGTCCTCGTCGGCCTCGAGGCGGGCGGGCGTGCCCTCGTAGACGATCTCGCCCTTGCTCATGACGTACACCCGGTCGGCGACGGCGAGGGCCAGGTGGTAGTTCTGCTCCACCAGCAGCAGCGAGAGCCGCTGGTCCTCGCGCGCCTCCGTCTTGAGGGTTCGGAGAACGCGCCCGATCTCGCGCACCACGATCGGGGCCAGGCCCTCGGACGGCTCGTCCAGCAGGAGGAGGCGCCCGTTCGTCAGGAGGGCCCGGCCGACGGCGAGCATCTGCTGCTCGCCTCCCGACAGGGTGCCTCCGGACTGGCGCTGGCGCTCGCGCAGCCGCGGGAACAGGGCGAACACCCGCTCCCGCGTCCAGCCGCCGGGACGGGCGCCGAGATCCAGGTTCTCCCGCACGGTGAGCGGCGCGAAGATGCGGCGGCCCTGCGGGACGAGGGCGATGCCGCGCCGGGCGATGCGGTGAGCCGGCCATCGCTGGATGGGATCGCCGTCGAACACCACGCGTCCGTCCCGCGGCGGCGTGAAGCCCACGATGCTCCGGATCACCGTGGTCTTGCCCGCCCCGTTGCGCCCGAGCAGGGCCACCGCCTCCCCCGGGCCCACCCGGATGGACACGCCGTGCAGGACGTGGCTCTCACCATAGTAGGTGTGGATGCCGTCCACCACGAGCAGGCTCGTCGCCGCGAGCGAGGGGGCGCCGCCATCCGGGCCGGGCATCAGGCGCTCCCGAGATAGACGTCGTAGACGCGCGGGTCGGCCTTGACCTCGTCGAAGGTCCCCTCCGTGAGCACCTCGCCGTGATGGAGGACGGTCACGCGATCGGCGAGGGACGCCACCACGTCCATGTCGTGCTCGATGATGAGCAGGGTGACCATCCGCGGCAGGGTCGACAGCATCCGCGTCATGCGGAGCGTCTCCTCGGGCGACATGCCCGCGGTGGGCTCGTCGAGCAGGAGCAGCTTGGGCGCCGTGGCGAGCGCGATGCCCACCTCGAGCTGGCGCTGCTCGCCGTAGGACAGCCGGCCCGCCGGCTCGTCGAGACGCCCGTCCAGGTGGACCACCTCCGCCACCTCGGCGGCGCGGGCCCGGGGCGCCTCCAGGCGCTCGACCCGTCCGAGCAGCCGGTAGCTCCCGCGGCCGTCGGCGGCGGCGGCCAGGCGCAGGTTCTCCCGCACGCTCAGGCGCGGGAAGACGTTGGTCCGCTGGAACGAGCGCGAGACTCCCCGGCGGGCCACGGCGTAGGGGGCGAGGCCAGTGAGCGGCTGGCCGTCGAACACGATGCGCCCGGCGGTGGGGGCGAGCTGGCCCGTGATCAGGTTGAAGAGCGTGGTCTTGCCCGCCCCGTTGGGTCCGATGACGGCCCGGCGCTCCCGGGCCTCCACGCGGAGGGACACGTCGTTCACCGCGCTCAGTGCCCCGAAGTGGCGCCGCAGGGCCTCGATGGCGAGCAGCGGACCACTCACGCGCGGGGCCCGATGCGCCCCCGCAGCGCACCGACGATGCCCCCCGGCGCGAACAGGACGAACAGGACGAACGTCAGGCCGAGGATGAGCATCCAGCGCTCGGTGTAGGTGCTCACGAGGCTCTGGAGCAGGATGAAAGCGGCGGCGCCCAGCACCGCCCCGCCCAGCGTTCCGGTGCCTCCGATGATCACCATGAGGAGCGCCTCGCCCGAGGTGGTCCAGAAGAAGGCATCGGGCGAGATGTAGCCGTTGAGCTGGCTGTAGAGCGCCCCCGCGCAGCCGGCGATGGTGCCGGCGACGAGGAACGCGATGAGCTTGTAGCGGTTGACCGGATAGCCGACGGCCTCCATGCGCGCCTCGTTCTCCTGGATGCCGCGCAGCACGTGCCCGAAGGGGGAGCGCACGATGCGCCACATCAGGAGCGCGAGCATGCCGAGCATCCCGACGAGGTAGAGGTGGAAGCGCATGGGGGCGCCGAGATCAAGACCGGCCAGCGACGGCCTGGGCACGCCCACGATCCCGTCCTCCGCGCCGAGCCAGGCCACCTGGAACGCCACCGCGAAGAACATCTGGGAGAAGGCGAGGGTGAGCATGATGAAGTACACGCCGCTCACCCGGATGGACAGGAAGCCAATGACGAGGGCAGCCAGCGCGGCCGCCGCCGCCGGCACCGCGATCCCCATTAGCAGCCCCGGCGCGCTCTTGAGCCCGAGAGCGGCCACATACGCCCCGATGCCGAAGAACGCGGAGTGCCCGAACGAGACCATGCCCGCGTAGCCCATCAAGAGGTCAAGGCTCATGGCGAAGATGCCCCAGATGAGGATCTCCTGCAGGAGCTTGACCGGGTAGTTGCCGGCAGCCAGCGGAAACAGGGCCACGAGGAGGACGAGGCCGGCGAGGGCGGCGATCCGCATCGTCACTTGAGCGGCCGCCCGAACAGGCCCTGGGGCCGCACGAGGAGGATGGCGGCCATGACCACGAAGATGATGAGCATGGCGGTGTCCGGAAACCACGCCTTGCCGAAGGTCTCGGCCTGGCCGATCAGAAGGCTCCCCACCAGCGAGCCCTTGAGGCTCCCCAGCCCGCCGACGACTACGACGATGAGGGTCCGGACCAGGATCTCGCTCCCCATGGCGGGGTAGGCGGACTGGATCGGCCCCGCGATGACGCCCGACAGTCCGCCGAGAGCCGCCCCGAAGGCGAAGACCCCCGTGAAGACGCGCTGGATGTCGATGCCCATGCCCGCCGTCATCTCCGCGTCGAACACGCCGGCCCGGATGACGGCGCCCAGCCGGGTGCGCTCGATGACGAGCCAGAGGACCACCGCCATCAGGAGACCGAAGGCGATCACGAAGAGGCGGTAGGACGGCACGGTGGCGCCCAGAATCGTCACCGATCCCGAGAAGAGTTGAGGCCCCGGGATCGAGCGGATGCGGCCGCCCCAGATCCACTTCACCAGGTCCTCGAAGAGGTAGACCAGGCCGAAGGTCAGCAGCACCTGATCGAGGGGCGCCCGCCGGTAGAGCGGGCGCAGGCAGGTGCCCTCGACCAGGGCCCCGATCGCGCCGACCGCGATCGGGGCGAGGAGCAGGGCCAGCCAGAAGTTGCCGGTCAGCGCGCTCAGGCCAAGCCCGGCATAGGCCCCGAGCATGTAGAACGACCCGTGGGCGAGGTTCACCACGTCCAGCATGCCGAAGATCAGGGTGAGGCCCACCGACAGCAAGAAGAGCAGCACTCCGTAGGACAGCCCGTTCAGGGCCTGGGCGAACAGGTCAGCGGGAGCAGGCACGCGAGAGCACCCGGCTCGTGATGTGCCGACAAGGCGCCGGGTGGGCGAGAGGGGCCAGAGGCGAGGCGGGGCCCGATGAGCGGGCACGAGGCGTACTCCCGGTACGTTGAGCGCCCGAGGGCCCCAACGAAGCATATGGGCCCTTCTCGCCCCCGGCTAGGCGGGGAGGGTGCAGCCGGTTCCGGGATCCGCCACGTTGGCCACGCGGTCGATCGCGACGTTGTTGAGCCCGCCGGCGACCTCCTTGACCTCGCGGATGTAGATGTACGGCTGGATCACGTTGTGCGTCTTGGGGTCGAAGCGGAAGCGCCCGCGCGGGCTGTCGAACTCCATCTTCTCGATCACCTCGACCAGCTTGACCTTGTCCTGGGTGTTCCCGCCGACGGTCTTGAGGGCGCGCACGATGACCTCGGCGGTGTCGTAGCCCTGGCACGCGAAGCCGTCGGGCATCTTGCCCCCGAACGTGTCCCGGAACTCCTTGACGAAGCGCTGGTTGACGGGGTTGTCGAGAAGCGGCGTGTAGAAGTGCCCGGAGATCACCCCCAGGGCGGACGCCCCCTGGGCCGGCAGCACGTCGGGCTCCACCAGGAAGCCGGCGCCCGTGAGCCTGACCGACTGCTTCAGGCCGAACTGATCGTACTGCTTCACGAAGTTCACCGCGTCCGATCCGGAGAAGAAGGCGAACACGGCCTTCGCCCCCGACTGCCGGATCTTGGTGAGGTAGGGCGCGTAGTCCGTCTCGCCGAGCTTCGGGTAGTCCTCGGCAACGATCTTTCCGCCGGCGGGCAGGAACGTTTCCCGGAAGGCCGCCATCATGTCCTTGCCCGCCTGGTAGTTGGGCGCGATCTGGAACACCTCCTTGGACACGTTCTGCGCGACCCACCCACCCATCGGCTGGCATGGCTGCCAGTTGGAGAAGGACGTGCGGAAGATCCACCGGGAGCAGCGTTCCCGGCTGATGGCGTCGGCGCCCGCGTTCGAGACGATCAGGATGGTCTTGGAGTTGTGGACCTTGTCGCGCATGCCCATCAGGATGCCGCTGTGCACGGGGCCGGTGAGGATGTCCACCTTGTCGGAGTCGATGAGCTTCTCGGTCTTCCGGATCCCGACCGGCGGCTTCATCTCGTCGTCTTCCTTGATCATCTCGATCTTGCGCCCGGCCACGGTCCAGTTCTCGCGGGCGAACACCAGCTCCATCGCCTG
>DATKEI010000398.1:0-3652 GCA_035544455.1 Binatia bacterium | reverse complement strand
CGATATGGTGAAGGTGACGTTCACTCTGGACGACCAGACCATCGAGCGGCTTCGCCGGACGGCAGCTCGCCTCGCCCGGCCCCAGAGCTATGTGGTCCGCGAGGCGATCCGGGAATACGAGACACGTTCGGCCCGGCTGAGCGACGAGGAACGGGCCCGGCTGCTCGCGATCGTCGATCGCATGGCCCAGGAGGCGCCGACCCGGACCGCGGCCGAGGTCGACGCCGAGCTGGACGAGATCCGTGCCGACCGCCGGCGGGGCCACCGGCGCCCCTCCAGCCGGCGGCGCCGGTGATCCATCTCGACACCTCGGTGCTGGTCGACGCGCTCACCGGTCCGCGGCGCTCGGCGCCCGCCCTTCGCCGAGTCGTGGCCGAGGGCGAGCGCATCGCGATGGCGACCCTCGTCCTGTACGAATGGCTGCGAGGCCCTCGGCGCGAGGTCGAGCTGACGCACCAGGAGGAGCTTGTCCCGGCCGCCGAGGCCGTGCCGTTCGGTCCCCGCGAGGCGGCCCTGGCCGCCGCGCTGTACCGGGTGGTGCCGCGGGCGCGCCAGCGGGGGCTCGACCTCGCCGTGGCCGCGTGCGCCCTGGCCAACGGCGCGACCCTCTGGACCCTGAACGCCCACGACTTCCAGGGCATCCCGGGCCTCGACCTCTTCGAACCGTAGCCGGTCGTCTCCGCGCGCACCCTCTCCCCGGTCGAACACCCGGCGCGGTGAGCGGATCGTTCCCCGGACCGGGACGCGCGCCGACCGCGGAAACCCGGCGCGCCCGCTCGCCAGCGCCGCGCCGCTGACCCAGGACTATCTCCAGAGCACCACCCGCTGCCTCGTCAGCACGCGCAACGCAGGCCCCCTCCCTCCAGTGGCCATCCTCCAGAACGTCGAGGGCTCACCGATGCTGGTCTGAGCTGAGCTGGCGTGGGCGCGCTCGAGTCGCGCGCAGGCCTCGACGGTGCTGCTCGCCGGCCGCGCGTTCTCCGGCTCGAGCCGAGCATTCCTCGCCTCGAGCACTCCGCGCGCGATGACCAGGGAGCCGCTGACGTCATGCCTGCCCCTGGAACAAAGACGGTGCCACCGCGAAGCGTCCCCGTGACCCCGATGTTGGCCCATAGGTCGGCGAACGATCGCCCCGTCCCCTGGACGCTGAGGTGCCTCGAGGTCGAGCGACTCGCCGGTCGGCTCGGAAAGTTGCACGGACAGGGCCGGGTTCAGCGCCTCCACTCACGAGGCAGCCAGCCGCCCTCCGAGCAGACCCGATATCGACGGGTAGATGGTGAGCGATCGGGTGTTCCCCGTCAGATCCGGCTCCTTGTAGGGTCCCCGCTCCTGTCGCTTCGGCAGGTCGATCTTGGCCTCCGGCACCGGCTCGTAGACGTTCGGGAGTCGCCCGTGCGGGCGCCGCGCCGAGGAGCGGTGACACGGAGGCCACACCGTATACTGCTCCTATGGCCGAGCGCGGGGACAACCCGATGGGCACCGACGGGTTCGAGTTCATCGAGTACGCGGCGCCGGACCCCACGGCGATGGGCGCGCTGTTCGAGCGCCTGGGCTTCAAGGCCATCGCGCGCCACCGCCACAAGAACGTGCTGCTCTACCGGCAGGGCGGCATCAACTTCATCGTCAACGCCGAGCCCGACTCGTTCGCCCAGCGCTTCGCCCGCCTGCACGGTCCGAGCATCTGCGCCATCGCCTTCCGAGTGCAGGACGCCAAGTCCGCCTACGAGCGCGCGGTGTCGCTCGGCGCCTGGGGTTACGCGGGGACGGCGGGGCCGGGCGAGCTGAACATCCCGGCCATCAAGGGCATCGGCGACTCGCTGATCTATCTCATCGACCGCTGGCGCGGCAAGGGCGGAAAGACTTCGGGCGAGATCGGCAACATCGGGTTCTACGACGTGGACTTCGAGCCCCTTCCGGGCGCCGAGCTCGACTTCGCCGGCCACGGCCTGACTTACATCGACCACCTCACCCACAACGTGCACAAGGGGCGCATGAAGGAGTGGGCCGACTTCTACGAGCGCCTGTTCAACTTCCGCGAGATCCGCTACTTCGACATCGAGGGGCAGGTGACCGGCGTCAGGTCCAAGGCCATGACCAGCCCCTGCGGCAAGATTCGCATCCCGATCAACGAGGAGGGCACCGAGAAGGCCGGGCAGATCCAGGAGTACCTGGACCGGTACCACGGCGAGGGCATCCAGCACGTGGCCCTCGGCTCGACCGATCTCTTCTGGACGGTGGACGCGCTGCGCGCCCGGGGGGTGAAGCTGCTCGACACCGTCGACACCTACTACGAGCTGATCGACCAACGCATCCCCGGGCACGGCGAGAGCGTGGCCGAGCTCCAGCAGCGCAAGATCCTGGTCGACGGCAAGGCGGGGGCGCTCCTGCTGCAGATCTTCTCGGAGAACCAGCTAGGGCCGATCTTCTTCGAGTTCATCCAGCGCAAGGGCGACGAGGGTTTCGGCGAGGGTAACTTCAAGGCCCTCTTCGAATCGATCGAGCTCGACCAGATGCGCCGCGGGGTGCTGAAGCGGTGACCGTGCGATACCAGCCCGGCTTCGGCAACACCTTCTCCACCGAGGCCGAGCCCGGTGCGCTGCCCGTCGGGCAGAACTCGCCGCAACGGCCCCCCCGCGGTCTGATCGCCGAGGTGTTCTCGGGCAGCGCCTTCACCGCGCCGCGCCACGAGAACCTCTCCAGCTGGCTCTACCGCCTGCGCCCCTCGGCGATGCACGGGCCGTTCCAGCGGATGGCCCAGGGGCTCTTGCGCTCGGGGCCGTTCGACGAGGTCGAGGTCTCCCCCAACCGCTTGCGCTGGAACCCGTGGCCGATGCCCTCCGAGTCGATGGACTTTCTCGACGGGCTGGTGACCATCGCCGGCTCCGGCGACGCCGCCTCCCAGCACGGGATCGCGGTGCACGTGTACCGCGCCAACCGCCCCATGGAGAACCGCTACTTCTACGACGCGGACGGCGAGCTGATGCTGGTGCCCCAGCAGGGGGCGATCGCGCTGGCCACCGAGCTCGGACGGCTGGAGGCCAGGCCAGGCGAGATCGCCGTGATACCGCGCGGCACCAAATTTCAAGTGTTGCCCGACGGGCCGTCGCGCGGGTACGTGTGCGAGAACTACGGCCCTCCATTCCGCCTGCCGGAGCTGGGGCCCATCGGATCGCAAGGGCTGGCCCAGAGGCGCGATTTCCTGGCGCCGGTGGCGGCCTACGAGGACAAGGCCGGCCCCTGCCAGGTGGTCGCGAAGTTCATGGGCGCGCTGTGGGCGGCCGAGCGCCGCCACTCCCCGCTCGACGTGGTGGCCTGGCACGGCAACTACGCGCCCTACGCGTACGACCTGGCGCGGTTCATGGCCATCAACACGGTGAGCGTCGACCATCCCGATCCGTCGATCTTCACCGTGCTCACCTCGCCCTCAGGGCAGCCCGGCATCGCCAACTGCGACCTCGTCGTCTTTCCCCCGCGCTGGATGGTCGCCGAGCACACCTTCCGCCCGCCGTGGTTTCACCGCAACGTGATGAGCGAGCTGATGGGTCTGATCCGCGGCGCCTACGACGCGAAGGCCGAGGGCTTCCTCCCGGGCGGCATCTCCATCCACAACTGCGTGAGCGGGCACGGGCCCGACCGCGCCACCTACGAGAAG
>DATKEI010000397.1:0-6063 GCA_035544455.1 Binatia bacterium | reverse complement strand
GTCCGGACGAGGGCGTCCCGGACCAGCAACCGGCCCCGCACGTGGCGCTGGGGATCGGAGAGACGATGGGCGGGGCGGTAGGCGCCGAGCACGCAGGCCTCGGCCAGGGCGCGGGCATCGCGCCGGTCGGTCTTGACCTTGGGTGATCCCCCCGTCTCGGTAACATTCTCAAATGGCTTGACAGGGCCGACCGGGGCAGGCCCCGAGAGGAGGCCTCCCCGAGTGCGAGTCGAGCCAGAGTGACTTCGATCAATCGGTGGGCGCAGCGGCCTCCGCGAACGGGTCGAGGCACGACGCGCCGGTCCAGGACACGTCGGCCAGGTTACGGGTGACCAGGGTCATCCCGTGGACCCGGGCCGTGGCGGCGAGCAAGACGTCCACCACGGACGCGCTCCGGATCGAGGTCAATCGCCCCCATTCCTCGGCCACGGGCCTGTCGATGGCGAGGATCCGGCCCGCGTGGTCCCTGACCAGCCTCGCCAGCCAGCCCTCCAGGCGGCCGGCCTGACGCGCGTCGCGCCGGCGAATCACCTCGATCCCCCGCCGGATCTCCCCGACAACGAGGACGCTCAGGTAGAGATCCTCCTCGGCGACGCCCGAGAGCCAGGCCGACACGCGCGGGTGACAGCGGCGGCCCTTGCGGAACTCGGAGAGGACGTTGGTGTCGAGCAGGAAGCTCACAGCCGGACGGACCGCGGGCGGCGGCGGGCGCGGGCAAAGTCGCGGTCGGTCCCGACGTTGGGCATGGCGAGGAGGGCTTCCTTGAGGGTGGCGTGCCGCCGCGGGCTGTCTAGGGCGGCGCGCAGGATGTCGCGGTGCTCCGCCTCCATCGAGCGGCCTCGGGCGGCCGCCCGCGCCTTCAAGGCGGCGACGATGTGCGTCTCGAGATTGCGGACAATGAGCTGGGCCATCTTCACGACTCCGAATGATAGCGATGATAGCACGCCCGCGCCCGGGGCCCGCGCTCACCGCTTCGTGACCGTGAGCCCGCGGAGGCCGCCGTGGCCGCCGGCCCCGGACCTCCCGCGACCCGATCAACCGGCGCCGTGGACTACTCGACCTGCTCGGCCCAGCGCGCGTCCATGTCGATCTTCTCGATCTTGCCCATGGCTTTGCTTACCAGCGCCTGCGCTCGCCATCTCTTCATGGCATTGCGCGTACACGACAAGTTCTGCTGACTACTGAAATTCCGAGGGGAGCAAGATAGCGTCCGCTTACCATGAGCCCTAGCCCGGAAAATTCGCGAAAGATGAAGAAGAAACGGCCACTGAACCCCGAGACGGTGGTATAGAAGCGGTGTCCAGACGCGTCAACACAGCCGAGCAAGGAGGCGCGATGGCCACAGCCTGTATACCCCAAGTGACCTTCGAGGGCGAGGGATTCCCGAAGCCGGTGGTGGCCCGCTTCGACCTGCCCGACGCGAGCTCCGACGGCGGCCTGGTGCTGCTCAAGGCCGTGGACAGCCAGCTCGGGCCCACCACGCGGCTGGCCGCCAGCCTGGACGATGGCCGGCAGGCGGGCAAGGTGCTGCACGAGGTGATCGAGCTGGTGCAGCAGCGGGTCTTCGGGTTGTGCGCCGGCTACGCCGACGGCAACGACGACGCCCGGCTGGCGCACTGTCCGGCGCACTTCGAGAGAGGAAACTCCGGCCGGGTCCCGGCGATCCCGGTATCCACCACCGCGATCGTGATGCCCCGGCCCGGCTGTCGCGCCAAGCGTCAGGGGCTCGGATCTGTTCCAGGACGTCCTCGAGCGAAGGGGCGCCCGGGGTCATCCGGGCCGATGGCGTTCGGATCGAACAGCGTGGCAACATCCAGCTGAAACTGGAAGTCTTCCACGATCCGCGCTCTGTACGGCCCCTCCAGAAGGCCCAGGCACTTGGCGAAGGCGCGTTGCACCTCGAGATGCATCCGGCGGCGGTCGCCTCGTCCGTGGGCCCCGGCATCGCGACATACTGTAACCCCCAGACTCGGACGCTGGACACCCCACGGAACCCCCAGGAGCCCGCCACAGCGGGAAGAGGGCCGGGGTGCCTACTCCGCCTCGACGGCGACACTGGTCGATCCGCGCACCACCCCCGCGCCGTCCGTGAACCGCACGAAGATCCGGTTCGCGTCCAGGGCCAGTGGCACTGGTCCGGCCGCCGTCACGAACACCCCGAAGGTCGGGGTGTCCCCGGTGGCGATCGAGACGGTCAGCTCCGGCGCGAGGCCCCCCAGGCATGCGCCGGTGGCGGGATCCGTCTGGCAGAGGTCGATGGTCACGGGCAGGGCGACCGGCCCGGTGTCGGCCGAGACGGTGATGGCGGCCCCCGCGCCGAGATTCGCGGTGGCGACGGCGAAGGGGCCAGTGGACCGGATGGGGACCGAGACGGCGCCGGTGCCGTCGATGGTCATGGCGAGGGCGACCACGTCGGGGACGGGCGTGGCCGAGGCGGTGAGCAGCAGGGTGTTCACGCCCGGGATCACCGACGCCGGCAGGCTGTTGACGCAGTCGAAGGTCACGGCCACCTCGGTGAGGGCGATCGGCTCCAGCGGGGTGAACGACAGCACGAAGGTGCGGGCTTCGTCCGCCGGGATGTCCACGGCGACATCGGGCTGGCCCGAGGGCTGATTCGTCGTCGGGTCGGTGGTCTGGAAGGCGAAGGTCGCGGGGAACCCCGGGGGAGGCGCGATCCGGCAGGCGAGCCCGGGGGCCGGTCCCGTGTTGAGGATGGTGGCGAACGCCGTCGCCACCTGGCCCACCTGGACGGAGCGACTGCCGGGCAGCACCGCGGCGGCCAGCGTGGGCAGGACGGCCCGGACCAGGAGGTCGCCGAGGGCGCGGTGGCCGGCCGTGGTCGGGTGCACGCCGTCGAAGAAGAGGTATCCGGGGCATCCCCGGAGGAGATCGGCCGGGGCGCTCAGGCACGCGGTGGTGGTGCTGGTGAACCCGAACTCGGCGGGCGCGCTCATGATGTGATCCAGCGCGGCGAAGGTGTCGAACAGGATGACGTCGATCCCGAGCTCCGCCTCCACCCTGGCCATGGCCAGGGCCAGGCCGGCGTTGAAGGCCGTCGTGAGCGCCGTCAGGGCGCCCGCCTCGGGTGTGCCGAGGAACCCCGGCGCGCGGCCCAGGTCGGCCATGCTGGGCACGAGCACGTGCTGGGCGCCGGCCTGGCCCAGGAGCGCCACGGCGGCAGCCACGTTCTCCACGGCGTCCTGGACGACGAGGGCGAGCTGCGCCGCGTCCGTGATGCCCTGCTCCACGGCCAGGAAGATGTCGTTCGGCCCGCCCCACACCATGAACAGCGACGTGGCCGGGTCGAAGGTCGGCTCGTGGCCGAGGACGGCCGCGACCTGCGCCAGCACCCCCGTGGTGGCGAGCGTGGGAAACAAGCGAAGTCCCCGGGGCGAGTCGACCTCGAAGTTGTAGTTCAGCACGCCCGTGGTGGCACCGCCCACGGCATGGGCGGTGCCACCGGCGGCCGAGGGCACCAGCGGCACCCCGAGGAGCTCGGCGAGGTATTCGGCGGCCACGGGCCCGTTGGAGAACCGGCCGGCATAAGGAGGGCTCGGCGGGAAGAACCCCCTCGTGAGGCCGGTGGCGTTGCCCGCATCGCTCAGGCTGTCGCCAAAGACCGTCAGCGACGTCCAGGCCCCGGCCCAGCCCACGGCCGGGATCGAGACCCAGGTCGCCAGCAGCACGACCGTCAACCACCGCCTCACCCTTATCCCCCGGTAGCTCGACGTGGACGCGGCCCGATTCTGGAGCAACCTCCCCCGCCGGAACAAGGGCAATATCGGGCAACAGATGGGCTCGAGCCCAGATCGGCAAGAAGGGCAATCTCTACATGTCGAGAACCCCTCCCGTCCTCGGGGTGAGCCACCCCGCGTTCTCCCAGCAGGCGCCGGCCTGCGCCGCTCAGCTCGCGCGGGTCGAGATCGACCCGGACACCCGCGAGCTGACACTCTGCGAGTTCGTGGTGGTGCAAGACGCCGGCAAGGCCATCAACCCGCTCGGCGTGCGGGTCAGATGCAGGGCGGCTCGGTGCAGAGCCTGGGCGTGGCGCTCACCGAGGGGATGCTGTTCGACGACAGCGGCCGGCTGACCAACCCGAGCCTGCTCGACTACCGCAAGCTCACGGCGGCGGACCTTCCGGACATCGAGACGATCATCGTCGAGGTGCCGTCCCCGGCCGGGCCGTTCGGGGCGCGCGGAGTGGGCGAGCCGCCCATCGTGCCCGCGCCGGCCGCAATCGGCAACGCCGTCCAGGACGCCGTCGGCATCCGGATCACCGAGCTTCCCATCACCCCCGAGCGCATCGCCCTCCCGCTCCACGCTCGTCTCCCGCCTGAGGACACCACGCCGACCGGGGGCTCCCGCGGGTGTGATGCCGCGGGAGCCCGCGCCGGGCCGCCCCAGAGCAGGACCGGGCCGCGGCCGCCCCGGTACACGGCCACGTGGTCCTGCACCTGGAAGGAATGGGTGAACCGCTCGCGATCGGCCGGCGTCGGGGCCTACGGGGGCGCGCGTCGGGGGTCGCCGGCCCGGGGCGTCCGCCGCCGACGGGCCGCCTCGTCCGCGCTACTTACTTACGCGCCTCAGGGGCGCGACGAGCCCTTCGCCGGAATCTCGCCTCGCCACGCTCCGGTTTCGCTGGACCGCGATTCGATGAACTCCTTGAAGCGTTCGAGATCCCCACTGACCCGGCCCGACACGATGCCCACCGCGTCCGCCACGTTCTCGACGACGCCTTCCGGGTCGTAGTCGAGCTGCAGCATCACTCGGGTGCGCCGATCGTCGAGACGATGGAACGTCACGACACCGGCGTTCTGCGCCCCCGACGTACTCTTCCAGGCGACGCGCTCGTCGGGAATCTGCTCGGTGATCTGGGCTGTCCACTCCTTGCTCTTGCCACCGATCTCTGCCTGCCATCGCAGGTTCTTGTCGCCCTCCTGAATGACAGAGGTCACGCCCTGCATGAATCGGGGGAACTCCTCGAACTGCGTCCACTGATTGTACGCGGTGCGAACGGGTACGTTGACGTCGATGGATTCCTCGATGTTCGACATGGCTTCCCTCCTCGAATGACGTTTCGGATGAACGGAGGCAAGCGGCATGCCACGGCTCGGGGCGGCGAAGCCGTTTGACAAGGCTTTGACGAGGCATTGATGCGACCGGGCGTGACGGACGGCGCGACCGGGTCGTGAGTAAACGGGAACGTTTTACTTCGTAAGTCTGGGGAGACGGCTTGGCTGTCGCGTCAGGCCAGTTGGACGGATGTCCATGCCGCGGTTCGCGCTCCAGAGCAAGCAGGGAAGCGCCTGGCCGATGCGCTGGACCGCCGCTGTGGCATCGGCTCCTGGAGCGGTTCGTGTCCGAGGATGGCCTGTCTTGCGAAAGGCCGCGCGAAGTCGTCGGTGTGAGGCTCGCCGCAACTGGGGCATCGGGGCCTCGCCGTGGCGGCGTCGGTGGCCCCGTGCTCACGCAGCGCGAGGGCGATCCGGTTGCACCGTAGCCAGAGGGCCCTGGCGCCGAAGAGCACCAGGATACCGGCCGCCTCGAGGGCGCGCCGGACCAGGGGCCCCGACACCGCGATCTCCATACCTCACAAGACGACGAGGACAACCCCGACGACCCCGTAGAGAGCGTTCCACCTCGGCTCCAACCCACGCGTTCGCCTGCTGGCATCGAACATGGCCTCCCACCGTCCTCATGCCGGAGTGTGGCGAGAACGAGGTCACGGCCGACTCAAGAGTGAGCGTCAGGAGGTCAAGACGGCGTGCGCGGCACAGCGGCCGCGCCGGTGTCAACGCCGGCCGACACATGGACCCCTTCGTCGACACGCCGACCATCGCGCTTCCAACCCGACGCCGGGGCCTGTCCCCGGCGCAGCTCATCGTCCTGTCGTTCGCCGCGGCCATCCTGGCGGGCACGGTGGTGCTGCGGCTGCCCCTCGCCCATGCCCCGGAGGCGGCCATCGGATGGCTGGACGCGCTGTTCACGGCCACCAGCGCGGTGTGCGTCACCGGCCTGATCGTGGTGGACACCGGACGCGATTTCAGCCCGTTCGGGCAGGCC
>DATKEI010000396.1:0-8008 GCA_035544455.1 Binatia bacterium | reverse complement strand
CATCTACGGGGGCCTCGACCGCGGGCCGACCCAGTTCAGCCGCACGTTCGGCATGGCCTGGGGCATCGGCGGCTGGCTGCTCACCCCCTTCCTGCAGAAGATCGGATTCGAGGCCGCCCAGAGGCTGCGCGAGCGGGTCGCCGGCCCGGCGGCAGGGAAGCGCGTCGATCCGCCGCCCCGGCCCTGCCCGGTTCGCGGGCAGCCGGGCCGCGGCCGCCGCCCCAGCGGGACCGGAGCCGGGCGAGCGTCGATCCGCCGCGACCCGCGGCCCGGCCGGTGTCCGCTTCCGCCTGCCACGTCGCCGGAGGTGAGCTATACTCATCGGCACCTCCGCGACCGGACTCATCTCCTGAGGTGAACTCGGGGCATGTTCCGCTTCTTCCTCTCCCGGATCGCCCAGACGATCGCCGTGCTCTTCACGGTATCGGTGATCATCTTCACCCTCATGCGCCTGATCCCAGGCGATCCCGTCCTCATGGTGCTCGGCGACGACTTCACCCAGGATGCCTACGACCGGCTCCGGGCCGCGCTCGGCTTCGACCGGTCGATCGTCGTCCAGTACGGAATCTGGCTGCGCGCCATCCTGAGCGGGGACCTCGGGGACTCGTACCTGAGCCACGAGCGGGTCAGCCGGCTGGTGTGGGAGGCCTTCCTGCCCACGATGTCGCTGGTGACGGCGAGCCTGATCGTCGGCGTCCTGCTGGCGGTGCCGTCCGGCATCGTGGCCGCGATGCGCAAGGACACCGCCTGGGACTGGGGCTCCATGGGGTTCGCCATCTTCGTGTACTCGATGCCGAGCTTCTGGAAGGGGATCGTCCTCATCTGGATCTTCAGCGTCTACCTGGGCTGGTTTCCCGCCGTGGGCTACGTGCACCCGTGGGAGGATCTCTGGAACGGGCTCTGGCGGCTCGTGCTCCCCGCCATCACCCTGGGGACGTTCTTCTCCGGGCTGGTGGCGCGCATCATCCGCTCGAGCCTGCTCGAGGTCCTCGACCAGGATTACATCAAGGCCGCGCGCGCCCGCGGCGTGCGCCAGGCCGCCCTCGTCTACCACCACGCCCTGGCCAACGCGCTCATCCCGGTGGTGACGGTGATCGGGCTGCAGTTCGGGACCCTCCTCGGCGGCGCCGTCCTCACCGAGACCGTGTTCGGCATCCCGGGCATGGGCCGTCTCACTGTCGCCGCCATTCTGAACCGCGACTACGCGGTGGTGCAGGGCACCATCCTCGTCGGCGTGTTCGCCGTCGTCGTCGTGAACCTGGCGGTGGATCTGACGTACGCGTTCCTCAACCCGCGCATCCGGCTGGCCTGATGGCACGCCCCCTCGACGTCGAGACGCTGCCCCTCGCCACCGCCCCGCCCGCCCCGGTGGCCTCCCCCCACGGCGCGACCGCCCTCCGGCGCTGGTGGCGCCGCTTCGCCCGGAATCGCGGCGCCGTCTTCGGCCTCGCCGTGTTCGTGGCCGTCGTCCTCATGGCCGTCTTCGCGGGAGTGCTCGCCCCCTACGATCCGCTCGCCCAGGGGGTGGGGCCCGCAAACGAGGGGCCGACGTGGACCCATTGGGCGGGCACGGACAGCTTCGGGCGCGACATGCTCAGCCGCATCATCTACGGAGCGCGCATCGCGCTGGTGGTGGGCGTGCTGGCCGTCCTGATCGCCATGGCCATCGGGGTCACCCTCGGCCTGGTGGCCGGCTACTACGGGGGCTGGCTGGACATCCTGATCATGCGGGTGATGGACGGCCTTTTCGCCTTCCCCATCATCATCCTCGCCATCGCCATGATGGCGGTGATGGGCTTCGGCGTGCGGAACGTGATCATCGCCGTCGCCGTCGGGTTCATCGCGCCCTTCGCGCGCGTCACCCGCGCCGACGTGCTCGCCGTGAAGGAGGAACCCTACGTCGAGGCGGCACGTCTGGCCGGGGTGTCGCGCCCCGGCATCATCGCCCGCCACGTGCTCCCGAACGTCCTCGCCCCCATCATCGTGCAGGCCGCCCTCCGCGTGTCGGGGGCGATCATCACGGAGTCCGGGCTCTCCTTCCTCGGCCTTGGCCCGCCCCCGCCCACGCCGGCGTGGGGCTCGATGATCGCCGAGGGCCGGAACTTCATCGTGATGGCCCCGCACATCTCGACCATCCCCGGCGTCGCCCTCATGGTGACCATCGTCGGCCTCAACCTTCTGGGCGACGGGCTCCGCGACACCCTCGACCCGAGGCTCCGGCGGTGAGGCATTCCGACCCCGGCGCCCGCGCGGCCGCGGCCGATCCGGTCCTCCGGGTCCGCGATCTCGTCGTCGAGTTCCGCGGCGAGGGTGGGCCGCAGCGGGCCGTCGACGGTGTGAGCTTCAGCGTCGGCCGCGGCGAGATCGTCGGGCTCGTCGGCGAGTCCGGGGCGGGCAAGACCCTTACCGCCGAGGCGATCCTCGGCCTGATCCGCTGCCCGCCCGGGCGCGTGACCGGCACCGTGCGCTTCCGCGGCCAGGACCTCCTCGCCCTCGACGAGGCGGCCCTGGCGCGGATCCGCGGCAAGGAGATCGCCATGATCTTCCAGAACCCGGGAGCATCGCTGAACCCGGTGCTGCGCGTGGGCAGCCAGCTGGTGGAGGCCATGGCCCTGCACCTCGGAGGGGGGCGCCGGGGACTCCGGCAGCGCGCGGCGGACATCCTGGCCCGGGTGGGCATTCCCGCGGCGGCCGCGCGGCTGCGCGACTACCCGCACCAGTTCTCGGGGGGCATGGCCCAGCGCGTGATGATCGGCATGGGCGTGTCGTGCTCGCCCAGCCTCCTCATCGCCGACGAGCCCACCACGGCCCTCGACGTCACGATCCAGGCCCAGGTCCTGGCCCTCATCCGGCGCCTGGCCCGGGAGCTGGGGATGGCCGTGCTCCTCGTCTCCCACGACCTCGGCATCGTCTCCCAGATGTGCCACCGCGTGATGGTCATGTACGCGGGGCGCCTGGTCGAGGAGGCGCCCATGAGCACCATCTTCCGGGCGCCCGCTCACCCCTACACCCGCGCCCTCATGGCCTGCCTGCCCGACCTCGCCGGCAACGGCCGCCTCGGCGTCATCCCCGGCGTCATGCCGGGGCTGCGGGCGCTGCCGCCCGGCTGTCGCTTCCACCCGCGCTGCCCCCTGGCCGAGGCGCGCTGCGCCGTCGACGAGCCCACCCCGCGCGCTATCGGGGCCGACCACGTCGCCGCCTGCCACCTGGCGGACGCGCACGCCCGAGCCTGATCCTCCATGGCACTGCTGGACGTCGAGGACCTCGTCAAGCACTTCCCCCTCCAGGGAGGCATCCTGGCCCGCCTCCGGCCCTCGCGCCGGCGCGTCGTCCGCGCCGTGGACGGCGTCAGCTTCGCCATCGACCCCGGCGAGACGCTCGGCCTCGTGGGCGAGAGCGGCTGCGGCAAGACGACCACCGGGCGGCTCGTCCTGCGCGCCATCGAGCCGACCGGGGGCCGCGTCCGCCTCGACGGCGAGGACATCACCGCGCTCCCGCCCGGCCGGCTGCTGCCCCTGCGCCGGAAGGCGCAGATCGTCTTCCAGGACCCGTACACGTCGTTGAACCCGCGGATGACGGTGAGGCGTATCGTGGCCGAGCCCATCGGCGTCCACCGCCTCGCCGCCGGCGCCGAGGCGGCCCAGCGCGTCCGCGCGCTCCTCGAGATGGTGGGCCTCCAGCCGGAACACGCCGAGCGCTATCCCCACGAGCTGAGCGGCGGGCAGCGCCAGCGCGTCGGCATCGCGCGGGCCCTCGCGGTGAGCCCGCAGCTCATCGTCGCCGACGAGGCAGTGTCCGCCCTCGATGTCTCGGTGCGGGCCCAGATCCTGAACCTCCTCGTCGAGCTGCGGGACCGGCTGGGCCTCGCCTACCTGTTCGTGTCGCACGACCTCGGCGTGATCCGCTTCGTCAGCCACCGGGTCGCCGTGATGTACCTGGGGAGGCTGGTGGAGGTCGCGCCCACCTCCGCGCTGTTCCGGGAGCCGCTGCATCCCTACACCCAGGCGCTCCTGGCGGCGATCCCGACGATCGGCGACGGGAGCAGCTCGATCTTCGACCAGCCGGCCCGGCTCCTCAAGGGCGAGCTGCCGAGCCCGATCGACCTGCCGCGGGGCTGCCGCTTCGCGAGCCGGTGTCCCTACCGCTTCGCTCCCTGCGACGACGTCGAGCCGCCGCTCCGCCTCGCGGCGCCGGGCCGGGCCGTCGCCTGCCATCTCCACGGCAGCCCAGGGGCGTGACGGCTGCCGTCCCGTGACGGCGATGGCGAGGGAGCGCGCGCAACGCCGGCGCAGGCGAGCGCCGGGTCCGCCGCCGCAACCAGTTTCGGGGGGGGGAGGCCGCGCGTCCTCGCCGGGCGCCGCCCTCCGCCCCCCAAGGGAGGGTCCACAGGAAGAGCCGAGACGGATTCGAGGTCGTCCAGGAGCTGATGCGCGAGGAGGTCAACCGGCGCGCCGTCCTCCGCGCGCTGGGTTGGTCGGCCGCGGCAGGGATGGCGGGAGGCCTGCCGCTCGGCCTGCCGTCCCTCGCCCACGCCCAGAAGCCGAAGAGGGGCGGGACCATCAGGATCGGCAGCTTCAGCAACATCGACACCCTGGACGCTCACAACACGACGTCCATCGTGGCCTGCTCGATCCACAACAACATCTACAACGGGCTGCTCAAGATCACGTCGCCCGACGGCCGGGGCGTGGACTTCCAGCCGGACCTGGCGCGAGAGTGGGAGATCCAGGGTGACCGCATCCACGTCTTTCGGCTCCACCAGGGGGTGACCTTCCACAACGGCGACCCCTGCACGGCGGCCGAGGTGAAGTGGAACCTGGAGCGGGTCAAGGACAAGACCCAGTCCCCCATCCACGCCTGGAAGCTCCAGCTGCTGGAGGCGATCGAGACGCCCGATGCGCACACGGTGAAGCTCCACTTCGCCAAGCCGTACCCGTTCCTGCGGGTGGCCTTCACGGGCTCGACGGGGCGGGCCGCCACCATCCTGAACCCGCGGGCGGTCAAGGAGCGGGGCAAGGCCTACGGGCGGAACCCGGTGGGTACCGGGCCGTTCAAGTTCGCGGAATGGAGGGAAGGGGACTACATCCGGCTGGAGCGAAACCCCAGCTACTGGGAGCGGGACGCCAGCGGCGCGCCCTTGCCCTACCTCGACGAGGTGCTGATCAAGATCATCGTGGAGCCCTCGACCCTGGTGGCCGCGCTCAAGACGGGGGAGGTGGATCTCATCAACAACGTGGTGCCCCAGTTCGTGGGCGAGCTGCGGAAGGACCCCAACCTCGTCGCCCTGTCCGCCGTCGGCGGCAACTGGGTTTGCATGCACATGAACATCGCCAAGGAGCCCTTCTCCGACCGGGCCCTCCGCAAGGCGGTGACGTTCGCCATCGACCGCAAGGAGATCCTGGATCGGGTCGAGTTCGGCGAGGGCATCGTGGCCCACGGGCCGATTTCGCCGCCCATGGGGGCCTTCTACGACCCCGCCTTCGAGTCCGGCCGGAACGGCCAGTACTTCGACCCGGAGCAGGCCCAGGCCTTCATGAAGCAGGCCAAGTATGACGGGCGCGAGCTCCTGCTCCTCTCCATCAACTCGGGGGCGGCGCCGCGGCGGGCCGAGATGGTCCAGGCCCACCTCGCCAAGATCGGGATCAAGGTCCGCATCGAGCTGGCCGACTTCCCGACCTTCCGCCGCCGCTGGCTGCAGGAGCGGCAGTGGGACCTGGTGCAGCTGCAGTGGGACGCCGACCTCGACCCGGACGAGACGCTCTACCCCGAGCTGCACTCCGGCGAGACGTGGAATGCGGGCAAGTGGGTCAACAAGAACTTCGACCGGGCGGTGGAGCTGGCGCGGGAGGAGCCCGAGTTCGAGAAGCGGAAGAAGTACTACGGCGACGCCGTGAAGGAGATCATCGAGGATGCCCCGGTGGTCATCCTGCTCCACGTCAACGAGCAGAAGATCCACCACAAGTACGTGAAGGGCTTCCAGATGATCCCGGCCGGCCTGATCAACATGCACTCCGTCTGGCTCGACAAGGCGTGAGGGGTCGCGGCGCCGGCCCCGGGGCCCCGCCGGGTCCCCCGCCCGATATCGCGTAGGCGCCGCGTCCGCGCCGCTCGACGGCCCGACCGCCTGGGCCCGGTCTCCAGGCGGCCCGACCTCGAGCGGCGCTGTGGCGTCGGGCTCCTGAGGCGGCCCGCGTCCGAGAATGGCCGGTTGCGTCATGGTGACGGGGGGCAGGGACGGGGCGCCCGCCACTGGAGGGTGCCTAAAGTTGCCTATGCTCCTCGGTCCGCATGACTAACAATGGTCGCTTCCCGGTCAATTTGGGACGAATCGTTTCGCCTGGTGGTCGACGAGCTCGCTCGAGCCCCCATCGGCGGGCTCAACGAGGTGGTACCAGCGAGAGGTGCACAGGACGGCGTCGTCGTGTTCCAGGCTCCAGCCGGTCACGGCAGGCGTTGCACAAGAACGCGGATTCGGAGAAGGCCCAAGCCGGGCTCGATCCGATCGCGCGCGTCATCGATGTCATGGATCGCGTCTTCGATCCCGAGCAGGCGCCAATGTGGCTCAATGCGCGCAACGACGCCCTCAAGGGCAAGACGCCGCTCGAGACCATCCTCGCGGGGCGAGCCGAGTCCATCGCGCGCATCTTCGAATCGGCGGCGGCGGGCATCATCGACTGATCGCCCCGTGTCGATCGCGTGGAACGGACCTCACAACGCCACGGTACTCGCCGTCGCGAAGGTTGCGGCAGGCTTACCGCTCATCGACATCTCGGGGACGCTATGTCGTGCCGTCTGGCTCCAACAAGAAGGGCACGAACCTCGTGGTCTTTCCCGACCGCCTCGACCCAGCCATCGGTGACAGCCTCGATGTCGTGGATTCGACTCGAGCCATCATCCAGCACCTGCCCTGATATTTGAGGCTGACCGGCGCGGGGGCCGCCAGCGACCAGGCCCTGAATCGAGGCTGAGGCGTACAGGGCCCACAACGGCATCTGCTGGGCCACTCGATCGTGGGGGCTGGACTTCTCGGGCAAGAGTGTCAAGGATCGACGACCTGTCGCACTCCGGATCCGCCATGGGTATCGCGGCGCCGGCGGGCCACTCGCGCTGCCAGGATCGCCTTGACGCGCGCCCGGCCGCGCCGAGGCCTCTGGAATGGCCGTCGGTCCTTCGTCGCGCGGCTTCGGCGCCGCCGCGTGGAGCGGGCACAGGAGGGCGGCGTGCGCCTCTCGACCGCCGAGTGGCCAGCGCGCCCTCGGGATCGATCTTCCCGCGGGAGAATCGGGTGCGGAACACACCCGGTCAAACTGGACCGCGAACGTGCCGCTTGACCGCCGCCATGCCCATGCGGTAGCAAGCAGGAGCCGGCGAAGGAGTCCGGGCTGTCCCGGGCCCGCGTGGGTTCCGCCCCTGACACGCACGTTCGTCAGTGTGCAGCGCACGGCGAAACTGGAGATGACACATGGCACACGCCAGCATGCCCACCGGGCTGCAGCTCCGTTCGACGGTGAAGACGGGCGGCAGCCTCGAGCTGTCCCTCGTCAGCGTCGCCACCCCTGATCCAAGACCGGAGGAGGTGATCGTCCGCATCGATGCCTCCCCCATCAACCCCTCCGACCAGGGACTGCTGTTCGCCGGAGCCGACATGAGCACGGCCAGGGCCTCGGGCCCGGCGGACCGCCCCGTGGTGGTGGCGAACATCTCCCCGGCGGTGATGAAGGCGCTGGCGGGGCGTCTGGACCAGTCCTTGCCCGTCGGCAACGAGGGGGCCGGGGTGGTCGTCCACGCGGGTGCGTCTCCGGCCGCGCAAGCGCTGATGGGCAAGACCGTCGCCATCCTCGGTGGCGCCATGTACGCCCAGTACCGCTGCATCAAGGCCGTGCAATGCCTGGTCTTGCCGCCGGGGACCACACCGGCCGAGGGCGCTTCCTGCTTCGTCAATCCGTTGACCGCGCTCGGCATGGTCGCGACCATGCGCGCCGAGGGTCACAAGGCCCTCGTGCACACG
>DATKEI010000395.1:0-3654 GCA_035544455.1 Binatia bacterium | reverse complement strand
CTGCTGGTGCCGCTGGCCTTCGGTGTGCCGACCGCCGCCGCGGCCGATGGCACCTGGCCCGGGCCCGACCTCGCCAAGCTCCTTCGCCTCGTCACGCCCGCCCTGGAGAAGCCGCGCGTGCCTCCACCCATGCTCGCGTTGCCGCCCGCGCCTCAGCCGCCGCCCGACCTGCCGCACCCGCGCCTCGTCACGGATCCCGCGAACCGGCCGATGGCGCCGCTGGGCTCGCCGGGCGCGCTCGCGTGCAATCCGCTGGGCACGGTGCTCGGGGTGGGCTCGCAGCTCGTCGACTGCGGCAAGGCGCGGCTCGCTCGCGGCGAGCTCGACGGCGCCCGCGAGGCGTTCCAGGACGCCGTCGACCGGTCCGGCAACCGCGACGTCATCCGCGCGGCCCGGTACTGGCTGGCCGAGACCCTGGTGCGCATGGGCAAGCGCGACGTGGCCGAGCCTCATCTGTCCCTGGTGGCCGGCGATACCCGCCGCGACGAGCTGGGGCTCTACGCCGCCCATCTGCAGGGCTGGCTGCTGCTCGAGCGGGGCGATCCGGCGCGGGCGCTGGGCGTGTTCGAGCCGCTGGTGCGCGGCAGCCTGCCGCCCGATCTGGCGCCGTACGTCCAGCACGGCCGAGCCCTCGCCCTCTACGGCCTCAAGCGCTATCCGGAGGCCCGCGACCAGTGGACGGCCCTGCTGAATCGGAGCCAGCCGCGTCCCCTCGCCACCGAGGCGAGCTTCTGGCTCGGCGACACCCTCGGGCGGCTGGGCGATCCCGAGGGGGCGGTGGCCCGGCTCCAGGTCTTCACCGCGGGCGGGCCGACCTACCTGATCCAGCCCGGCCTCCTCAGCCTCGCCTGGTGGACGCGCGCAGCGGGGCCGCCGATCGAGGCGGTCAAGACCTACCACGGCTTGCTCAATGCTTACCCGGACACGCCTGATCAGCTCTGGGCGCGCTTCGGCCTCGCCCAGGCGCTCGTGGATCTCGGCGACCTCGACGCCGCTCGCGCGGAGATGGCGCGCGTGCAAACGCTCGATCCGCATGGAGCGGTGACGGTGGCAGGCCTGACCACGATCGCGCTCGCGGCGATCGAGGCGAACCGGCATGCCGTCGGCCAGGCCGTGCTCCAGGACCTGCTGTCGCGGCAGCTCGATGCGGCGACCCGGGCCTACGTGCTGCTCCTCGGCGGAGAGCTGTACCGGCAGATGGGCGAGCCGGGTGAGGCCCGGTCTCGCCTCGAAGGGGTTCGCTCCAGCGCCGGTGGCGCCATCCTTGGCTGGCATGCGTCCATCCGCCTGGGACAGATGGAGCTGGAGGCGCGCGATTTCGCGGCGGCCAGGGCCATCTCGGACGCGCTTCTCCAGGAGCAGCTCCCCGCCGACTACCAGTCGGCGACCCTCGTCCTCGCCGCGGAGAGCGCGTACGGGCTACAGCAGTACGAGCGCGCGGCCGGTCTCTTCACGCGGCTCGGGGCAGGTGGCCCCGGCGTGCCGGGAGCCGGCGAGGCCGTGTTCTCGCTCGGATGGACAGAGATGCGGCGCGGGCGGCTGGCCGAAGCCCAGCAAGCGTGGGGGCGCTTCGCCACCGACCTCGCCTCGCACCCGCTGGCGGCCACCGCCCTCCTGCTCGGCGCCGAGGCCGCCGCCCGCGCCGGCGATCCGCGCGCTGCCGCTGCGCTGCTCGACCGGGTGATCGGGGGTTTCTCGGATCAGGAGCCGGCGCGCATCGCCCTGCTCGACCGCGCCGTGCTCGCCCTGCGCGCCGGCCGGGCCCCCGATGCGTTGCGCGACCTGCGCGGTCTCGAGTCCGAGAGCTCCATGTCGCCGTATCTCGGTCCGGTGCGCGCGTCGCGCGGGGCGGCGCTCACCGCGATGGGGCAGCCCGCCGAGGCCGAGGCCGAGTTCCGTGCGGCGATGGCGGCTGGCGAGGACGACATGGGGCACCTCGGGCTCGGCCGCATCGCGTACGACCGCCGCCAGTGGGACGAGGCTGCGCGGGAGTTCGCCGCGGCCCGGGACGGCGGGGCCGGTCCGGTCTCCGCCGCCGCGGAATACGGCCTGGCCGCCACCGCGTTCGCGCGCGGAGACAGCGCGGAGTTCCGGCGGCTGGCCGGACCCCTGCTGGCCGGGGCGCGCGACCCGGTCACCGCGCCCTACCTGCTCGCGGGTCTCGTCGCGACCTCGGCGCACGACAAGCAATGGCGCGAGGCGAAGGTCCACGCCACCGAGCTGGTGGCGAAGTACCCGGACCACCGGATCACCCCGCCCGCGCTCGCCGACGCCGGCCGGGCCGCCACCGCCGACGGCCAGTGGATTGCCGCGAGGGAGACGTTCCAGGTGCTCGCCGATCGCTACCCGACGTCCCCGGCTTTCGACGAGGTACAGCTCGAGTTCGCCGAGGCGCTGCTGCGCACCGGGTCCACGTCAGAGGCCAGCCGCCGGCTGGAGACGCTGGTCGGCCACCGACCCGGCGATGCGCGTGCCCCGCGCGCGCTCCTCCTGCTCGCCGAGGCGCAGGAGGGCGCCGGGGATCGCGCCGCGGCCCTTCAGACCTATTCCCGGCTCCGCCGCGACCATCCCGGGTTGCCCGGGGCCGACACCGCCGGACTCGGCCAGGCGCGGCTGCTGGTCGCGGACGGGCGGTGGGACGAGGCGCGTCCGCTCCTCGAGGAGACCCTGACGGCCGCTCAGGGCGACGCCGCGGCGGAGGCCGCCTTCCACCTTGGCGAGGGCCTCCGCGCGGCGGGCCAGCTCCAGGACGCGGTGGAGGCGTACATGACCGCGGCCTACGTGGCGCCCGACAGCGTCTGGGCCCGACGGGCCCTCCTCGGCGCGGGCCAGTCCTACGCCGGGCTCAAGCAGGGTCCGTCGGCGGCAATTGTCTACCGCAAGCTGCTCGCGGCCACCGGCGTCGAGCCCGACCTGGCCGATCAGGCCCGCCAGGGGCTGACGGAGATCGGCGCCAACTGAGAGACTGGATCAGCGGCCACACGACGTGGACCGTCCTCGACCGCTGGCACATCGTGAGTCCGGCCAACCTGCAGGACGCGGCCTGGCGCGTGGCCGGGCACGATCCGGGCACCCTGGCTCCTGTCGCAGTAGAATCGCCTTCCGCACCAGCGCGGAATCTCGATCAACAGGCGGGTAGCTCAGCTGGGAGAGCGCGGCCCTTACAAGGCCGAGGTCGCGGGTTCGATCCCCGCCCCGCCTACCAGCGCTCTCAACGCGTTCCCGGAAGTGGCACGTGATCCAGAAGATCGACGACATCTATGAAGCCCGTGCCGTCCTCGGGCGGAGCGGGAACGTGCATCGACTGCACTCGGCCATCGACCGCGAAGAGGGCGAGTTCCTGTTCAACATCATCCGGGGCGATCTCGGTATCGTGAAGACCCTGGAAGTTGGCTGCGCGTATGGGCTCTCATCCCTGTATATCTGCGCCGCGCTTCAAGAGCGGCACGGGGCGGCTCATACGATCATCGATCCATTCCAGAACGGATATTGGGATGGGGTTGGCGTCAGGAACCTCGAGGACGCCGGACTGCGCTTCTTCACGCTCATCGAAAGCCGGTCAGAGTTCGCTCTTCCGAAGCTGCTGGAACAGGGGGAAGGTCAGTTCGACCTCGTCTTCATCGACGGGTGGCACACCTTTGATCACACGCTTCT
>DATKEI010000394.1:0-2176 GCA_035544455.1 Binatia bacterium | reverse complement strand
ACTACGGCGGGGAGTCGACGACGATCGGCGCCGAGAAGCGGGGGAATCCGATGATGCGCTTTGCGTCGATGGGCGAGTTCCTGCGCGCCATGGGCCGGGGCCCGGCCGGATCGCGATAGCGCCTCCCCGTCAGGCGGCGCGGGGATCGGCCGGCGCAAGGCCCTTGACGGAGGGCCGGCTGGTGCTGAGATACCGGGTGAGCCGCCAGTACGGGATCGCCTCCGCCAGGCTCGATGCTCACGGAGCCGGTCCGCTCGCGCCCGTGGCCCCGAACACGACCGAGGACGGCCGCCAGCGCAATCGCCGGGTGGAGCTGGTCGCGCGCTGAGCGAGTCGCCGACTCTGGCCGGGCGCCGACGCGGGTCCCCGCCGCGCGATCACCCGCCGGCGAGCTTGACCCGGTGGCCCTCTCCGCGCAGGTGGGCGGCGACGCGCTCGCGGTGATCGCCCTGGACCTCGACGACATCGCCGCGCCTGGCGCCTCCGGCCGCGCAGAGCCGCCGGAGCTCGCCTGCGCGCGCCTCGAGCCGCGCTCCCCGCTCCGGGAGCCCGTGGACGACGGTGACGACCTTGCCGCTGCCCCGCGACCGGTCGAGGAGGATCCGCACGATGCCGTCGGCGGGCGGTCGTTGTCCGCGACCCGGCGGAGACACCGCCGGCCGATCGGGGCCCGGGACGCGCTCCGGAGGCGGCGCGGCCGCGGCGTCGGTCGAGTACACCCGGCGCGAGTTCTTCACGCCGCGCAGTGTAGCAGGCGGACCGGAGGCGCTGCCATCGATCCCGTGAGGGGCAGCGCAGGGCTCCACGTGCGGTTTCACGTCGGCGGGCAGGGAAACGCCGGAGATCGCGTCCCGTGCGGCCCTTGCGGTCATCGGCCTGTGCGTCGCCCTCGCCCTGGTCGCCTACCGCCTCGCGCCCGACGTGCCGCCGCTGGCTTCGCGGACCGGCTCCGGCGCGTGCTAGTGTGCTGAGTCAGAAACGTGCCGACAAAGCGCGGGGCGGGGTGGGCCCTCCCTGCGGGACACGCCTGTAACGCAGAGCGCTGCCGGCACTCAATGGGGCCACGCGATGGGTGGTGGGTGGCTTCCGCAGCCCGCAGAAGATACGGTCCCGCGGGGAGGGCCCCCACCCCACCCGGCGCGGTGAGTCAACGAAGCTTCTGACTCGGGACACTCGTGTTTGCCAGATCTCGGACGGGCCTCGGCCCGGGAGGAGGCGCCATGCGCGGAGTCGTGTTCCTCGGCGAGCGACAGCTCGAGCTGCGCGAGTTCCCCGATCCGACCCCGGGGCCGGGCGAGGTCGTCATCGCCATCAAGGCGTCGGGCATGTGCGGCAGCGACCTGCACCCGTATCGCGCGCCCCGAACGGGCGGCGCCGCCGCCTCCCTCGGCCTGGGCGGCAGCGGCGGACCCGTCATCGGAGGCCACGAGCCCTGCGGGGTTGTGATGGAGCGCGGGGCCGGCGTCAGCGAGGCCGACGCGCCCACCGGGGCGCGGGTGATGAACCACCACTACAAGGGCTGCGGCCACTGCATGCACTGCCGGGTCGGCTGGTCCCAGCTCTGCCCTCACGGCATCGTGGTGTACGGCATGACGGGCCATGGCGCGCACGCGCCCTACATGAAGGTGCCCGTGAGCACGCTCGTGCCGCTCCCCGACGAGGTGTCGTTCGAGGAGGGGGCCGCCATCTCGTGCGGCACGGGCACGGCCTACGGCGCTCTCAAGCGCCTCGACGTGTCGGGCCGCGACACGCTGGTGGTGTTCGGGCAGGGGCCCGTCGGGCTGAGCGCGACGATGCTGGGCAAGGCAATGGGCGCGCGCGTCGTGGCCGTCGACATCGCGCCGGAGCGGCTGGCCCTGGCCCGCGGGCTCGGGGCCGACGCCGTCGTCAACTCGCGGGAGGTCGAGCCGGTGGCGGCGGTACGCGAGCTGACGCACGGGGCCGGCGCGGAGAAGACCATGGACTGCAGCGGGCACGCCGAGGCTCGCCTTGCCGCCATCCGCAGCGCGCGCACGTGGGGCACCGTGTGCTTCGTGGGCGAGGGGGGCAGCGTGACCATCGACGTGAGCCCCGACATGCTGCGCAAGCAGCTCACGGTGATCGCCTCGTGGACGTTCAGCGCCGTCGGCCAGGAGGAGTGCGCCCGCTTTGTCGCCGATCGCAAGATCCCGCTCGG
>DATKEI010000393.1:0-11504 GCA_035544455.1 Binatia bacterium | reverse complement strand
GCAGGGCATCCGCGATCTGCTGGTACCTGGGGATGCGCGTCGTCATGGCCGCCGTGGCTCCAGTGTTCTAGAACTCTGTGGGCCGTTCGGCGCCGTCGTCAAGCGACGGGGCGAGATGTCGGGTCGGTCCGCTCAGGACTTTCCGCGCCGAACAGCCGCCTCAATACTACCGGCACGGCAGAGAGGCGGTCAACTCGTACGATCGCCGCCGGTCACCGCCGCGAAGATCCGCCGGTCGTTCCCGCCCAGCAGAAGGCCGAGGTGGGCCCGGGCGGAGTCCCGTGCGGTCAGGGCCTCGGCCAGCGACGGCCAGTCCGCGTAGTCGGCGAACATCGCAAAGGCTCGGGGCATGCCGTCCATGTCGGTCCCGATCCCGACATGCTCCACCCCGGCCACGTCCATGAGCCGGGAGATCCGGTCGACCGGTACAGCTCGCTCGGCGCCGGTTCGCGCACGGCCCCTATCCCGCCGGACCCGATGGGTCCGAGTACGGGTCGCCGACGGCGGCCACCACGGCGGCCCCCAGCCCGCCCCGCTGCATCCGCGCCCCGTGCCCGGCCAGCGATTCGGAGGCAAACAGCGGAATCAGCCCGGGTGGCCGTGCACGTCGATCGACAGCACCGGCGCGGCGGGCCCGGGCCGGAGATGCCGCTCATGCCGTCCCGGCGAGCTGCCGGGACAGGTCGACCAGCGCCTGGAGCCTGGCCGCGGCCGCGCCCGTGTCCACCGCGTGGGCGGCCAGCTCGACGCCGCCGCGGAAGTCCCGAGCTTTCCCTCCGACCACGAGGGCGGCGGCCGCGTTCATCAGGACGATGTCCCGGCGAGGTCCCCGCTCGCCGGCGAGCAGGCACCGGATGATCTCCGCGTTCTCCGCGCGATCGCCGCCCCGGAGGTCGCCGATGGAGGCGCGCGGCATGCCGAAGTCCTCGGGGCACACCACGGCCGTCCGCACGATCCCGTCGTGGACCTCGGCGATGTCGCTCTCGCCGGTGCTGGAGATCTCGTCGAGCCCGTCCGCACCGTGCACGACGAAGGCACGGATCGTCCCGAGCTCGGCGAGCACCCGGGCCAGGGGCTCGGTGAGGCTGCGCGCGTAGACGCCGATCACCTGCGCGTTGGCTCCGGCCGGGTTGGTCAGCGGGCCGAGCATGTTGAAGACGGTGCGGATCCCCATCTCCCGGCGCGCCGGCATCACGTGCTTCATGGCCGTGTGCAGGAGCGGGGCGTACAGGAACCCGATGCCCACCTCGTCGACGCAGCGGCCAACCTGGGCCGGCGTCAGCTCGATGCTGATGCCCAGCGTCTCCACGACGTCGGCCGACCCGCACTGGGACGAGACCGAGCGGTTGCCGTGCTTGGCCACCTTGAGTCCCGCTCCGGCCACGACGAAGGCGGTGGCCGTCGAGACGTTGAAGGTGCCCGAGGCGTCCCCCCCCGTGCCGCAGGTGTCGATGAGCATCTCGCGATCAGTCCCGGTGGCGGCCACCATGTCGGCGCCGCGGACCCGTACCTTCGCCGCCTTCTGCCGCATGACCTGGGCGAGGCCGATCAGCTCCTCCACCGTCTCGCCCTTCATGCGCAGCGCCGTGAGGAACGCGGCGACCTGGGCGTTGGTGGCGGCCCCGGACATGATCGCCTCCATGGCCGCCGCCGCCTCGATCCGGGTGAGGTCGCGGCGGTCGACGAGGGCGCGCACGGCTTCGATGATGATGGGACTGGTCACAGGGGCTCGACCGGCTCCAAGCCGACGGGCCCGACCGAGGCCTCGCCAGGCCGGGGCCCGCGCCCGGCCAGCGCGCCGAGCAGATCGGTGATCTGCAGGGGCTTGGCCAGCACGGCGTCGACGCCGTTCGCGCGCAGCTCGTCCGAGGACACCTCGGCCCCGAAGCCCGTCACGAGGAACACGGGAACCTCGGGAGCTCGGTTCTTGACGGCCCGCGCCACCTGCCAGCCCGAGAACCCGGGCATGGCGAGATCGGTGAAGACGACGTCGAAGGGCTCGCGACCGAATCGCGCCACCGCCTGGCTGCCGTCCGAGCACACCACGGCGCGGTGGCCGGCCGCGACCAAGAGGTCCCCCAGCATCTCGCCAACCCGCGCCTCGTCGTCCACCACCAGGCAGCGAAGGGCGTGGCCCGCCGCGGCGGGGAGAGCAGGAGGCGCGGGCGCACTGTCGGGGCGCGCCGCCGTCCGCGAGAAGCTCATGAGGAACGTGGTACCCCGGCCCTCCTCGCTCTCCACGGTGACGCGCGCCTCGTGGCGGGTCAGGATGCCGTACGTCATGGACAGGCCAAGGCCGGTCCCCTTCGGTCCCTTGGTCGTGAAGAAGGGGTCGAAGATCTTCCCGCGCAGATCGGCGGGGATGCCGATCCCGGTGTCGCTCACCGCCAGCTCCACGCGGTCGCCGACCTCCAGGGTGCGCAGGGTGACATCGCCACCGCCGGGCATCG
Source organism: Binatia bacterium (assembly GCA_035544455.1). Classification (GTDB taxonomy): domain Bacteria; phylum Methylomirabilota; class Methylomirabilia; order Rokubacteriales; family CSP1-6; genus DATKEI01. The sequence goes on along the minus strand of DATKEI010000393.1, from coordinate 9,054 downwards.
CGTCGAGGGCATTCAGGATCATGTTCACGAGGGCCTCGCGCAGCTCGGCCGCGTCCCCGAGCACGTGGGGTCGCCGCGGATCGAGGGCGGTCTCCACCCGGACCTGGAGGCCCCTGCGGCGCGCCTCGGCCCCCCACCGCGCCTCGGTATCGTCCAGCGCATCGTGCACCACCTGGTTGAGATCGACGGCCCCGAAGGGCTGATTGCGGCGGATACGCGTGAACTCCTGGAGCTGCCGCACGGTGTGAGCGCCGTCGAGAGCCGACCGCTCGATGATCTCGATCCACCGGCGAAACTTGGGGTCCTCGATGTACCGCAGCAGGAGCTGCGCCCGCCCCACGATGGCGGCCAGCACGTTGTTGAAGTCGTGGGCGACCCCGGAGGCCATCTCGCCGAGGGCCTGCAGCTTCTCCGATCGCACGAGCTGATCCTGGGCGGCCGCCAGGTCGGCGTAAGCCTTGGTGCGCTCGGCGAACAGCTGGGCGCTCCGCAAGGCGAGGGCGGCGAGGTCGGTCAGGTTCGTGAGCAGCCGCTCCTCGGCCTCGGAGAAGGGCCGGGCGCGCCCGCGGAGGACCACCGCGCCGAGGGCGCGCTCTCCGGCGATCATGGGCACGCCCATCCAGTACGACAGGTCTGCGGCGTCCGGCGCCACCTCGTACCGCGCGCATTCCTGGAGGTAGTCGTCGGTCCGCACCGTGCGCCTGAGCTCGAGGACGATCCGCCCGAGCCCCACCGCCTCGGGGGCAACGCGGGCGACCGCGCCGCCCATCCGGCGGCGGCCGTCCTCGATGCGGACGGCCACCGCGATTCCGGACGCCCCCTCCCCCGTGAGCAGGATCTCGAGGTGCCGGGCGTCGAGCACGCGGCCGATCTGCTGCACGACGGCCTCGAGCACCCCGGCCTCGTCGAGCTGCCCGGTGACCGCGCGCGACAGCTCATGCAGGGCCGACAGCTCCTCGACGCGGCGGCGGTTGTCGGTGAAGAGCCGCGCGTTTGTCAGGGCCACCCCGGCCTGGCTCGCGATGGCCTCCACCAGCGCGAGCTCCTGGACCGACAGCTCGCGCGCGCGCTCCCACCACACGGCCGAGATGCCCGCCACCACGCGAGCACCGGTCACGATGGGCGCGAAGAGCTGGCTGCGATGCGGGACCGCCTCGTTCAGGCGGGCCGGCATCCGGGGGTCGGCGGCGGCGGCGCTCGTGGCGACGGGGCGCCGCGTCCGGGCGGCCTCCGCATAGAAGACGTCGTCGGCGAGGGACATGCGCATCGCGCCCATGGCATGGGCCACCCCCGGCGGCAGATGGTAGCCCGTGCTGGGAACCAGGAACGCGCCGCTCTCGTCCAGTGTCCAGAGTCCGACGGAGTCACAGCCCGTGGCCTCGGCCACGTGCTGCAGCACGAGCCGCGGCAGCGCCTCCGCGTCGAAAGTGGAGGACAGGGTCCGGCTCAGCGCGAGGAGCGCCCCCGTCTCGCGGAGCCGGTCCTGGACCTCGGCGAACAGCCGCGCGTGGTCCATCGCCACTGCGGCCTGGGCGGCGAGCGAGGCGAGCAGCGACGCCGTCTCCGGCGTGGCCGGCAGCGGAGTCGATCGGTGCAGGGTGAGCACGCCCAGCACCCGGTCGCCGAGGACGATCGGGTAGCAGGAGAAGAAGCGCAGGCCGTGATCGAGCAAGGCCTCCGGCTGCGCCGTTCTCGTGTCCTCGAGGACGTCCGCCCAGAGGATACTCTGGCCGTGCGCGGCGACCCAGCCCGCGGCTCCTTCGCCCACGGCCAGCTCATCGGAGAGAGCGCGCCCGATGACGGTATCGCCCTGCTCCACCGCCCGGCGCAGCCGATCGCCGGCCGGATTCATGACCCACACGCTCACGTACGGCGCCTCGAAGAACCGCGCGGCCGCGGCCGCCACGTTGCGTAGCACCTCGGTCACCTGCAGCGACGAGGAGACCACCCGGTTGACTTCCTCCAGGGCGAGGAGCCGGTTCGCGTACTCGCGCGCCTCTCGGTAGAGACGGGCGTTCTCGAGGGCCACCGCGGCCTGGATGGCAAATCGCTCGAGGGCCTCCAGGTCATCGCGCGAGAACGTCGCAGCGTCCTGGCCGCGGCGGTACATGGAGATGACGCCGAGGAGGCGGTCGCCGGCGACCAGGGGCTGGGCCATGACCCGGCTCACCCCCGACCTCACGATCTCGGGCATCCCGCCGGCAGCGGCAGAGTAGTCGTTGACGAGGACCCCGGCGCGGAGGGCAGCGCACCGGCCGGTGACGCCCTCCCCGATGGGGATGACCCGGTCGAGCAGCAGCGGCCCCCCTCGCGCCGCGGGGGCGAGGTTGCCGTCGGGCTCGCGCAGGAAGATGGTGCCGTCGCCCCGGAAGAACTGCCCCGCGCGCTCGACGACGAGGGGTAGGAGGCGGTCCGGATCCAGTTCCGAGGCCAGCTCGCGCGCGATCTCGGCCAGAGCCTCGATCTGGGTGCGCCGGGACTGCTCGAGGGCGTACAGGCGCGCGTCCTCGATCGCGATGGCGGCGTGATTGGCCAGGCTCTGCAGCACGCGCACGTCCTCGGCTCCGAAGCGGCGCTCCTCGCGCATCGCCACCGACAGCACGCCGAGCAGCCGGTCGCCGAGGAGCAGGGGCACCCCCGCGAAGCTCGTCGTCCCCTCCGCCGCTCCCCAGTCGCGTCCCTGCAGGCGGGGGTCGCGCCGGAGATCGGAGATGACGAGACTCTCGCGGGCGGCGGCGATGCCGCCGATCAACCCCTCGCCGATGCGCAGCCGGTGGACGCCGGGCGGCGTCAGCCGGGTGCCCGCCACCGCGCTCTGCGTGAGGTGCTCTCCGTCCTCGTCCAGCAGCCAGAGCTGCGCCAGAGAGCCGAACAGCTCTACCGCCGATCCCGTCACTCGGCTCAGGGTCTCGTCGAGGCCGAGGGTCGCCGTGAGGCTCTCGGTGAGCTGCGATACCGCGCTGAGGCGCTGGCCCCGGTCCGTCGCGGCCCGGTAGAGACGCGCGTTGTGCAGCGCGATGCCGGCCTGCCCGGCGAAGCCGGTGAGGATCTGGATCTCGGAGGCCGACGGGGCATGCGGCTGCCACCAGTAGACGGCGAGCACGCCGTACGGGTCGTCCCCCTGGATCATGACAGGCACGGACAGGGAGGCCCGGTAGCCCTCGGCCGCCACCAGCGACCGCGCTTCGTCACCAAGCTTCACCGCGGGGTCGTCCAGCAGATCGGCAGACCAGGACGGAGTGCGGTCGCGCAGGGCGCGTCCGGCCGTCTCCTCACCCGGCCCGAACCGGATCCGGGACACGAATGCCGCCGACAGCCCGATCCCGCGCGCGTGCCACAACACCTGCGGCTCGGTGTCTGCCTGGAACACCGCGGCGGCGCGGACATCCATCACCTCGCGGCAGCGCTCCACGATCAGCTCCAGAACGCGGTCGGCGTCGAGCGTGGCGCTGATCAGGCTCCCCACCTCGAAGAGCGCCCGGTACTCCGCCGCCCGCTGCCGGGCCTCGACGAGCAGCCGCGCGTTCTCGATCGCGATGGCGGCCTGGGCGGCCATCGCGTCCAGCATCGCGACCTCCTCGCTGCTGAGCGGTTCCGCCCGGATCCGGTTCAGGGTGAGAACCCCGAGCAGCCGTCCCCCCACCGCGAGGGGCAAGCCCGTGAACGCGTTCAGCTCGTGCCGCAGCGCCCAGTCCCGGTACTCCGCGGCCTCGTCGGCGGCAACATGCGCCGCCATCACTGGCATCTGGTGGATCGCGATCCATCCGATCGCACCCCGCCCCCAGGCGAGCCGGTCCACCAGGTCCGCGCTGAGCGCGCGGTCGCCCGACACGGAGCGGCGGACGAGCCACCGTGCCCCGTCCTCCGCAACCCACACCGTCGCCAGCTCGGCGCGGAAGAACTCCGCCGCCGTCTGGGTCAGGGTGCCGAGGATGGAGGCCAGGTCGAGCGACGCGGACATCGCGAGGTTGACGTCCTGCAGGGCGCGGAGGCGCCGGGCATACCCCTGCGACTGCTCGAACAACCGGGCGTTGGCGATGGCAATGGCGGCGGGGGTGGCGAAGTCGGCCAGGGTGGCCAGGTCGTCCGGGGTGAACTCCGCCGCCGCGGCCTCGCGATTCACGGCAAGGACGCCCACCACCTGCTCGCCGGCCATGAGCGGCTGGGCCACGACCCGCGGGTACACCTCCTCCAGCCGCACCGAGGCGATCCCGGAAGCGCGGTCGTCGTTCACCAGGATCCCGCGCTGCCCCTCGACCGCGCGCCCGAGCACTCCGACCCCCACGGGCACGGCGGTCTCGCGAAACCAGTCGCCCATGCCCTGCCACGCGCGAGGGTACAGCACGTTGCCGTCGCGGAGCAGCACGATCGCGCCCGTCCCCCCGATCAGGCGCAGCGTCGAGTTCACCACCACTTCCAGCACCCGCGCGAGGTCGAGCCGCTGGGAGATGTGGGTCTCGATCTCGCGCATGGCTTCCAGCCGCCGCAGACGCGCCGTCGCGGTCGTGTACAGCACCGTGCGCTCCACCGCCACGCCCACCTGGTGCGCGACGGTCTCGAGCAGGCGGATCTCGTCGCCGCTGAACTCCCGGTCCTCGCGGGCCACTAGGGCCATGACGCCCCAGGGCTCGCCGCTGGCCGTGATGGGCAGGGCCACCTGGGTCCGATGCTCGCGCGCGGTGGCGACAGCCCGCACCGAGGGGTCGGTCATCGCCCCGGCCCGGATCTGCATCAGCGTGAGGCGCCCGGTGCGCACCGTCGCCCCGATGCTGGTGCCGGCCACGGGCCGGATGCGGATCATCTCCTCGTGTTCGGGAGACAGCCCCTGCTGCGCGACGAGCACGAGGCGATCCCGCTCGCCGTCGAGGCGATAGACGGCGCCCATGTCCACGCGAGCCAGCGAGCGGAGCATCGCCAGCGTCTCGACGGCGATCGCCTGGAGGTCGGTCGACCGTCCGATGCTGACGGCGATCGCGTTGAGCACCTCCAGCTCGCGGTTGCGCCCCCCTCGCGCGCCGGCTCCGCCCGGGGACACGCCGACGGTGCCCGCCACCGAGTGGCGGGGCGGGCGGCGACGCCATCCGATCCACGCGCCCACCCCGGCCAGGGCGGCGACCGAGGTCAGCGCGCCGGCCAGCCACCACGGGAGCGCGGCCCGGGTCGATGCCCCGCTCCCGACGCGCGGCACCAGTGCCCACACCCCTCTCGTGTCGATCCGTGTCAACGAGTGGAGGCCGTAGTCTCGCCCCTGAAACAGCAGGCTGTGGGCCTCCGCCGCCGGGCCGCGAGTGAGCTCGCGCCAGCCCCGGGGAGGAAGACCCGGGAGCGTCGACCAGATGAGCTCGTCGCCGTCGAGCACGGCGATGTCGCCACGCGGCGACCCGGTGATGAGGGGGCCACTGAGCTCGTGGAGGCGGCGGCCGACCAGGACCGTGGCCGCCGCCCTCGACGAGGTGCGCTCCCGGTCCGGTGGCGGCACCAGGGCCACGCCGAGCAGGTAGGCTTGCTCGTCGATGATGCCGACCGCCCCGCCCCGTCGGAGCGGCTCGGGGAGGCGCGCGCTTGAAAAGGCCCGCGGCGGCGCGCGGATCACGGGGGCGCCCTGGGCGTCCAGGACGACGAGGAGCTCCGCGATGCCCTCCGTGAGCATCGCAAACGCTGGCGGTGAGCCGTCGGTCGAAACCCCGGTCGGGCCCGGAAACACGACCGAGATGACCGCCGGGTCGCGCGCGAGCGACTCTGCCTCGGAGGACAGCTGCCTCTCCGCGGCCTCGATGGCGCCCGCCACCGAGCTCTGCCGCTCGTCGAGGGCGGCGATGCGCTCGGCCTCGAGTCCCGACAGGCTCACGTACAGCACCACCGCGGCGACGAGGGCGGCCGCGGCGATCACCATCCCGAGCCCGATCAGCACCGACCTGGCGGTGAGGTAACGCACGACCCACCTGAGCGGGCGTCCCGGGGCGGACGAGATCCGATCCGGCCAGCGCGCGGACCGGCGGCGACCGCGGTATAATCCGGATGCCCATCTGGACATCAGATTGAGCATTGTCGTCCTATCCGCTCGGACATGCACGCAAATTTTGCCGGGGGCCTGGCGAAGCCGACGGCGATCCCCGATCAGAGTCCGAGGTACGCCCGCTTGACGTGCGGATCGGCGAGGAGTTCGGCGGAGGGGCCGGCCAGGGCAACGGCTCCGTTCTCGAGGACATAGGCCGATAGCGCACATCTGCTGCTCGCCGCCCGAGAGGGTCCCGGCCAGCTGCCCCGCGCGCTCGCGGAGCCGCGGGAAGAGGTCGAAGACCCAGTCGAGCGTTCGCCCTGCTCCCGTGCGCCCGGCCGCGGTCGCGCTCGCCCCGAGCTCGAGGTTCTCGCGCACGGTCATGGTGGGGAAGAGCTGGCGGCCCTCCGGCACGTGGGCAACGCCGCGCCCTACCACCCGGGACGGACCGATCCCGTCGAGGCGCTGATTGTCGAGCACGATACCGCCGCGCCGCAGGGGCAGGAGACCGGAGATGGCGCGCAACGTCGTCGTCTTGCCGGCTCCGTTGCTGCCGACGAGCGCGACCGCCTCCCGGGGCCGGACCTCGAAGGTCACCTCACGCACGGCGATCAGGTCGCCGTAGCCGACCTCGATCCCCTCAACCCTGAGCAGCGTGGACATATTCCTCCCCCAGGTAGGCCTCGATGACCCGGGGATCGATGACAACCGCGGCCGGCGGACCCTCGGCGATCTTCTGGCCGAAGCTCAGCACGATCACGCGGTGGGACAGGGCCATCACCGCGCGCATGTTGTGCTCGATGAGCAGGATGGAGACCCCCGACCGGTTGATGCCCGTGACAAGCTCGACGATCGCCGTGGTCTCGGTCGCGGTGAGGCCAGCCATCACCTCGTCCAGGAGCAGGAGAACAGGCTCGGTGGCCAGGGCGCGGGCGAGCTCGAGGCGCTTGCGATCGGCCAGGGTCAGTCCTCCGGCAGGCACGAGGGCCTTCGGGCCGAGCCCGACGCGGTCGACCACCTCCCCCGCGCGGGCCCGCGCGTCAGCGACGCGGGGGTGGCGAGCCAGCGCGCCAACCTTCACGTTGTCGAGGACGGAGAGGCGCGGGAAGGGGCGGACGATCTGGAAGGTGCGGGCCAGGCCGCGCGCACAGATGGCGTGGGGCGGGAGCCCTCGGATGCTCCGCCCGCGGAGGCGAATGTCGCCCGCGTCCGGCGGGAGGAAGCCGGAGACGAAATTGAACGCGGTGGTTTTTCCCGCTCCGTTGGGTCCGATGATTCCCACGACCTCGCCTTCCTCAACGGAGAGCGACAGATCCTGCACGGCCTGCAGGCCGCCGAACGCCCGGCTGACACCGGCCACCTCGAGCAGCCGCGGGCTCACGGCGGCGCGATCCGGGCGAGCCAGCGGCGGAGCACGGGGTAGGCGCCCTGGGGCAGAAACGCACCACGGCCACGAGGAGGACGCCGTACGCGATCAGGTGGGCGCCGGCCCATCCGGCCTCCGCGAAGTACCAGCGCGACAGCTCGGCGAGCGGGCTCAAGATGAACGCGCCGAGGATCGGCCCGAGCACGGTGCCCGCCCCGCCCACAATGGCGCGAATGATGATCTCGACCGACAGCGGGATGCCAAACACCGCGTTCGGCTGGAGAGAGAAGAGGTAGAAGGCGTAGAAGGTCCCGCCGAGGCCGGTGAGAAAGGAGGACACCACCATGGCCAGCATCTTGTACTTGAAGGTGTTCACGCCGAGGGCCTCGGATGCCCCCTCGTCCTCGCGGATGGCGGCGAGATAGGCCCCGATGCGCAGGTGTTCCATGGCCGACACCACCGAGGTGGCGAGGAGCATCAGCCCGAGGGCCACGTAGTAGTAGGCGCGGTTGTCCTGAAACTGGAACTGCCAGGGCTGCCCGGTGAACGTGATGTAGAGGCCGAGCGCCCCCCCACTGCATCAGTGTTCAGGGCGAGGATGCGGCAGATCTCCGCGAAGGCCACGGTGAGCAGGACGAAGTAGAAGCCGCGCAGGCCGAAGCGGAAGCCGAGGTAGCCGATGAAGGCCCCGAGCAGGGCGGCGAGCGCGCCGCCGGCGAACATGCCGAGCCAGGGGCTGACGCCCCCGTTCAGGAACAATCATGGTCGGGATGGCGTTGGGATTGTCGCCCAGCTCGTTGAAGACGATCGGGCCGCCGTACTGCATGAGGCCGCCCCTGTAGTCCGTCTTCCGGAGGGCCTCGACGATGACGTCGGGATCGGTGGACTGTGCGCGCTCCAGGACATCGGCGATGACGAACATGCCATCGTAGGAGTAGCCGGAGTTGGTGTCGAACGTCTTGCCCGCCGACCGCTTCCGGTACTCCTCGGCCACCGCGGTGGTCCGGGGGTTCTTGAAGTTCGGCCAGGGCACGCTCGCCATCACGTACTCGAGATCCTCCTTGAGCGCCGCGAGCTGACCGGCCTCGTAGAGTCCGGGGCCCCCGGGGCTCACGACGCCCATCATCTCGATGCGCTGCTTGCGGATCTCCGGGAGCAGGAGCTGGGCGCTGGTCGGGCGCGTGATGGGCGCGATGACATCGGGCCGGGCCGCCTTGGCGCGCGAGACCTCGGTGGACAGATCCTGGGGCGGCTCCGGCCACGGGATCGTGTCCACGATCTCCCACGCGGGCCTGGCCGCCGCGTACGCCGTCTGGAACCCCCGGGCCGAGCTCTGCCCGAACAGGTCGTTGCAGTACATCAGGACCACGCGCCTGGGGGCCACGTTGGCGGCGGCGAAAATCTCGACGAAGTACTCGACCGCCTTGCGTCCGAAGGTCGAGCCCGTCGGGAAGTTGCGATAGACGTACTGGACCTTCTGCTGGCCCTCGCGCACGGCCTTGGCCACGTTGGCGGTGATGGGGTCGGCGGCGGCGATGTCGACCAGGAAGGGCACGCGCCGCTGCTGGGCGACCGGCACCATGGCCGCGGTGGAGCCGGAGTCGAACGAGCCCATGAGGAACTGGGCGCCCGCGTTCACCACTCGCTCGGCCTCGGCCCGCCCGACCTCGGGCTTGGTCTGGGTGTCGCC
>DATKEI010000392.1:0-6390 GCA_035544455.1 Binatia bacterium | reverse complement strand
TCCCGAGGGCCATCAGGCTGTAGATGATCCCGATGACCAGCCCCGAGAGCACGTACTGGGAGACGATCTCGAAGGTCACGGGCGCGCTAGACGAGTGTCCCGAGTCGGAAATGTGCCGACAAGGCGCCGGGCGGGGTGGGGGCCTCCCCGCGGGACACGCCTGTAACGCTTGAGCGCCGCCGGCACTCGATCGGGCCACGAGATGGATGGTGGGTGGCTCCGGCAATCCGCAGAAGACACGGTCCCGCGGGGAGGCCCCCACCCCGCCCGGCGCCGCGAGGGCACGAACGTCTGACTCAGCACGCTAGCGCTTGGGCGCCGCCGTCCAGTCGCCGGTCTTGAACTCGGCGGGGTAGATGATCTTGACCTCGGCGAACGGCATCTCCGCCTTCGTGTACTGGGTGATGAGCATGGGCGGGCTCCACTGCTGCCAGTAGGGGCCCTCTCCGCGCGAGAAGGTGATGGGGGCGTTCCACCCCTCGAACGTGTTGGCGAGGAGGGCCTTGACCAGGTCCTCGCCCTTGTCGCTCTTGCCCGCGTTCATGGCGTCGGCGAGCAGCATCACCTGGGCGTACCCGTTGAAGGCCCCGTAGACGGGTTCCTCCTTGAACTGCTCGATGTACTTCTTCCGGAAGGCCTCGCCGCGGGCGGGGAGCTTCATGGTCGGGTGGTAGTAGATGATGAAGGCGGCGTAGTTCCCCTTCTCGCCCACGTTCTTCCAGTACTCTGGGCGGACGGGGGCGTCGTAGGAGATGAGCATCGGCACCGCCGGGAAGAGCCCGACGTCGTACGCCTGCTTGACCATGAGGTACACGGGGGTGCCCACCGCCGCGTTCAGCACGACGTCCGCCTTCCAGTTCTTCACGTCGAGCATCTGCGGGGTGAGGTCGACCACCGCGCGGTCGAAGATGATCGTCTTGAGCTCGACGCCCGGCACCCCCGCCAGCGCCTTCTTCGTCTCCTCGACCAGCCCCACCCCGTAGTCCGTGTTCTCCCCGACGATGGCGACGCGCTTGAAGCCGCGGTCCTTGATCCAGCGGGTCCACAGGGCGACGCGGTCGGGGTCGATGACGTGCGTGCGGAAGGTGTAGTTGAGGTGCTTCTCGGTGATGCCCTTGGCCGAGGCCTGCGTCGAGAACACCGGGATCTGGTACTGGTCAGCCAGGACCTGCACCGCGCCCATCACCGAGCTGTGGAACTGGCCAATCACCGCCGACACCTGGTCCTGGGTGGCGAGCTTGCGGAAGGCCGACGAGCCCTTCTCCGGCGTTCCCGAATCGTCCTCGATGACCAGCTCGACCTTGCGCCCGCCGAGGACGCCGCCGCGCGCGTTGATGTCCTCCATCGCCATCTTGGCGCCGCGCACAATGAGCTGGCCGGCCCCGGCATCGCCGGGCGGCGAGAGCGGGGTGAGCACGCCGATCTTGACCGGCTTCTGGGCGAGCGCCGGCGTGGCGAGGCTGCTCGCGAGCAGAGCGACCGCGGCCAGCGCGGCGACGAGGACCGACGAGGGGAGCCGTCCCTTCATGGTGTGGCCTCCGTGCGAGATTCTCGGGTGCGAAAAGTATCCCATGCTATGCGCGACGCCGCTCCGCGTCAACACGACCCTGGTGTCCCGAGCCAGAGATGTGGCGACAAAGGCCGGGCGGGGCGGCAACGCTTCCCCGCCCGATCAGAGGCGGCAGGTCAGGGCAGCGGCATCTCCGGCGGCCGCGCAGGCGGCACGTCCTCTCCAGCAAGGACGCCGAGGTGCACCGGGCGGGCCGGGGGGCGCGCCCGCGGGACGGCGACGTCGGCCGCCCTTCCGCCGCGAACGCGGGCAAGGACGTCGGCGAGCGTGCCCAGGCAGTTGCGCCCCTGACAGCGCCCCATGCCCGCGCGCGTCGAGGCCTTGAGGGCATCGACGCTCGCGTGGCCGCGCCCCAGAGCATCGAACACGGCGCCCGCCGTGACCTCCTCGCAGCGGCAGATCACGGTCTCCGCCGTTACCAGGCCGAGGAAATCGGCAGGCGGCGCATGCAGGCCCGCGATGCCATCGCGGAAGCGCGCGAGCTGAGCCAGCCGGGCGCGGAGCGGCCCCGCGGCGGCGGCCGCCCGCGGCGGCGGGCAGCGCACGAGGCGCTCCGCGGCAAGGAGCCCGGCCAGCCGGCCTTCCAGGAGCGCGGTCTCCACGCCTGCGATCCCCGCCCCGTCGCCGGCGGCGAGCACTCCGGAAACGCTCGTCTCGAGGTCGGTCGTGCGCCGGGGGATCCAGCCGCCGCGCGCCGCGTCCCATGCGTGCTCGCATCCCAGGAGCCGCGTCAGCTCGACCGCCGGCGTCAGCCCGAACCCGACCACGAGGGCATCGGCGGTAAGCACGCGGGCGCGCGTCCGGTCCAGGCGCCCGCGCCCGTCGATGGGGGCCACCACCACCTCGCGCACCCCGTCCGCGCCCCGCGCCTCGAGGACGGTCTGGCCCGCGCGGAAGGGAATGCCGGCGCGGGCCAGCCCGGCCCGGTACTCGAGACCGCGGCGGAGGAGCGCGGGCGCCGCGGCCAGCCTGCTCAGCCAGCGCCATGGCCGGTCCATGGCGGCCGCCTCCACCACCTCGATCACGGCGGCGCCGCCCCGGCGCAGCGAGTCGGCCACGACCAGGAGCAGCGGGCCCGTTCCCGCCACGACCACGCGCCGCCCGGGCAGCACACCCTGGCTCTTCATCAGGTTCTGCGCGCCGCCGGCGGTGATCACGCCGGGCAGCGTCCACCCCGGAAAGGGCACGGCCCGGTCGACGGCCCCGGTGGCTACGACGACCACGTCGGCGCGGAGCCGGTCCGCCCGGCCTCTCCCGGCCAGGGCGAGCGTGCGGGGACCGGGCGCGGCCCAGACGACCGTTTCCGCGAGGTACGTGACGCCGGGATGGGCGACGGCCGAGTACAGGCGGGCGGCGCGCGTGGCCGCGGACGCGTGAGCGCCCAGGCTCCGCGCCCCCCGGGGGCCAGCGCGCGCCGCGCCGGCCTCCGTGGCCGGTCCTTGCCGGAAGTACTGCCCGCCGGGCCGCGCGTTCTCGTCCAACAGGACGACGGCCACACCGTGGCGAGAGGCCTCCAGGGCCGCGGCGAGCCCCGCCGGCCCGGCTCCCACCACGGCCAGCTCGGTCGAGATCACGCGAATCGCCCGGGGTCGAACGCGGCGGCCGGCATCGACGTCTCGCCCGTCGCGACCAGCTCGGCCATCAGGCGGCCGAAGATCGGCCCCTGCGTCCAGCCGCCGCGGCAGCATGCGGTGACGTAGACGTGGGGCTGGCCGGGGAGGCGACCGAACAGGGGCAGCGAATCAGGAGTCACGCCCTCGTAGCCGGCCCAGCTCCGCACGATGGCGAGGCGGGCCAGCCGCGGCACCAGCTCGGCGGCCAGGCGGAGATTGTGGACGAGCGACTCGTGATCGAGATCGCGGGCGCCGTCGGCGAGGGTTCCCCGCCCCTGCCATCCGCCTCCGATCATGCAGGTGCCGTTCGGGTACTGCTTGAGGGTCATGATGCCACGAATGTGGGTCACGATGCGGTCCATGACCGGCGCCGCCGGCTCGGTGATGGTGAGCATGTTGACATCCAGGCCGACGGGCAGCGCCACCCCCAGCATCCGCGCCAGCTCGCCGGACCAGGCCCCGGCCGCGATCACCAGGCTCCGGCACGTGATGCGCCCACCGGGCGTCTCGACCCGCACCCCGGCCGGATGCGCCGCCATCCCGTACACCGGCGTCCCGGGGCAGAGACGCCCGCCCGCGCCGCGCAGCGCGTCCAGCAGCACGGGCCCGGCCTTGAGCGGGACGGCGAAGGCGTCGTCGGCGCAGAACGTGGCCGCCACCGCGGAGCCGCCGAGCCATGGCGCGCGTCCCCGCAACGCATCGCCCTCGAGCCACTCCGTGGCGACCCCGGCCTGCTGCTGCTCCGCCGCCGAGGCGGCCAGCCGGGCCGCGTCCTCGGTGGTGGTCGCCACGCGCAGGCCGCCCGAGGAGACAAAGCCCACGTCGCCGCCGAATAGCTCGCGGCTCCGCCGCCACATGGCAAGCGAGGCCAGCGTGTAGGGCACGAGGGGCAGGCGCTTGTTCTGGACGGCGAGGGACCCGGCGTTGACGCCCGAGGCCTCGCGCCAGGGCTCCCCGCGGTCGAGGACGACGACCTCCCGGCCGGCGCGGGCGAGGAAGATCCCGGCCACGAGCCCCATGATGCCCGCGCCCACGACCACCACGTCCGCCCCGCGGGGCACGGGCGGCCCCGGAGCGGGAGAGCGGCCGGGGTCGGCGGGGGGAGCGGGCGCGGGGGCGGCGGCGGTCACGTCTACCGGAAGAAGATCTCCTGCGGAAAGTCCGTCAGCAACTCGTGGCCCCGCTCGGTCACCACGACGGACTCGCTGAACACCACGCCGCCCTCGTGAACGATCTTGAGGTCGGGAATGAGGTGAAAGCACATTCCCGCCTCCAGCACGGTAGGGTCGTTCTCGTTGATGCTCATGATGCGGCCCTCGCCCCAGTCGGGCGGCAGCCCGATGCCGATGGAGTAGCCGGTGCGGTGGGTGAAGTACCGGGCGCAGCCGGCCCGGGCCATCGCCGTGCGCGCGGCGCGGTCGACCTCGTGGGAGGTGACGCCGGCCCGGATCGCGGCCTTGGCCGCGTTCAGGGCGTCGCGCGAGGCCTCGGCCCGGGCGATCCACTTCCGGTCGGGCTGGCCGACGATCACCGTCCGCGAGAGCATGCAGTTGTAGCGATTGTGGGTGCCCCCGGCCTCCATGTACACCACATCGTCCGTCCGGATGGGCCGGCGGCGCGCGCACTCGAAGCCGAGCCCGGCCGCCGGGCCGGCCACGTACTGGGCCTCGTGACCGAGGAACTCGCTCCCCGCCCGGTACATGGCCTGGTAGGCGGCCGCGGCCACGTCGTTCTCGCTGGCGCCCGGCACCGCCGCTTCCACCGCGGCCCGGAGCGATGCCTCGCAGTAGCGACCGGCCTGGCGGATGTACTCGATCTCCCGCGGCGACTTCACGCGGCGCACGTGCTCGATCAACCCGGAGCCGTCGGCGAGGTCGGCCACTCCCAGCCGCGCGAGCAGCTTCTTGTACCGCGCCACGGAGAAGAACCAGGCATCGTCCTGGCTGGCCATGCGCTTGCCGAGGAGCCCGTAGCGCTCCAGCACCTCGTGGGTGGCGGCGTCGGGGTCGTCGGTGTCGCGATAGCCCTCGATGAGCCGGAGACAGCTGTCGACCTGGGCCTTCTCGACGTTGATGGCGCGCGTGAGCAGGATGGGGTCCTGGTCCAGCGACAGGATCAGGATCTGGTACGTGAAGTAGCCGAGCGTGCTGTACCCGGTCAGGTACACGATGTTCTCGGGCACCGTGGTCAGCAGGACCTCGATCCCCGCCGCCTCCATCCGGCGCCGCACCCGGTCCAGCCTCCCGGCGTACTCCTCTCGCGAGAACGGGAGCTCATTCGCCTCGGTCACGATTCCTCCTGGGCTCGTTCGGACTGTCGCCGCCGGCCGCTCCGGGGTGAAGGACCCGGTGGCATGGGTGCGGCGGAGCGCATCGCGGCGCGAGGCGCCGAGGAGGCTCCGGGGTCACCGCGCCATGGCGGACAGTCGCTCTCGCGTGGCCGCCGCCTCCAGCCGCTCGTCGAACGTGGCGAACTGGACGTGCCGGGACACGCGCCGGAGCGCGAGCGCCGCCGCGAGGTGCACCGCGTCGTATCCCCGGAGCCCGTGCCGCTCGGCCAGCGCCCCCGCGTGACGGACGAGCGGCTCCGAGACTTCGACGACGTCGTACGTTCCCCACTCCCCGTCGAGGTCGCGCACGATGCCGCGGAGCACGGCTCCGGTGAAGCCGCCGTCGCGCTGGTGGCGGGCGAACGCGGCCCGGGCCTCGACATAGCTGATCCGGGCGGTGGCCGCCGAGGAGGCGCTCGCGAGGGCCGCGAGCACCTCCGGCCGTCCCTCCTCGTCCACGTAGAGCTTCACGAGGGCGCTGGTGTCGAGATAGAGGATCAGCGGCGCTGCTCGATGACGATGTCGGAGAGGAGCCGCGCCCGCGGGCGCGCCCGCGCCGGCCGGCCGTAGCCGGGCTTGCCCCGTCCACGCTGGAGAACGCCCTCGGCCGCGAGCCGGTCCAGCCCCTCGTCGTCTGCCGACCGCGCGACGGGAGCGAGGCGCGCGAGCGGCCGGCGCCGGCGGTCCCCCACGATGATGGTCGCACCGCCCGCGACGGCCCGCAGGTAGGCGCTGAGCCGGGTCCGGAGCTCCCGGACGCCGATGATCTGCGGCGCGGGCGGCCGGCGAGTGGGCATGTGGTCACGCTAGCATCCGCTCGTGACCACGTCAACGCATCGGAGCGCGCCCGGTCATGCCGGGCATGCGTCATTGTCTCT
>DATKEI010000391.1:0-9371 GCA_035544455.1 Binatia bacterium | reverse complement strand
GGTCGCCTTCCTCTTCATCCCGGCCTTCTACCGGTACGACTGCACGACGATCTACCAGTTCCTGCTCTACCGGTTCGGCCGGGCGAGCCAGACGACCGGCGCCGTCTTCTTCTTCGTCACCCGGCTCCTGGGCTCCGGCGTACGGCTGATGGCGGCCGCCCTCGCCGTGGCGATCCTGGTGGGATGGCCTCTGGCCGCGACCCTGGTCCTCTTCACCGGGGTGTCGATCGTCTACATCGCCCTCGGCGGGGTCAAGGCGGTCGTGTGGACCAACGTGTTCCAGGCGAGCGCCTTCCTGGTGGCCGGGGGCCTGACCGTGCTCTTCCTGGCGGGGCAGGTCGACGGCGGGCTCGCCGGCCTGTACCGGACGGCGGCCGAGGCCGGGCGCCTTCAGCTCATCAACTGGGGCCCGGCGCCGGGCGACCCCGACTTCTGGCGGCGCATCCTGACCGACCCCAACATCGTCTGGCTGGCCGTGCTGAACGGCCTGGTTGGCTCCACCGCGGCCTTCGGGACCGACCACGACCTCATGCAGCGGCTCCTCACCGTGGAGACGCGTCGCGCCAGCCAGCGCACGCTGATCCTCACGTCGCTCGGAACGCTGGTCACGCTGGCCATCTACCTCTCGATCGGCGCCGGCCTCTTCGCCTACTACGCCCAGCATCCGGGGACGGTGCTGCCCCGGCCCGACGAGATCTTCCCGTTCTTCATCCGCACCGCCATGCCCGAGCTGCTGCGGGGCATCCTCCTCACCGCCATCGTCCTCGCCTCGATCGACTCGCCGCTCGGATCGCTCGCCGCCTCGTTCGTGACGGACGTCTACCGCCCGCTCCTCGTGCGCGGGCGGTCCGAGGGCCACTACCTGCGCGCGTCGCGGGTGGCCGTGGTCGCCTTCGGGCTCCTCCTGGCCCTGATCGCCTGGGGCTTCTCGTTCTTCGACCGCTTCCTCTGGCTCGCCTTCAAGATCGCCGGGGTGACCTTCGGATCGCTCCTCGGCGTGTTCCTGCTCGGGCTCGTGACGCGCGTCCGCGCGGAGCGCGCCAACGTGGTGGCCATGGTCGCCATGGCCCTGGTCAATCTCGTCCTGCTGACCCTGTCCGAGCTCCGCATGATCGGCCTCGGCTGGTCCTGGCTGGTCATCCTCGGCACGGCGGGGACGATGCTGATCGCCACCGGCCTCGCCCCGCTCCTCGACCGGGCTCCCGGCGCCGCTCCCCCGCCCGGACCCCCCGGCCGGCGCCCGGGCCCCGGGTCCGCGCTATGATCGGGCCCGGGGGCCGGCCCGAAGGGGTCGGCGGCAGGAGGTCATCCGATGCCCCTCGGGATCAGCTGCGTTCATCTCCCTCGGAGAGACGCGCAAAGGGGAGTCGCCCTGTCCCGGAGGCGGGGCGGGGTGAGGGGGCACAGGAGCTGAGGCGGTCTTCCCGCGGTGCGCGGGGGCGGTGGGCGGTGAAGGCTACGGGTGGCGACCCTTGAGCGTGACCACCTGACCCAGGCGAAGGACCGTCATGGTGAACTCCGCGCCCGGGGGCACACTGGCGAGGATGTCGCGGATCCGCCGGTGA
This sequence comes from Binatia bacterium, assembly GCA_035544455.1. Taxonomy (GTDB): domain Bacteria; phylum Methylomirabilota; class Methylomirabilia; order Rokubacteriales; family CSP1-6; genus DATKEI01. Next base: position 7,806 of record DATKEI010000391.1, on the reverse strand, counting down.
TCGGTGACGTCGCCCACCGGGGTTCCCTGGACCTTCAGGATGATGTCCCCCCCCACGACGAGCTGCTCGCCCATGATGGTGGCGAGCGCGGCGCCGCCCCGGAGCCCCACGGCCTCTCCGGGCGACCCCGGGGACACGGTCTTGACGAGATAGCCGGTGTCCTGGGGCAGGTTGAGGATCTGGGCGATGGGGCCGGAGATCAGCCGGCCGTCGAGCCCGCTCCAGAAGGACGGGCGCTCGAGGAGGAGGCTCTTGGCCGTGTTGATGCTCACCACGAAGCCCAGGCCCTCGCTGCCGCCCCCCTTGGAGATGTTGTGGCTGACGATGCCAATCACCTCGCCCGCCATGTTGAACATGGGCCCCCCGGAGTTGCCCGTGTTGATGGTGGCGTTCGTCTGGAGGAACTCCGCCAGCGGCATGGCGCGATAGACGCTGTTCGCCGGCCACCGGGCGCTGATCCACCCGGCGCTCATGGCGTGGCTCAATCCGTAGGGGGCCCCGACGATGAGGACCGGGTCGCCGACTCGCACCCGGTTCGAGTCCCCCAGGGTGGCCACCTTGGCTCCCGCCGGGACCCGCTCGAGCTGGAGGAGCTCCAGGTCCGCGGCCGGCTCCTCCGCCAGCGTCCGCGCGCGGATCGTCTCGCCGCCGAGGAACTCGACGTTGATCTCATCGGTGGCCCGGGTGACATGGGCTGCGGTCATGATCTTGCCGTCCGCCGAGATGAGCACCCCGGACCCGATCTCGGTGAAACCGATGAGTCCGTCCCTCGTGACGTCGCGCCCCTTGGCCCGGATGACCACCACCGAGGGATTCACCTTCTGGAAGACGGTGCCGAAGTCGGCCACGTGCTGGGCGCCGGCGGGCTCCGGGAACCAGGCCAGAACCGATCCGACGAGCACTGCCGCGAGCATTCGTGTCATCCCGTGCCCCCTCGCTCGATGAACGTGACCCTTCCCATGCCGGGTGGCGGCGCCGCCGCGACCGGCGTCGACGGGATGGTCCGCTCCTTTCGAGACGGTGCGATCGCGTAGACCTGAATCGTCGCCGCCCCTCCAGACGGCCCGGTTTGGCGCGACGCCGGCGCGTGCCCATCATGGCCTGGACCCCGCGCGTGCGCATCTCATTTCACGTACGCCGGCCGGCCGAAGCACCGTCTAGCCGTGGTCGACGTCCCGTGCCAGGACGGATTCCCGCCACGTTTGCCTGCTTTGCGGGCGCTCGGCTGGCGGCGCTGTTTCGCCGTGAAACCCGGTGTTTTGCGCGGAAACACCCGGTGCCGGGCGCATTCGCCCCGGTCAGGCGTACAGCAGATGCGGCCGGCGGATGCGGGCGAAGGCCGCGACGTCCCGCCGCCAGGCGCGCTCGAGCGGTCCGGGCGTGTTGCGCGCGATCGCGCGCCGGATCGCGTCGCCGCCGCCGAGGAGGTCGATGGGCAGCGTGGTGCGCTCGTACTCGTAGGGCGGCCGGCGCCAGGCGAACGCGCGAGGAGCGAGCCGCCGGGCCTCGGCGATGAGGGTCACGTACGTCGCGAAGGGGCGGAAGCGTCGGGCGTCGGTCACGTGCACCTGGACACCCCCGCACGGACGCCCCTGCCACTTGTGGAACGTGGGGATGAATCCGGCCGGCCGGAAGGCGACCCCCGGGAGACGCCGGCGCTCCATCGCCCCGGCCAGGGCGGCGCCGTTCAGGAACGGCGCCCCGACGAGCTCGAAGGGCCGCGTCGTTCCGCGGCCCTCGGAGAGATTCGTGCCCTCGACGAGACAGCCGCCGGGATAGACGAGGGCCGTGTCGAGCGTCGGCATGTTGGGCGAGGGCGACACCCAGGGCAGGCCGGTGTCCGCCCACGCCATCGAGCGCCGCCATCCATCCATGGGCACCACGGTCAGGTCGCATCCGATCTCTGCCCGCGCGTTCACCAGGGATGCCACCTCGCCGATGGTCATGCCGTGGCGCGCGGGCAGGGGCCAGAGGCCCACGAACGACAGGAAGCGCGGCGCGGGCAGATTCCCTTCCATCGCGACCCCACCCAGGGGGTTCGGGCGGTCGAGCAGGACCACGGGGATGCCGGCGGCGGCGCAGGCCGTCAGAGCGAGGACGGCCGTCCACTGGAAGGTGTAGTAACGCGCCCCCACGTCCTGGAGGTCCACCACCACGGTGTCGACCCCGTCGAGCATCTTCCGGTCGGGGACGAGTCGGCGCCCGTACAGGCTGACCACGGGCACACCCGTCCCGTTCTCGCGGGTCGACCACACGGCGGCGTGGTCCTGCGCCGCGCCGGCCAGGCCGTGCTCGGGAGCCCAGAGGGCGGTGAGCGTCACGCCCGGAAGGTCCCGGACGAGGCCCGCGGCGTGGCGGAGATGGCGGTCGACGGAGGCCTGGTGGCACAGGAGCGCCACGCGGCGGCCGCGCAGGAGGCCGCGGTGGTGATGGACGAGGACGTCGAGACCGCTCTTTACTGTGCCCATGCTCACCATGGTAGTGTCCTGAGTCAGAAAAGTGCCGACAAAGCGCCGGGCGGGGTGGGGGCCCTCGCCGCGGGACACGCCGGTAACGCGGGAGCGTCGCCGGCGCTGGGGCTGCGAGATGGATGGTGGGTGGCTTCGGCCATCCGCAGAAGATACGGTCCCGCGGGGAGCACCCCCACCCCACCCGGCGCCGCGAGTCCACGAACTTCTGACTCGGGACACTAGCTCCCCGAAGTCGACCAACGAAATCACGAGGATTGCCGGACATCGCGAAGCCCGCCGCGAAAATGCTACCAGGCACAAACCTCTCCGCGCGGTCCGCGGGCGGCGCGATCCGGAAGCGGTCCGCCCCCGTGGTATCCTTCCGGTTCACATGGCCGAGCGCTCCGGGCCGGTCGCTTGCCCCGGCCGGGCCCTCCGGGCCGTGTCCGCTCGACAGCGAGGAAATCAGCGCATGGCCGCACAGGTCGGCACCACGTCACATCCGCCCGTTCGCCGCCGCGTGCTCGTGGTCGAGGACGACGCCGACTCCCGCGAGATGCTGCGGATGCTTCTCGAGATGGAGGGTCATGACGTTCAGGAGGCCGAGGACGGTCCGGGAGCGCTCGCGGCGGTCGCCGCCATGGGCCCCGACGTGGCCCTGATCGACGTGGGGTTGCCCGGACTCGACGGCCACGAGGTCGCCCGACGCCTCCGCGCCGAGTGCACCGATCCCGCCATCCTGCTGGTGGCGCTCACGGGATACGCGGCCCCGGAGGATCGGGAGCGGTCCCGCGCGGCCGGGTTCGACGTGCACCTCACCAAGCCCATCACGCCCGAGAAGCTGGACGAGATCCTCAGGATGCTGCGGGCGCCCCGCCCTCTGGCGTGACGCTCGCCCCGGCAGGGAGGCATCCGAGCGGGAGCGAGGCCGCGGGCGCGGCCCCCGAGCGATCCGCGCCCGGCGCCACGAGGATCGCGAGCCTGCAGTCCCCGTTTGTCCGCATGACGGTGACGGCGATGCTCCCGCTCCTGCTGTTCTCGTTCTGGCTCGTCGCCACCCTCGGACGGAACGAGCAGGAGGCCTTCCGGCGGGGACTCGGGGAAACCGCCCGGGCCGCCGCCATCGCCGTGCAAAAGGAGCTCGGCACCCACGTGGGCGCGCTCGAGGTCCTGGCCGAGTTCCCGGCCCTGGACCGCGGCGACATCGTGGCCTTCCGGGCGGAGGCGGGCCGCGTCGTGGAGAGCCAGCGCCGGCGTCACTGGCGGGCGATCGTGCTCGCCGAGCCCTCTGGCCAGCAGGTCCTCAACACCCAGCACCCGCCGGGCACCCCCCTGCCCACCACCCGGGACCTGACCAGCTTTCGCGAGGTGCTGGCCAGCGGCCGCCCGACGGTGCGCGATCTCTTCCTCGGCCCCGAGACCCGCCAGTTCGAGTTCGGCGTCCGCGTGCCCGTCGAGCGCGGCGGCGAGCTCCGCTACGTCCTCACCGCCCTGGTCGGAACGGACGCCATCGCGGGCGTCATCGCCGCGCTCCGCCTGCCGGACTCCTGGGTCGCCGCCGTCCTCGACCGCAGCCGCATCATCGTCGCCCGCAGCCGGAACGCCGATCAGTTCATCGGCAAGCCCCCCACCGCCCGCTTCGTGGCGGCCACTCGCGAAGGGGACGAGGGCACGTTCACCGACGACACCATCGAGGGCCAGGCCGTCGAAGCCGCGTACAGCCGGGTCCCCGGCACCGGATGGAGCGTGGGTCTGGGCGCGCCCGTCGCGCCGATGGCCGCCTCGCGCCGGACAAGCCTGCTCTTGCTCGGCGGGGCCGGCCTCCTCATTCTCGGCGTCGGCGTCGGGCTCGCCGCCCTCACCGGCCGGCGCGTCAGCCGGTCCATCGCGTCGATCTCCGCGGCGGCGCGGGCCCTGGGGCGCGGCGAGCCGCTCCACCTCGCTCCCTCCGGGCTGGCCGAGGTCGACGGGGCCGGGCGCGCCGTCATGGAGGCCGCCGACCTGCTGCGCGACCGCGAGGAAGCGCTCCGGCGCGCGCGCGGAGACGCGGTGCGTTCGGCCGACCGGCTGCGCCACGTCCAGGCCGTCACCGAGACCGCCCTCGCCGCCCGCCCGGGGAGCGAGATCCTCGGAGAGATGCTGACCCGCGTGCGCAAGGCGCTCGGCGGCAACACGGCGACGCTCCTGCTCGTCGACGAGGCCGGCCACCACCTCGTTCCCGTCTACTCCGACGGGCTGGAGGAGGAGATCGACAAGGGCGTCCGCATCCCCCTCGAAGCAGGCGTCGTGGGCAGGATCGCGGATTCCCCGCACGGCCTGATCATCCCCGATCTGACCGGCGAGGCGGTCGTGAGCCCCGTCCTGGGCGCGCGCGTCCGCTCCCTTCTCGGCGTCCCCCTCCGGAGCAGGGCCCGCCTCATCGGCGCGCTCCACGTGGGCACCGCCCAGCCCCACACGTTCACGCGCGAGGACCTCGACCTTCTCCGGCTCCTCGCCGACCGCGCGGTGCTGGTCATCGAGCGCACCCGCCTCCAGGAGACCGAGCGCCTGGCCCGCGAGGAGGCGGAGTCCAGCAGCCGGACCAAAGACGAGTTCCTGGCCGTGCTGTCACACGAGCTGCGCACGCCGCTGAACGCCGTGTACGGCTGGGCGCGGATGCTCCAGTCACGGCGACTCGGCGAGGCGGAGACGACGCGCGCCCTGGACGCGATCGTCCGGAACGCGGATGTCCAGGTGCAGCTTATCGACGACCTCCTCGACGTCTCCCGGATCGTGGCGGGGAAGATGCGCCTGGATGTGGGCGAGGTCTTCCTGGACGCCGTGATCGAGGCCGCCCTGGACGCGGTCCGGCCCGCCGCGGACGCCCGGGACATCCTGCTGCAGACCTTCCTGGACCCGCAGGCCGGACCCGTCAGCGGTGATCCGGCGCGGCTCCAGCAGGTCGTCTGGAATCTGCTGATGAACGCCGTCAAGTTCACCCCGAGGGGCGGCCGCGTGGAGGTCCACCTCCGGCGGGCGTCGCCCCACATGGAGATCACCGTGACGGACACCGGGCAGGGCATCCCGGCCGCCATGCTTCCGGTCATCTTCGAGCGCTTCCGGCAGGTCGACAGCTCGACCACGCGCACGGTGGGAGGGCTGGGCGTGGGGCTCTCGCTCGTACGTCACCTCGTCGAGCTTCACGGTGGCTCGGTAGGAGCGGAAAGCGCGGGGGAGGGACAGGGCGCCACCTTCACCGTCCAGCTCCCTCTGGCCGCCCCGCGGGCTCTGGCCCTCCGAAACGAATCGCGGGATCAAGCGGCGGAGGGCGCAGGACCCCGGCCCCCGGGATCCGGGCTGCGCGGAATACGGACGCTGGTGATCGACGACGACCGGGACGCGCTCGACCTGATCTCGGTCATCCTCGCGGGCGCCGGCGCCGACGTGCGCACGTGCGTGTCCGCGGCGGAGGGCCTGGCCCTGTGGCGCGAATGGCGCCCGGACGTGCTGCTGTCCGACATTCAGATGCCCGGCGAGGATGGCTACTCGCTGATCCGGCGGGTCCGGGCCGCCGAGCGGGATGCGGGCCCGCGCGTCCCCGCGATCGCCCTCACGGCCTACGGCCGCGCGGAGGACCGCACGCGGGCGCTGTCGGCGGGCTTCAGCATGCACCTGCCGAAGCCGGTGGATCCCGCCGAGCTCGTGTCAGTCGTGGCCAGTCTCGCGGGCCGCGGGGAGTGACGCTCTCCCGCCGGAAGCGCGCTATAGTATCGGCACGTTGCCGCCACTGGTTACCGGCCCTGACCTCACAGGCGCGTTTCACCTGCTCGACCGTCGCGTCGACTGCCGCCGCCCATCCGCCCGGCGGGCCGATGAAGGCCTGCCCGTGAGCGGGGCCCCTGCCGCCGGGCGCGTGGCCGAGGTCTTCCACTCGATCCAGGGGGAGGGCGTCACCGCGGGTCTGCCCGCGGTGTTCGTGCGCCTGCAGGGCTGCACGGTGGGCTGCTCCTGGTGCGACACCCGCTACTCGTGGGATCCGGGCGCCGGCCGGGCCGTCGATCTCGATGGGCTGCTGGCCGAGGTGATGGTCTTTTCGTGCCCGCGCGTGGTGATCACCGGTGGGGAACCGCTGGAGTCGCCGCTCCTCGTGCCGCTCCTCCGGGCGCTCCGGCCTCCCCGGATCGCGGCCGTCGAGGTCGAGACCTCGGCCGTCCTCCCCCCGCCCCCCGAGGGGCCCGATGTCCAGTGGAACGTGTCGATCAAGCTGGCCGGCTCGGGCGTGCACGAGGCCCGGCGGGTGAACCCCGCCGCGATCGCCGCCCTCCGCGAGCGCCAGGCCTGGTGGAAGTTCGTCGTGGCCGGTGAGGCGGATCTTGCCGAGGTCCTGCACCTCGCCGGGCGGTGGTCCCTCCCCGGCGAGCGGATCCTGCTCCAGCCCGAGGCGGTCCGGCGCGAGGACCTGATCGCGCGGTCCCCGTGGGTGGTCGAGGCGTGCAAGCGCCACGGCTTCCGCTTCTCGCCCCGTCTTCACATCATGCTGTGGGGACCGCGGCGCGGAGTCTAGTGTGCTGAGTCGGAAATGTGCCGACAAGGCGCCGGGTGGGGTGGGGGTCCTCCCCGCGGGACACGCTGAGTCGCGGAGCGCTACCGGCACTCAATGGGGCCACGAGAGGGGTGGTGGGTGGCTTCGGCCATCCGCAGAAGATACGGTCCCGCGGGGAGGACCCCCACCCCACCCGGCGCCGCGAGTCCGCGAACTTCTGACTCGAGACACTAGGTCCATTGGCGGACAGGTCTATGGCGACTACGCTTGAATGGCGCGTGCCAGCCCGGGCGGGGCTCGGGTGCGCGGTTGCCGTGGCTCCGCCGTGGGCAGGAAGCGAGAAGAGATGCCCCATGACCTGCTCGACCCGGGATCGCCCGATGCCGAAGGCCTGCACGCGGCCGATCGGATCTCGAAGCGGCCTGCCCCGGCCCGACCCCGAAAAACGCCGGCTTTGACGAGACATGGCAGCCGAGGCCCAGATCCGGCCGCCTGGTCGAAAGGAACCCGTCTGTATGTGCACGTTCCGATTGACGAGCGGTGTCAGCGGTCGCTGCCGACGAGACTGGCACACGCCTTGCCGTGCTCGTGGGTGGAGGCACGAGATGACGATGACTCCGAAGGTGCCGACTCCGGACCGACCTCCGCGCCCCGTCGCCCGAGCCGGATCCTCGAGTCACGCGGCCCGCTGGCGATGGGCAGATGCAGCCGTCGTGTCCGGGATGGAGTTCACGACGGCCCGCGAGACCGGCACCCTGGACAAGGCGTATCGCCTCGTCCACGACCAGTACGTCTCCCGGGATCTGATGCGCCCAGAGGCCGATGGCCGCAAGC
>DATKEI010000390.1:0-6829 GCA_035544455.1 Binatia bacterium | reverse complement strand
CCGCAGCCGAAGTTGAGCCCGGCCACGAGCACCGACGCCCCCTGGTACACCGGGATGTTGAAGGGATGCTCCGGGTCCTGCTTGCGGGCGTCCTCGAAGGCGTGGTCGCCGAGGCCGGCGAAGGTGACGGCCTTGAGGAAGCGGGCGGGTATGATTCGGTCGGTGTCGATATCGTTGCCGGGGAGCGGGATGCCCCGCCCCGTGACCTGTCGCCGCGCGCTGTCCAGTGTCATCGCATCATCTCCCGCACGTCGGTGACCGCCCCCGCGATGGCGGCCGCCGCCACCATGGCCGGGCTCATCAGGAGGGTGCGCCCGGTCGGGCTCCCCTGGCGGCCGATGAAGTTCCGGTTGCTGGAGGACGCGCTCATCTCGCGCCCCCGGAGCTTGTCGTCGTTCATTCCGAGGCACATGGAGCAGCCCGCCTTGCGCCACTCGAACCCGGCCTCCTGGAAGACCACGTGAAGGCCCCGCGCCTCCGCCGCCCGGGCCACGGCCTGCGATCCCGGCACCACCAGCGCGCGGACGCCGCTGGCCACCTTGCGCCCCCTGGCCACCTGGGCGGCGACCTCGAGATCCGAGAGGCGCGAGTTGGTGCAGGAGCCGATGAAGGCCACGTCGATCTTCGCCCCCACGATCGGCTGGCCCGCCTCGAAGCCCATGAAGGCGAGGGCCTCGCGGTAGGTCGCGCGCTCGTCCTCGGGCGCCGTCTCCGGCCGCGGGATGCGCTCGCCCACTCCCAGGGACTGCCCGGGGTTGATGCCCCAGGTGACGACGGGCGAGAGCGCCGACCCGTCGATGGTCGCCACGTCGTCGAAGCGGGCCCCCGGCTCGGTGGCAACACCCTTCCACCAGGTGACGGCGCGGTCGAAGGCGTCCCCCGCCGGCGCGTGGGGCCGGCCGCGGAGGTAGTCGAAGGTGGTCTGATCGGGGTTGATGTAGCCGAAGCGCGCTCCGCCCTCGACGCTCATGTTGCAGACGGTGAGGCGTTCTTCCATGGTCATCCCGTCGATCACAGGCCCGGCGTACTCGTAGGCGTAGCCGACGCCGCCCTTGACCCCGAGCTGCCGGATGACGCCCAGGATCACGTCCTTGGCGTAGACCCCGCGGGCCAGTGCGCCCTCGACGCGGACCTGGCGGAGCTTTGGCTTGGCCATGGCCAGGCACTGGGTGGCCAGGACGTCCCGCACCTGGCTGGTGCCGATGCCAAACGCGATGGCCCCGACCGCGCCGTGGGTGGCGGTGTGGCTATCGCCGCAGGCGATGGTCATGCCGGGCTGGCTGAGGCCGAGCTCGGGGCCGATCACGTGGACGATCCCCTGGCGCCCGCTCTCGAGATCGAAGAGCGGGACGCCGAAGTCCCGCGAGTTGCGGATCATGTGCTCGGCCATCTCCTCCGCCATGGGGTCGGCGTAGGGCCGCGCCTGGGAGGTGGTCGGGATGATGTGGTCGAGGGTGCCGAAGGTGCGCTCGCGCATCCGCACCCCGAGCCCGAGGTCCTTGAGCATCTGGAAGGCCTGCGGCGTCGTCACCTCGTGGATGAGGTGCAGGCCGATGAGCAGCTGGGTCTGGCCCGAGGGCAGGGTCCGGACCGTGTGCGCCTCCCACACCTTGTCGAGCAGCGTCTGCGCCATGGGATCCCCTCCGATCTCCCTCTCCGCTGCCGGAGAGGCCCCTCAGTGTCCGCCGCCTCGATCGTTCATTCCAGTGAAATCGCCTTCACGATGGATTAAGGTCCGCTACATGATCGACGCGTCCCTGCTCCCCGCCCTGTTCACCCTCATGACCGTCGCCCGGAGCGGCTCGGTGGGAGCGGCGGCGCGCCTGCGCCACCGGACCTCGTCGGCCATCAGCCAGCAGATCCGGCGGCTCGAGGTGCACTTTGGCGTCAAGCTCGTCGAGCGGGCGGGGCGCGGGATCCGGCTCACCGCCGCCGCCGAGGCGGCCCTGCCGTCCATCGTGGAGCTGTCGGACGAGAGCGAGGCCATCTTCGCCCGGCTCGCCGAGCTGGCGGGCCGCCCCGTGACCACCCTGCGCGTGGCCGTGAGCGACTACCTGGGCAAGGCCCTGCTCGCCCCGGTCATGCGGGGGCTGCTCGACGACCGGGCCCCGCTCCGGTTCGAGATCGTCACCGCGCACTCCCGGGAGGCCACCCGGCTTCTCGCCCGCGGCGACGTCGACCTGGCCGTCGTGACCGGGGGCGACGCCGGGCGCGACCTCGAGAGCCAGCACCTGTTCGATCAGCCGTTTGCCTGGGTCGGCGTCCGGCGCTCCCGGGGCGCCCGCGTGCCGCTCACCGAGCGGCTGCGGCGCGAGCCCGTGATCCGCCTCTCCCCGGACAGCCAGGGCCGGCGGCTCCTCGACGACTTCCTCGACCGCGAGGGCATCCATCCGGCATCGACCATCGACGTGCCCAGCGTGTCGCTCATGCTGGGGTACATCTCGGGCGGCCTCGGCATCGGGCTGGCGCCGGCCCTGGCCCTGGCCGAGGCGCCGCCCGGCCGCGTCGTCAGCGAGCGAGCCCGCGTGCCCGCCCTGCCCGTGTCGCTGGTAAGCCGGCCCGTCCTTCACCGGACCCCCGCGGCCACGCGCTTCGTGGCCCGGCTCGCCGTGGAAGGGCGCCGCGCCGGCCAGCGGCTGACTCGGCTCCACACGACGTGATTCGGGGAGCATCCGTCGGGGTGTCCTGGCTCGCCATGAGCCAGCCTGGCCACCTGCCAGGCATCGACATTCGCCATAGCCGGCTGGTTCGAACGATTCTTGACCGAATCCAGCCCGAGGGCGGGACGCCATCCGGCCCCTGGCATCTTCGGCGGCCGTGCCTGATCACCGACTACAGCAAGCGGCGAGCTGCAGGCAGCTCCCGCATCGCATGTCGGCCATCGGGAACTTGCCGTGCCTCAGTGCGAGCCAGAATCCTGGGGTCAGGGGCGATCGTCCGCCCGCGGAGGGCAGGGAGTCACGTGGCTGGGCGAGCCCGTGCCCGAAACTTACTCTTGACGTAAGGCGTAACGATGTCTACCGTGGGGAATGATCGTCAGTTATCGGGACAAGCGCACGAGGGACTTTGCCGCAGGGAGCGGGTCAAGGCCTTCTCCGGGATCGAGCGCCCGGCGCACCTGAAGCTGGACGAGGTTCGACATGGCAGCGCCCGCAATTCATCCCGGAGAGCACCTGGCCGAGGAGCTGAAGGCTCTCGGCATGAGCGCGGCTGAACTCGCCCGCCAGCTGGAAGTCCCGACGAACCGCGTGACCGGGATACTCAACAGCATGCGCGCCGTCACCGGCGACACCGCCTTGCGGCTCGCCCATTTCTTCGGCACGAGCCCGCAGTTCTGGCTCAACCTGCAGGCCCTGTACGAGCTGCGTCTGGCCGCGCGGAAGGCGGGGAAAACCATCAAGGCCCTGCCGACCCTCAAGCGTCCGAGGAAGCCGGGTTTGCGCGAACCCGCCCATGCGTACGGCCGCGCGACGGGCCAAGGGATGAGGCCAAGAAGGGTCGTATCTGTAGATGGGCTAAAGCGCGCCCGCCGGCCTCAGCGCAGCTCGTCGAGGGTGAGCTTGAGGCTCGGCACGAAGGTCTCGACGAAGTAGCGCACCTCCGGCAGGTCGATGGCCTCCACACCGGCGCGCAGGGTCTTCTCGGCTTGGGCGAACTCCGGGTTCCCCGCGCCGAGCTCCTCGAGGCACTTCATGTACGCGCACAGCCGGTCGGCGGCACGCACCAGCTCCCAGTGCGCCTGGTCGGCCGGGGCGGGTCGGAGGAAGGCCTGGTAGTCCGGCTGTAGCGGGGCGGGCAGCATATCCAGGAGGCGCTGGCGGGCCGTCGCCTCGATGGCGTGGTAGGCCGAGCTGATCTCCGGGTTGAAGGTCTTGACCGGCGTGGGCAGGTCGCCGGTCAGGACCTCGCTCGCGTCGTGGTAGAGGGCCAGCGCGGCCACCCGCTCGGCGTCCACCGAGCCGCCGAACAGGCGGTTTCGGACGAGGGCGAGGGCGTGGGCGATCTGGGCGACGCGCAGGCTGTGCTCCTGGACGTTCTCCGGATACGTGCTGTGCATCAGGCCCCAGCGCCGGATGAACTTCATCCGCGCCAGGTAGGCGAAGAAGTGGCTCAGGGACGGCACGTCACCGATGCCCTCTCCCGGGACGCCTGGTGGTGGCGCGGAGAACGCTCCGGGATCCGAGCTCCGCCCACGCAGGTGCGCACGGCCTCACGGCTGGCCGGGGATCCTCTCCGCCCCTCGAGGCGAGCCCAGGACGCCGGGTCTCTCAAGCGGCCGGAGGATGTCCCGGCGGACTCGCCCCGCCATCGCTGGGTGCGCAGCGTCACAGCGGGCCGGAGGTCCTCTCCGGCCTGGAGGGAGTCCGATGCCCCGGGGTGCTCCCGCGGCCCGCCATCGCTGTGACGCTCGGCCTCACAGCTGGCCGGAGTCCTCCCAGCCGTCCAGGAGCGCCCGGTACTCCGGGTCCTCGTACCGCTCGAGCCGGAAGGCCGGGGCGTAGCGCGGCAGGCGGGCACCCGTGATGTGGTCGGCCAGGAGGTCCGCGGCGCCGTTCGAGGCCATCATGCCGTAGCCGGAGAGGCCGCCGATGACGTAGGCGCCCTCGAGAGGCAGCGGGCCGGCGAGGAAGCGGTTCTCCCGCGTCTTCGCGTAGTAGCCGCCGTCGACGGTGCAGCGGGGCAGGCGGCCGAGGTAGCCGGCGAAGGCCGGCACCACTCGGGACATCCCGCGGATGGCGATCTCCGGATACACCGGATCAAACTCCAGGGGGAAGTGAGGCGCCATCGGCTCGGTATGATACGTCCAGATGAGCAGCACCCACTGGCTGTCGCCAGTGCCCTCGGGCCGCCCGTGGACCCCGGCCGGAATCTCGTCCAGGAGGTGCCGGTGGGCCTCGGACGCCTCCAGCTCGGCGCGCTCCGCGGCCGACCACGGCAGGCGCACGGGATCCGTCCAGATCGTCATGGGCGCATCTCGTGGGAAGGCGCCGAGCACGTCGTTGAGGGCGACCTTGGCGTGCCGCTCGCAGAACAGCGGCAGGTCCACGCCCAGCAGACGGCCCACCTCGGGCAGGAACGGCCCCGCCGCGTTCACGAACCTCGGGGTGGAGATCAGCTGCCGACCGCCGCGGACCGCGACCGACACTCCGCCCACGCGACCGCCGGGCGCGTCAACGCGCTCCACCCGCCCCTCGACGAGCTGCACGCCTTTCTCGCGGGCGCGCTCCAGGAGATACATGCCGAGCTGCTGCCCGCTGAACCAGCCGCAGCGCCGGGCGTGGACCACGGCCAGGGTGTCCGGCGTCAGGTACGGGAAGTGGCGCCGGACAAGGGCGGGATCGGTCATGACGTCCACGCCGGTGGGCTGGTCCTCGAAGCCTTCGGCCGGAGCGGGCCGGTAGTCGTCCGCGGCCGGCCGGTGCCGCCGCACGGGACCGGCGCCGAAACTGGCGGCCGCCTCGGCGGCGCGGACGAGCCGGGGCACCTGATCGGGGCGCCCGGTCGCGAAGAGGTACCCGCGGCGGTTCATGCGGAAGACGTTGCCGCTCTCGCGGGCCAGATCCTCGAGGAGGTCGATGCTGCGGTTCATGAGGGCGACCATGGCGTCGCCGGGGCCGGGCCACCAGTTGCGATACGACTCGGCCGACTTGTCGCTGGTCAGCGTAAGGGGCGGCCGCTCGTCGACGAGCACGACGCCGGACAGGCCGCGGCGCACGGCCAGATGATAGGCGGCGGCGACGCCGGCGATACCCGCTCCGCAGATGACGACCTCGGCCGTGCGCTCGCCCATGGTCGCCGGCAAGCTTAGCCTGCCCCCCCGGGCGAGACAAGGCGACGGGCGGCCGGGCCGGCGCGGGAGACTCGTAGTAGAATCCGGCCGTTGCGCCGCTCGCCGCGGCCAGGGTCATCCTGGGTCAGCGCAGCTCCCGAGAGTGGCTCGCTCCGCTCGGGCGCGCGGCTCCCCGGCGCCGGCCTTCTGGAAGGACGCGCGGGTCCCCGGGCGCCGGCGGGTCTGGCCCCCACTGGACGGGCAGCCCGGGACAAGGAGAGGACGGCATGGCAAGCGGACGCATCAATCTCTTGGCGGTCGCGGGTGCTCTCGCGGCGATGGCACTCCTCGGCCTATCCGGGCTCTTCGGCTGGGCTCTTGTGTCCGCCATGCGCGGAGGCCGCTGGATCGGCTTCTAGCCCCAGCCCTTTCATGAACGCGCGTTCTGCATCTCACCCGTCACCCTCTCTCCTCCTCCGGGAGCGTCACAGCGATGATCAAGCCATCACCTGACCACGAGGCAAGCGGGCACGCGTTCTCCGAGGTCCGGCAGCCGCTGGAGCACGCGGGGCACGCTCCCGGCTTCCTCTACTCGTCGCCGGAGGTCTACCGGCGCGAGATCGACACCCTGTTCATGCGCGACTGGCTGTTCGTGGGGCGGACGGAGGAGCTGGCCAGCCCGGGCGACTACCGCACCATGCGCCTCGCCGGCGAGCCCATCGTGCTGGCGCGGACGCCGGAAGGCGAGCTCCGCGCCTTCTACAACATGTGCGCCCACCGCGGAGTGGAGGTTGCCTCGGGCTGCGGCAACGCCAGGTCGCTCAAGTGCCCGTACCACGGGTGGATCTACGACCTGTCCGGCCGCCTGACCGGGGCCGCCTACATGAAGGCGTCGCCCGGCTTCGACCTCGACGAGCAGCGCATGACGCCGCTCCGGATCGAGACGTGGCGGCGGAACATCTTCGTCAGCTTCAACCCCGACGTGCGCCCGCTCGCCGAGTTCGTGGCCGACTTCGAGCAGGACTTCGCCGTCCTGCGCCCGGAGGCCTGCCGGCTCGG
>DATKEI010000389.1:0-7129 GCA_035544455.1 Binatia bacterium | reverse complement strand
GCGTACTGGTGCACACGGGCGACGAGGGCCTGGCCCTGGGTGTCGGGAGCGAAGTTCGGACTCCAGCCGTCGGCGAGACGGGCGATGCGGCGCAGCGCCGCCTCGGGCGGCACCGGCTGGTCGCGGCTCCCCACGCCGAACCAGATGGGGATGGGCTGCTGAATCGGCATGGGGTTGAGTCCGGCGTGGCTGATCCGGTGGAACTCGCCTCGGAAGTCGACGACCGGCTGGGTCCACAGGGCGCGGAGGACGGCGACCTGTTCCGCGCTGCGTCGGCCCCGATTCTCGAAGGTCTCGTTGAGGGCCTCGAACTCGACGGCGTTCCAGCCCACGCCGATGCCGAGGCGCAGGCGGCCGCCGCTCAGCAGGTCGATCTGGGCCGCCTGCTTGGCCACCAGCGCTGTCTGCCGCTGCGGGAGGATCAGGATGCCGGTGGCCAGGGTGAGCCGGCTGGTGATGGCCGAGAGGTAGGCCAGCAACGTGAGCGCCTCGTGGACCACGGCCTGGTGGGAGTAGGTGGCTAGGGCCGGGTGGGAGTGGAAGCCCGGATCGGCCCCCAGGACGTGGTCGGCCACGAAGAGATGGTCGAAGCCCATCGACTCGACGGCCTGGACGAACTGGCTGATGGCCTTGATGTCGGTCCCGCACTCCGTCTGCGGAAAGATCGCCCCGAGCTTCATGCGTCGCTTACCTTGACGAGCTTCTGCAGGCTTCGCAGCCCGGGCGGGTGGGGCTGGCCCTTGTAGCGATTGCCCCAGTTGGTGAACGAGACTTCGCCGACGTAGATGTCGCCGCGGGAGTCGACGGCCAGCCCGTGCGGCGAGACGAACTGGCCCAGCTCGAGCCCGGCGGTGCCTTGGCCGAGCCGGGCCAGCAGCTCGCCCCGGTGGCTGTAGATGCTGATCCGCGGCCCGATGTTGGGGACGTCGTAGTTGACGGCCAGGGCGCCCCCGATCTCGCCGACGTAGAAGCGTGGGTCCCGTCCGCGCTCCATGAAGAGGCCGGACGGGCGGTGCATGTTGTTCCACTGCGCCTCGTACCTGCCGTTGCCGTCGAACACCTGGACGCGGTGGTTCTCGCGGTCGGCGACGTAGACCCAGCCATCGGGGTCGCAGCAGATGTTGTGGGGAATGTTGAACTGACCCGGGTCGGTGCCGGGCTCGCCCCACGAGCGGAGCAGCGCGCCGCTCGGCGCGAACTTGTGGACGCGCGAGTTGCCGTATCCGTCGGAGACGTAGAGATCGCCCTCCGGCGACAGCGCCGTGTGCGTGCAGCGGTGGAATGGCTCGCCGCTCATGTAGGCCTTCGGCGCCCCGGGGACGCCGAGGGTCAGCAGCACCGTGCCGTCGAGCGTGCAGTGCCGGATGGTGTGGTCGCCGTCGTCGGTCAGCCACAGGGTGTCATCGGGCGCCATGTGGACGCCGTGGGCCCGGCGAAACACGCCTTCGCCCCAGGAGCGCAGGACGTTGCCCTCGCGGTCGAAGACGACGATCGGGTGCTGGCCGCGATTGAAGGCGTATACCCGGTCCTGCCCGTCGACGCCCACCGCGGCGACATCGGCGTTGAACTCGCGCCCCGGCGGCAACTTCGCCCACTGATCGACGACCTCGTAGCGAAACCCACCCGTGCCCAGGATGACGGACATGCGTCTCCCCCTCTTCGGTGGTGATGTGCGGCGATTATACGGCCTCGCCGACCCGGCGCGGACCGCGCTCGAGGAAGCGGGCGCAACGCCGCTTTCCGGCCGCTGACCCCTGCGGTCGGCCCTGCGCGCGTTGCGCTGCGCGGGCGCCTCGCCGACGCCGGGGGTCAGAACGTTGCTCGCGGCGACCCGCGACCCCGGCGGCGGACCCATGCCTGCCAGTTGCATCGCTGCACCGGATCTGGTTTCCTTCTGGCTGGTGGCCCCTGGCCTCCTGGGGGGGCAGCGGTTCGTGGCAGACCTGATTCTCAGGTGACCGGCGAGGTCTCCGTATGGGCCGGCGCCTCGAGGGGAGCGGAGCGTCTGGAATGTCGGACAAGATGATTGCCCTGACGGAAGAGGATCTGGCCCGGTACCGGATCCAGGAAGACATCCCCCGCTACATCGAGCAGAGTCGCGAAGCCCTCGGGTTGCCCAGGAATCGCATGCGGGTGCTCGACCTCGGATGTGGTCGCGGTGAGGCCGTCATCCGGCTCCGGGAGCGGGGTTACGACGCGTACGGTGTCGACATCGACTCGCGCTACATCGAGAACGGCCGCTCACTTCTCCAGCAGCGGGGCTGGGACCCCGCCGTGCTCACGAGGATCGACGCCGGCCGGATCGGCTTCCCGGACGCACACTTTCACTTCATCTTCACGGATCAGGTCCTGGAGCACGTCGAGGATCTGCCGGCCGCGGTCGCCGAGATGGCACGCCTCTCGGCGGCCGGGGCCGGAGGCTTCCACAGCTTCCCGGCGCGGCGTCATCCGATCGAGGATCACATCCGCATGCCCTTCGTGCACTACCTTCCGAAGAACGGGTTGCGGCGGGCGTTGATCCTGGCCTGTGTCGCCCTTGGTTGCGAGCCCCGGTGGGATCACCTGGCGGGAATGGGAGTCGCGGAGCGGGCTCGTCAGTACTATGAGTACAGCGTCGGCCAGACGTTCTACCGCCCGCATCTGGCCGTCAAGCGTTGCTTTGAAGATCATGGATTCCGCGGTGCCTTCGTGACGATCCACAAGAGTTCCTGGAGACGCTTGCCTCTCGCCGGCCTCGTCGCGAGAGCACGCGGCGGTCTGTCCGCCATCGAGTGGGCCCTGCTGAACTTTCGCAGCGTGGACATCCTGACGCAACGCATATAGCGCAACGCCGGGGCCGCCGCCGTCCGCGGCGTGTCGTCGGGACGCCCTTCGGCACGGCCTCCCGGTTGTGCGTCGATCCTCAGCAACCGGGCCTCTGGGACTCTCCGGCCGTCCGGGCGGACGGCGCGGCGACCGGTCGCCGCAGGATCTTGCCCCCCGCCGTCCTCGCGACGGCGGCCACGACCGTGAAGTCGAGCGGGACCTTGTATGGCGAGAGCGCGCGGGCGCAATGTGCTCGGAGAGCGCGGACATCGCAGTCAGGGGACTGCATCACCACCTCCGCCCGAGGGACCTCGCCCAGGCGAGGATGGGGATGGCCGAAGACGCGGGATTCGCTGACTCCGGGGAACCGGTTGATGCACTCCTCGACTTCCTCCGGGAAGAACTTGAACCCCGCCACGAAGATCACGGCCTTCTTGCGGCCCTCGAGGGAGAGCGCGCCCGTCTCGTCGAGCCGCCCGATGTCCCCGGTCAGAAACCATCCGTCGCGCGTGATCTCCTCGCGCCGGCGCCAGGGGGTGTAGTAGGCGGAGAACAGGCCCGCGCCCCGCACGCCGATCTCTCCGGCCACGCCCGCGGGAAGGCGGTGGACGTCGTCGGAGAACGCGGCAACTTCGTATCCCGGGACCGGGCGACCCACGGATGTGGCCGGCAGCCCATCGGTGCGCAGGTTGATGCAGGGCAGACCGGCCTCGATGATCCCGTAGGCCTGGCCCACCGGCACGCCGTACACGGATTCGAAGCGCTCCATCACCGCCGGGGCGATCGGGGCGCTGGTCGACAGGGCGAGCCGGAGCCCCGGGAGGGGCTGGCCCGCCGGGAGGTTAGTTAGGCGCTCGAAGTGAAGCGGCGACGCATACAGCACGGTGGCCCCGAACCGCCGGATCGAGTCGACCATCGGGGCCGGGAGCGTGTCCGGGCTCATGATGATGTGCGCCCCCGCCCCCACATAGGCGACGATCGTCACTGCGAAGTGGTAGGCGAGGGGCAGCACCCACAGGATGCGATCCTCGTCGCTGAAGCGCAGCACGGCGTCGGCGGCCCGGACCCTGGCCTGCGTGGCCTCGTGGGACAGCACGACTCCCTTGGAGTTCGCGGTCGTCCCGGACGTGAACCGGATGAAGGCGGGATTGAGCGCCTGGAATCCCGCGGGGCCTCCGGCAGCGCGATCGATCCACTGGAACGCGAAGCCCTCGCACTGACCGCCCGGCACGATCGCCCCCTCCGGTCGGTGCGGGAGGGAGTCCGTGGCGGACCACGACAGGAAGCCATTGACCTCGACCTCGCCCAGGACCTGCGCCCTCTCGTGCGGCGTCAGGTTCGAGGCCACCGGCGTGAGGCACGCGCCCGTGGCCAGGAGCCCGAACGCAGCCGGCAGGTAGGCGAGACTGTTCGGGGCGAGGAGCCCGATCCGGTGCCCGGCCTGCACCCCCTGGGCGGTCAGGAAGGCAGCGACCCGATCCGACTCTCGAGCGAGATCGCTGTAGGTGAGAGAGCGGCCCGACCGCACGTCGGTCACGGCGGGACGCGCTGCGTGTCTCCTCGCCGACGCGTGGAGAATCCCGGCCAGGTTCATGAGGTGGCGAGGTCGGGGTTCATGGTGTTCCTGCTCCACCCCATGCCGTCGGCCACGGTCTCCATGATGCGCCCCACCTCGGCCTCGCTCACCGCCCCTTCGATCCACGAGACGACCAGGTTGTTCCAGACGCCGCAGCGGTTGAAGAACACGCCGATCCCGGGCCGGGGCGGAACGACGGGAACATGATACGCGTTCACGACACGACGCCCGAAACAGTGCTCGAGGTCGGGCGGCCAGTCCGCCAGGTCCGCGCAGTTGAACGAGAACAGCTCACCGGCGGCCGTCCACGGGAGCACGCGCAGCATCCCCGAGAGGGGGCGGTACTGGAGGAATTCCATGGCCACGGCGTTGGCCTCGATCTGGCCGCCGCGGATCGCGTCGGCCAGCTGTCGGCGCAGGGATCGAGCCAGCCCCGGCACGTCGCGGGTATCGGAGGGCCGGAACCGCGCAAAGTGAAAGGCGAGCTGGCTTCCAAACGTCGGGCCCGGCGCTCCCTTCGGCCGCAGGTCCACGGAGATCGGGAGGAGAAAGGGAACGTCGGGGAGGCCCCGCGCCTGCCACAGCTCGGCCATGGCCTTGCCGACCACGGCAACGCGCCACGAGATCTCCCGCGTGATGTGCGGCGCCGCCGGCGCGGCGCCGACCTCCGCCCCCGGGAAGCTCTCCTGCTTGAATCGGGTGCGCCCCGGTGGCACGAGCGCCGTCGCCGGCGAGACGGGCGGCACGGGAGCGAGGGTGCGCAGGTACTTGAGGCTCGCCCCGGCGATGCGGCCGCGCTCGATGATCGGCCGCGGCTTCCAATCGGGCACGAAGGCCGGAGGCGTACCGCCCCAGGGGGGGTCGCCGTCGCGCCCGTCGAGATGGTTCAGGTGGGCAAGCAGGTTCTGCCCGCCCCGCGCGTCCATGAGCGGGTGAAACCATGTCAGCACCACGAAGCTGCGCGCGGCCGCATGCTCTCCCTCGCCGTCGAGGACCAGAACACGGAGCGGTGACTCGCGGGCGGGCTCGATCCTCGTGTCGAGCTCCGTCATCAGCGTCCGCTCGAGCTGATCGCGGGTGGCGGCGACCGCCCGCCGCACCGGCGGACAGGCCAGCGTCGCGCGCGGGCCGGCCGCCCAGTGAAGCTTTCCCCAGGGGATCGGCCGCCGCAGGCGCGCGGCCGGCCATGGACAGGCGTCCAGGAAGCGCTCGAGGGCGCGGGTGATCCGCTCGGGAGCGATGGGGCCATCGCACTCGGCCACGAGGAGGGTGTTGTGGCTCAGCCCGATTCCCTTCCAGAGCGGGTGAGTGGCCAGCAGGACCAGATCGGCCCCGCGCAGGGGAAGCCGGCGCACGCCTCGCCTCAGCGGGATCCGAGAGCCGCCGGTGGGCTGAATCCGCTGGACGTGGGCCGTGCCGGCGGCACGAGAGGCCGGATCCTCGCTCTCCTCAGCGCGGTGAATGGGCTCCGAGGGCGGACTCGCCCGTCACCGCCACGTACTCGCTGAGGAAGCCGGCGAACACGTGACGCTTGGCCGTGGCAAACCCACTCTCACGCAAGACCTGGAGGATCGTCTCCGGAGAGACGCACTGGTCGATGGTGTCCCAGTAGTACTTCATGAGCAGCTCGGCGGGCCGGCTGCGCGTGGTGATGCGCATGATGAGGGGGAGGACCCGCTGAAGATGCATCTGGAGCAGCCAGCGGGTCACCGCCGAGTCCGGGCGGGACACCTCCAGGAGAAGCAGCCGGCCGCCCGGCCTGAGGACGCGCTGGTACTCCTGGAACGCCAGTCCGAGGTCCGAGATGTGGCGCAGCGCGAACCCCATGCTGAGCAGGTCGAACTGCCCGTCGCGGAACGGCAGCGCCTCGGCCCGACCCTGGACCAGGGGTCCGACCAGGCCGCCCTTGCGGGCCTCACCGAGCATGCCCCGACTGGCGTCGAGGCCCACCACGCGGCCGGCCTCGCCCACCACACGCCGCCCGCTGCGGGCCACCAGCCCGGTGCCGGTCGCCACGTCAAGCATGGTCATGCCGGGGCGCAGCCCGGCGCGGACGAGCGCCTGACGCCGGTAGGCGGGGCCAGATCCGAGATCCAGGATGCGGCCGATCCGCTCATAGTGTCTGGCCGCGCCGTCGAACAGCGCGGTGACAAAGGACTCCCGCTCGCGCTGTGTCTCGTAGTACTTGTCGAGCACCGGGTGCGGTGGGGTGGGTCTGGCCAC
The DNA here is from genome assembly GCA_035544455.1 of Binatia bacterium. Taxonomy (GTDB): domain Bacteria; phylum Methylomirabilota; class Methylomirabilia; order Rokubacteriales; family CSP1-6; genus DATKEI01. The sequence goes on along the minus strand of DATKEI010000389.1, from coordinate 525 downwards.
GGACCATGCGCCTCAGGGCGTCCCGCGGCTCGTCGCGAAGGCCGCATCCGGGCGCGCCTCACGGACGTCAGCGTCCGGCAGCACGCGCGGCCTCCCGAGCAGTGCGATCGCCACTGCTGATGGGTGAACTACCCAGCGTCCGGGGCATGCAGCACTCGCGCTCCAGCTCCGCGCTCGCGTCGGCGACACCGCCAGCCCAGTGCACATCGGGATCCCCACCGCGGGCAAGTTTCGACGATCATGGTCTCGGCGGCACGCGTAGTCAAGAACCCGTATCGCGCCATCTGGCCCGGTGCCGTTCCCGCGCGTCACCGGATCGCGAGCTCTGCGGGATCGACGCCGCGACGCCCGTAGCGGCTCGCGAAGCGGAGCAGGCCGCGGCTATAGCGCGAGGTCGTCGCGGCCCCACTGGCCAGCAGGCCGACATGCCGGGCGATGTGGTTCTCGGTCGCCGTCTTGAGGAACCCCGCGCCAGGCGGCATCCAGTCGCGCCCGGCCCGCATCAGGGCCGCCAGCCGCCCATCG
>DATKEI010000388.1:0-16713 GCA_035544455.1 Binatia bacterium | reverse complement strand
GAGCGAGCGGCCCCTGCGCATGATGCCGCCGAGGCGCGGCGCCACCCAGCAGGAGATCGTGGCGATCCGGCACTGGCAGGCGAGGGACGTGCGCGCCTGGGCGGCCTCCTCTCTTGGCCTTCTCGAGGCAAGGGAGGCCCTACCCCTGCTCCTCAAGGGGGCCGAGGATCCGGACGACTTCTTCCTGCGCATGAACTCGATACGGGCGCTCGTCGCCTGGGGCGCTCCCGAGGTGCTGCCCGTGCTCGAGCGGCGCCTGGGCGATCCGGTGGCTGACGTCCGCCTGATGGCGCTCGACGGCATCGCGAGGGCCGGCGATCGCAGCGCGGTGGAGGCGGTGCGGGGGCGCCTCCTCGATCCGGAGGCGGAGGTCCGCCTAAAAGCCGTGGAGGCCGTCGTGAGGTTCGGTGACCAGGGGGCCCGGGCGGGGCTGGAAGAGCTTCGCCTGAAGGACCCGGATCCCAGGGTCCAGCAAGCGGCCGAGGGGGCCCTCGGCCGCTTGCCCCGCTGAGGGCGCGATTTGCCAGTGCTCGTGTACGACGGCCAGTGCCGCCTCTGCCGGCGGGAGGTCGGACGCCTCCACCGCATGGTGGGCGATGCCGTGTCGATCGTCTCCTTTCACGATCCCGGCGTGCTCGAGCGATATCCTCAGCTCGATCGCGCGCAGTGCATGCGCGAGCTGAAGCTGGTCCACGAGGACGGCCGCGTCGAGGGAGGCATCCGCGCGGTGGGGGGCGCCCTCGGACTCAGCGCGCGCTGGCGCTGGCTATCGGCCGCCCTCGGCGCGCCGGGGGTGCGCACGGCCGCGGACCTCGGGTACCGGGCCGTTGCCCGCCTCCGCTATCGCATCATGGGCCGGTGCGGCACGGGAGCCGCGGCGTGTGTGGCCCACAGCGGCGAGGCGCCCTCATCTACTTGAGGTGCTCGCGGAAGTGGGCGAGGGTCCGGCGCCATGCGTCGCCGGCGGCGGCCTTGTCGTACACGTCGGACCGCTCGTCGTTGAAGAACGCGTGATCCACGCCCGGGTAGATGTGGATCGCGACCGGCTTGCCCGCTCCCCTGATGGCCGCCTCGACGTCGCGGGCCGTCTGCGGCGTCACGAAGGCGTCCTTCTCGGCGAAGAGGCCGAGCACGGGCGCGTTCAGGCGGCTGTAGTCGGGCTTGACGTTGGGATGGACCCCGTAGAAGTCGACGACGGCGCCGATCGCGGGGTTGGTGCAGCCGGCGTACAGGGCCAGCTGGCCGCCCATGCAGAATCCCACCGCGCCGAGCTTGGCCGTCGATGAGTGCTGGGCAAGATACCTGGCCGCCCCGGTCAGATCCTTCTCCGCCTGGGCGATGTTGAGGGCCATGAAGAGCTTGCCCGCTTCGTCGGGCTCGGTGGCCACCTTGCCGTGGTAGAGGTCGGGGGCAAGCGCCGAGAAGCCCTCGGCGGCGAACCGGTCGCAGACGTTCTCGATGTGCTTGACGAGCCCCCACCACTCCTGGATCACGAGGACGCCCGGGCCCTTGCCCGTCGCCGGCGTGGCCAGGTATCCCTCGGTGGTGCTTCCGTTGCTCGGGAACTGCACTCGGCGTCCGGCCATCTCATGCCTCCTTGTCGGTGTGTAGGAATCACGTGGCCGCCGGCGCGGCGGCCCCTGCCGTGGGCGCGGCGGCCGCGCCGGGCGGGGTGATGCGGACCGCCCGCACGCGCCTCGAGTCGGCCTCGAGCACGGTAACCACGTACCGCCCGACGGTGAACTCCTCGCCCACGGTGGGAATCCGGTGCAGGGTGGCCAGCACGAGGCCGGCCACCGTCTCGAAGTCGGCCTTGGGCAGATCCCAGTCCAGGCCCTCGTTCAGCTCGTCGAGGCTGACCCGTCCCGCCACACGATAACTCCCATCGGGCAGGCGGTCCACCGTGCTCGGCGTGCGGTCGTGCTCGTCCTCGATCTCTCCCACGATCTGCTCGAGGATGTCCTCGACGGTGACGATGCCGACGGCGCCGCCGTACTCGTCGACCACCACCGCGAGCTGCCCGCGGGCCTTCTGCATCTCGCGCAGGAGGTCGTCCAGGCGCTTGGTCTCGGGGACGTAGGTCGCCGGCCGCATCAGCGCGCGCAGATCCGGCGCGGTGGCGCCGCGGCGCAGCAGGTCCATGGCGGTGACGACGCCGACGAGGTTGATGACGCGGTCGCTGAAGACGGGGATCCGCGAGAACCCGCGCGCCTGCACGAGGCGGACGGCCTCGTCGGGCGTCGCCGTCTCGTGCAGCGCGGCCACGTCGACCAGCGGCACCATCACCTCGCGCACCGTGGTCTCGCCGAGATCGAAGATCCTGTCGATCATCTCGGCCTCGAGCACGGTGACGTCGGCCTCCTCCGGCTCCATCTGGAGGAGGAGCTTCAGCTCTTCGCGGGAGACGAAGTGGCGCGCGCTGCTGGCCGGCCGTCCGCGCAGGGCGAGGACCCCGGCGACCAGGGCGTTGGCGGTCCAGGTGAGCGGTCGCAGGACGGCGCCCGCGACCTCGATCACGGGAAAGCACACGCGAATCAGGACGGTCGCCCACTCCCGCGCGATCGCCTTCGGGATGACCTCGCCGACGACGAGCATGAGCGGGGTGAGGGTGAGGGTGGCCACTAGGGCGGCCGCCTTCGGCCAGACGGGGATGAGGGCCCAGGTGGCCAGGCTGGACGCGGTGATGTGGGCGATGGTGACGCTCATCATGGCCGTGGACAGGACGCGCTCCGGCCTCCGGAACGACTCGAGGTAGCGCGCCGCCGTGCCGTTGCCGCTCTCGGCGAGATGGCGGAGGCGCACGCGATTGGCGGCGATGAAGGCCATCTCGGCCGCCGAGAAGAAGGCCGTCACGAACAGCGCGAGGACGATGGCCCAGGCGTAGATCACGCGCCGGCGCTCCCCCCGGCCGGGGTCGCCGGCACGGCCCCCGGCAGTTTCAGCAGGATCTCGAGCACCCGGGTCCGCGCGACCTTCTCCACCGAGAACGCGACCTCGTCCGTCTCCTTGCGCTCGCCCGGGCGCGGTACCCGCCCGAACAGGTCGAGCACCCAGCCCCCCACCGTGTCGAACGACTCGTCGGGGATCCGCAGCCCCGTGACGGCATTGAGATCGTAGATGGACAGCTTGCCCGACACGCGGAACGTCTGCTCGCCCACCCGCTGGATCAGGGACTCCTCCTCGTCGAACTCGTCCCGGATCTCGCCGACCAGCTCCTCCAGGAGGTCCTCGAGGGCCACCAGGCCGGCTGTTCCCCCGAACTCGTCGACCACGATCGCGAGATGGAGCTTCTTGGCCTGGAACTCGCGCAGGAGGGCGTCGGCCCGCTTCGACTCGGGCACGAAGTAGGGCGGGTGCAGGTGCGCGCGCAGGTCGAAGTCGGTCGGCAGGCCGTGCAGGTGGGGGAGGAGGTCCTTCGTGTAGAGGACGCCGACGATCTGGTCGGCGCTCTCCTCGTAGACGGGCACGCGCGAGTGCAGGTTCTCCTGGAGCAGGCCGAGAATGCGCTCGCGCGGGGTGGCGACGTCGAGGCAGAACATGTCCGGGCGGGGCACCATCACCTCGCGCACGAGCGTGTCCTCCAGCTCGAACACACGGTGGATCATCTCGCGCTCGCCCCGCTCGACCACCCCCTCGCGCGCCCCGACGTCGACGAGGGTCCTGAGCTCTTCCTCCGACATCTCCGGCTGGCCCGGCTTTCGCTCCGAGCCGACCAGGCGCAGGGTGAGCGCGGTGAAGCCGCCCAGCAGGTAGCGGATGGGCGCCAGCGCGACCGACAGCCAGCCCACCGGCCGGTTCACCCATGCCGAGTACCGATCCGGACGCTCGACGGCCAGGGTCATGGGCAGCACCTCGCCGAACACGGTGACAGCGAAGACCATGCCGCCGATGGCGATGGCCAGCCCCCAACGGCCGAAGAGCTGCTCGGCGATGGACGTGGCCAGCGCCGCGGCGCCGATGTTGGCCAGCGTGATCCCGACGAGGAGCGTCACCAGCAGCTCGCCGGGCTGCCGGAGCAGGGGGGTGAGGGGGCCCGGTTGCTCCTCGTGCTTCTCGGCGAGCTGCTTCAGGCGGGCCCGCCCGAGGGAGAAGTAGGCCGCCTCGGCGCCCGTGAGGAGGGCCGAACACACCAGGAGCCCCACGAGCCCGAGAATCTCGACGGCCAGGACGCTAGTCACGGAAGTGCTCGTACCCCGCGCCCATCGCCACGCTCTGCCCGTGGGCGTCGAGGAAGGCGACCTCGCGGCCGCTGCGAATCTGCCCGACCACCGTCAGGGCCGTGCCCGTGGCCGCCGCGAGATCCCGGGCGACCGCCGGCGCGGCGGCGGCGTCGAGGGTCACCAGGAGCTCGTAGTCTTCCCCGCCGCCCGCGGCCCACCGGACCGGGTCCCCGCCGATAGCCGCGGCGGCGGCCCGGGTGGCGGCGGCGATGGGGAGGCGATCGATCCAGACATCGGCGCCGACGCTGCTCTCGGCACAGATGTGGCCGAGGTCGGTCGCAAGCCCGTCCGACAGGTCCATCATGGCCTGGATGCCTGTGGCCGCGCCCAGCCACTGCCCCTCGGCCACGCGCGGCCTCGGCCGCAGGTGGGCGGCCACCAGCTCGGCATCGGCATCATCCGGCAGGCCAGCCGCGGGCCGGCAACCCTCCAGGAGGCGGAGGCCGGCGGCCGAGCGTCCGAGGGAGCCCGTGACGGCGACGAGCTGGCCCGGGCGCGCGTGGGCGCGAAGTCGAGGCCGCCCGGCATGCTCGCCGAGCACCGTGACGTTCACCATCCAGCCGTCCGGCGACGACGACGTGTCGCCCCCGACGAGGGCGACCCCATGCGCGTGAGCGAGAGCGGCGAACCCCTGGAAGAACTCCGCCGCTTCCTCGATGGTGGCGACGCCCGGCAAGGCCAGCGCGACCAGCGCGAAGCGCGGGATGCCCCCCATGGCCGCCACGTCCGACAGGTTGACGGCCAGAGCCTTCCAGCCGATGTCGCCGGGGGAGGCCCAGGCCCGCCGGAAATGCACGTCCTCGATGAGGAGATCGGTGGTGGCGAGCAGGCTCGCGCCGGGGGTGAGGGCGAGGACGGCCGTATCGTCGCCGATCCCGGTCAGGACACCCGGGGCCGGCTCAGCACCGGCCATCCGCCGCACGAGCCGGATGAGACCCAGCTCGCCCGCCTGGCGCACGCCGGTGCCCTCTCGGCCCGGGGGCGCGGGGGCAGGGGCCGTCGCGCTACTTGGAGGGTCCGAGTCGCCCATCTACCGTCTGGCGAAGGTGCCGGCGTCTGGCGAAGGTGCCGGAAAGTACGCCGGCGGGGACCTTGCTCTCGCGCGTCGGGATCGACTCCGGAAGCATACGTCAGCGGGCGACTCCGGACCCCATGTGCCGGCGGCCTCTCACGCCAGCGCGTCGAGCTTCTTCTTGATCTGGGCCTTGGGCACGGCCCCGACGACCTGATCCACCACCTTGCCGTCCTTCATGAACAGGATGGTGGGGATCGATCGGATCCCGTAGCGGGCGGCCAGGGCGGGATTCTCGTCGACATTGACCTTGGCCAGGCTCGCCCGACCCTTGGCTTCCCGGGCGATCTCGTCCAGCGCGGGGGCGATGGCCCGGCACGGCCCGCACCACTCGGCCCAGAAATCCACCATGAGGATCTCGTCGTGCTTCTTGATCTCGTCGTCGAACGTCGCGTCCGCGAGGTGCAACGCGTTGTCGGCCATGTGGCGCAGGTCTCCTTGTCGGCTTTGGGGTTCTGCGGGATGTCGGCCCGGCGTTCGGGAACGGCCCGGTGTCGTGACACGACCCCGCGTTCGCGGGCGAATAGACGGGCCACGACAGTGGGAGGGCCGATACGGCGGTCACGCCCCCGACGCGTCGGGTTACAGCGGGCGAGAGCCTCATAGAAATCGCACAGCTACGCTAGCATAGCACTTCGCCACGAGCAAGGCGACCGCCCGCCGGACACATCGCTTGGCCATCAGGAGCCGATCCGCCGAGCCGGGCGGCGTGCCCGCGACGGTCAGGATGTGCACCGCGGGCGGGCAATCCTACGCCACCTCTCGACGGGAATGCGCTCGCAAGTGGCTGTCGGACAAGCATAGTCGCTCCTGGAACGCCGGTTGCTTGACCAGGCGAGCAGATGGCGAGGGCAGATGGAGCGAACCGGCGCCGAGAGCAGAGGAGGACGCGGTCATGAAACTCCCCAGGAAGCTCGCCTCGCAGGAGATCCGGTCGGGATGCACCGTCTGCGGTGGGGACCACCGGCACCTGTGCGTGCGTTGTCGCGAGCGCGCATCCGCCGGCAAGGGCCGGTCCTGATCCCCGGACCCGGATGTCCGCCGCGTCACCGCTGCGACGGCGGCTGGGTGACGCCACGCTGGTGGGAGCTGGAGGCGCTGGCACGCAGCCCGATGATCGCGTCGAGCACCCGCAGGATCTCGGCGCCGTCGCGCACCATGTGGCGGTCGCCGAGCTGCCCCCAGCGCAGCACCCCGTCGCGATCGACGATGAACGTGGATCGCCAGGCGACGTTGCGATCCTCGTCCAGGGCGTCGTAGGCACGGATGACTCGTCGGTGGATGTCGCTCAGCAGGGGGAAGTTCAGCCCCTGGGCCCGGGAGAATGCCGCGTGGCTGAACGGGCTGTCCCCGCTGATCCCGAGGAGCACGGCTCCCCGGTCCCGCGACCGCTCGGCGACCTGGACCAGGTCGCTCAGCTCCGGCGTTCAGATGCTCCCCCAGTCGAAGCAGTAGAAGGCGATCACGACGTCACGACCCCGGAGCGAGGACAGGGAGACCTCCGCGCCCTCGGTCGAGGGGAGCGCGAAGTCAGGCGCCGGGCTTCCGAAGCGCAGGGACACTAGGGAGCGTATGCCTCGAGGCGGTCGCGGTCGACCATGGCGGGGTCGCGGTCCTCGGGCCGGCCGTACCCGCCACCGCCGGGCAACCTGATCTCGACGAGGTCGCCGGGCTGGAGGATCTGCTCGGCCTTCGGGTTCGCGGGCGCTCGGCCGTTGATGAGCACCTCGCCGGGCGCGCCCGGCCCGCCCCCGAAGAAGCCCTGGGCCGGAATCCGCGTCCGGTCGCAGAGCACGGAACACACGCACGGCTCATGCGTTTGCACCCGGAATGCGATGACCTGCCCGAGACCGCCCCGGTACCGGCCGCGCCCGCCCGACCCGTCCCGCAGGGCCTTGCGCTCGAACAGGAGAGGGGCCAGCGACTCGTTGACCTCCACCGGCGTGCCCAGCACCCCCGAGGGGAACGCGGTGGCCGAGAGGCCGTCCTTGATGGCGCGGGCGCCGGTGCCCCCCGAGGAGAAGAAGATATAGGTGAAGGGCCCGCACGAGAGATCCTTGCCCGCGACCTGCACGCCCCAGATGTTGGCCGAGCCCTCGGCCATGACGTGGGCCGGCATCGCCTCCTTGAGCGCTCCGGCCACGACGTGCGGCAGGAAGTGCCCGATCACGTGGCGCGCCGCCACCGGAGCCGGAGGCAGGGCGTTCAGGATGCTCCCCTCCGGGGCGGTGATCCGGAGCACCCGGAAGGCGCCCTCGTTGTTCGGCACGTCGGGGCTCACGATGACCTTCGCCCCGTAGGTGGTGTAGGCCTCCGTGTAGTTCATCACCACGTTGATCCCGCGCCGACTCGCCGGCGAGGAGCCGGCGAAGTCGATGGAGAGCTGCTCGCCCGCCACCTCGCAGCGGACGGCGAGGGTGATCGGCTCGCCGAACCCGTCGGACGTGATGGAGTACGTGTACACGCCGGGCCGGAGCCGCGCGATGGACTCGCGCATGGCGCGCTCGGTCCGGTCGATGATCTCGTCGGCGAGCGGCTCGAGGCGCGGCAGGTCGAACTCCCCCATGAACTCGAGCAGGCGATCTCCCCCGACGTTGCCCCCGGCGATCTGGGCGTGGAAGTCCCCGAGCACGAGGTCGGGCACGCGGGTATTGGCCCGGATCATGGCGGCGAGGGACTCGTTGAGCCGTCCGCCCTCGTAGAGCTTGAGGATGGGGATGAAGAGCCCCTCCTCGTAGACCTCGCGGGCCTCCGCCGACAGCACGTGGCCCCCGATGTCCGCCGCGTGGCAGGTGGAGGCGAACAGCGCCACGCAGTCGCCGCCCCGGAACACGGGCGTGGCGATGGTGACGTCGTTGAGGTGTCCCGACGTCTTCCAGGGGTCGTTGGTGATCAGCACGTCCCCGGGCTGCAGGGTGTCGACAGGATGGGCGGCCAGGAAGTGCTTCATGCCGAGGGCCATGGAGTTGATGTGCCCGGGGGTGCCCGTCACGGCCTGGGCCACCATGTAGCCGCGCCGGTCGAACACGCCGGCCGACAGGTCGCCCGCCTCGCGCACGATGTTGGTGAACGACGTCCGCTGCAGGGCCGAGGCCTGCTCGTTGACCACGCCGATCAGCCGGCTCCAGCAGATGTCGAGGGTCACCGGATCCATGGGGATCACGCGCCTCCTCCACGGGCGGCTGGCGCGCTCGCGGGCTGCGCTTCCGCCACCAGGGTGAGCGACTCGTCCACGTGCACGCGGGTCCCCGGCGGGAACACGGTGGTGGACTCGCGTTCCTCGACGATGACGGGCCCGTCCAGGGCGAGGCCGGGGGCAAGGCGATAGCGGTCGTACACCGGTGTGTCGACGTACCCGCGCGCCTCGGAGAAGTACGCGGGCCGCGTCGTCTTGAAGGCCTCGGGCACGCCATCGGCCGGATGGCCGGCGCCGGCCGGGCCGGCCAGCGGGGATCCGATGGCGAACTCGGGCGCCGGTCCGGACATCACCAGGCGCCAGTTCAGGGCCTCGATGGTGACGCCGAGCGGGGTCCGGCCATACAGCTGGCGGTACACGGCCTCGAAGCCGCCGGTGATGGCGGCCACGCTCCCGTCCGACACCCGCCCATCCGGCAGCGTCACTTCCACCTCGTGCCCCTGGCCGAGGTAGCGCATCTCCGCCGAGCGGCGCACGCGCATCTCCGCCTCCGGCACGCCGGCGCGCTCCAGGATGCGCCGGCCCTCGGCCTCCATGTCCGCGTAGAGCCGGTTCACCTGGTCCCAGTCGGCGCGGTCCAGCCGCTGGGTGGAGGTGCGCACAAAGTCGAAGGCCAGGGGCGCGGCGAGCAGGCCGTACGCCGACATGGCTCCGGCGCCGAAGGGCACGAGCACGCGGGGGACCTTGAGGATGCGGCCGACCGCCCAGGCGTGCACCGGTCCCGCGCCGCCGAACCCGAAGAGCGGATAGGCGCGCAGGTCCTTGCCGCGCTCGATCCCGTGGATGCGCGCGGCCGCCGCCATGTTCTCGTTGACGACGCGGTGAATCCCCCAGGCCGCGTCCGTCACCGACAGGGCCATGGGCCGTGCCACCCGCTGCTCGATGGCCCGTCGCGCGGCGTCGACGTCGAGCCGCATACGCCCCCCCAGGAAGAACCCGGGATCGAGGTAGCCGAGGAGCAGATCGGCGTCGGTGACGGTGGGCTCCGTGCCTCCGAGGGCGTAGCACGCCGGGCCGGGATCGGCTCCCGCGCTGTCCGGCCCCACCTTGAGCAGTCCCATGCGGTCGACGCGGGCGATCGACCCGCCCCCCGCCCCGATCTCGATGAGCTCGACCACGGGCACCCGGATGGGCAATCCTGAGCCCTTCTTGAACCGGTCGGCCCGCGCCACCTCGAACTCGCGGGCCACCAGCGGCTCGCCGCGATCGATCACGCAGGCCTTGGCCGTCGTCCCGCCCATGTCGAACGACAGGAGCCGGTCCTCCCCGGCGCGGCGGGCTGCCCTCGCCGCGGCGAGCGCCCCCGCGGCCGGGCCGGACTCGACCAGGCGCACGGGCACGCGGCGCGCGGTCTCGGGAGTGGCCACCCCCCCCGACGAGAGCATCACGTAGAACTGGCCGGCCACGCCCATGTCCTGGAGCTTCCGCTCCAGGTCCTCGAGATAGCGCCCCATGAGCGGCATGACGTAGACGTTGGCCACCGTGGTCGAGGTGCGCTCGTACTCGCGGATCTCCGGTACCACGTCGGAGGAGCACGACACGGGCAGGGCCGGGGCCATCTCCGCCACGAGGGCGGCGAGGGCGCGCTCGTGCACGGGGTTGCGGTAGGAGTGGAGGAGACAGATGGCCAGGGCCTCGACGCCGGAGTCGAGCAGGCGTGCGATGGCTCGCCGCGCCGCCGGGGCGTCAAGCGGGCGGTGCACGCGGCCGTCGGCGAGGACGCGCTCCGCCACCTCCAGGCGGAGGTGGCGTGGCACCAGAGGCGCGGGCGGGTCGATGAACAGGTCGTACATGTCGTACCGGCCCTCGCGCCCGATCTCCACCGCGTCGCGGAAGCCCTCGGTGGCGAGGAGGCCGGTGCGGGCGCCCTTGCGCTCGATCAGCGCATTGGTGGCCAGCGTCGTGCCGTGGATGAGGGACCGGACCTGGGCGGGCGACCGGCCCGCCTCGTGCAGCAGGGCGACCACGCCCTGCTCGACGGCCTGGGCCGGCTCCTTGGGCGTGGTGAGCACCTTGCCGACGGCGATGGCGCCCGTCGTATCGTCCACCCAGACGAGGTCGGTGAAGGTTCCGCCGATGTCGACGCCGATGCGGGAGCTGGCTCCGCCGGGGGTTGGCATGGTGACTGAGTCTACTGACGCCCCGGTCAGAGCGTCAAGGCCGTCGAGCCGGGGGGCTGGGTAGGTCGAGGGCGACCGCCAGCGCGCGGTTGATCTCCTCGACCTTGCGGGGAGGGGGCGTGGCCACGAACTGGGTGAGGCGGGCCTTGAACATCAGGGTGAGGAAGTCGCAGCGGACCGCCGAGACTGCGGGCAGGCGGGACGTGGCGGATGCGCGGCGAGGGGGCTCGGGAGAGCATCGCCGGCCGCGGGGGGGCTGACGTGCGCCGCGAGATCCTCGAGACGCTGCGGGTCGCCCGGCGGGAGGTAGGAGGGCCAGGAGGTAGGAAGGGCTGGGCCTTGCTGCCGCGCCGACCCGATCGACCGGGGCTATCATGAGTGCGACGTTGCGGAGCGCCCGGGAGTCCCGGGTGCGGAGGCCGGCGCTTCCAGGGAGGTTCGATGGCGACGTGGTTCCGGATGGTGCGACTACTGGCGATGGCCGTGCTGGCGGCGGCGCTCCTCGCCCCGTCGGCGGCGCCGGCACAGCAGCGGCGTCTCGTCACCATCGCCTCGGGCTGGGTGGTGGGCGTGTACTACCCCCTGGCCGGGGCGATGTCGCGGATCGTCGACAAGGCGAAGGGCCTCGACATCCGCGCGGTCGTCGAATCCACGGGGGCCTCGGTGGCCAACGCCCGGCTCATCGGCGACGGCGAGGCCGACTTCGCGCTGCTCCAGAACGACATCGCCTTCTACGCCTACAACGGCAGCACGCTGCCCACCTTCCAGGGCAAGCGCGTCAAGAACATGGGCGGCGTGTTCACGATCTACCCCGAGACGATCCACGTGGTCGCCACCCGGGCCTCCGGCGTGAAGCAGGTCAGCCAGCTCCGGGGCAAGAGGGTGGTCCTCGGCCCGCAGGGCTCGGGGACGGAGGCCAACGCGCTGCAGATCCTGGAGGCCTACGGCCTCGCCTCGGGCGACGTGAAGGCGCAGAACATTGAGGCAGCGGCCGCGGCCGAGGAGCTCAAGGCCGGGCGCGTGGACGCCGCGTTCTTCACCACCGGGCTGGGCTCGGTCGTGCTCGTCGACACCTTCGACTCCGGCAAGGCGGTGCTGGTTCCCGTCGACGGCGCCGAGGCCCGGAGCCTCACCAGCAAGTTCCCCTTCTACACCAGCGTGAAGGTGCCCAGGAACCTGTACCGGGGTCAGGGCGAGGTGAGCGCGGTGGCGGTGATGGCCATGCTGGTCGCCCGCGCCGACCTGCCCGAGGATCTCGTCTACCGCTTCACCCGGGCGATCTTCGAGGACCTCAAGCAGTTTCACGAGGGGCACCCGGCGGCCCGGAACCTCACCCTGGACTCGGCGCTCCACGGGATGCCCATTGCCCTGCACCCCGGCGCCGAGAGGTTCTACCGCGAGCGAGGAATCCGGCGCTAGGTCCGGCCGGGATGCGCGCCGCCGCTGTCCTCGCCGGGTTCCTGATGCTGACGTCGGCGTGGTGGGCCGGGAGCCTGCTCGTGTTCCAGCCGGCGCGGCTCGTGGTCGAGGATGTGCGCCGGGGCCGGGTGCTGTACGAGCGCCCGATGGGCCCCGGCGACCGCTTCACCCTGGGCTACCTTCACTCGGTGTCGCGCACGCGCGTGCGCGGCCTGTTCGAGGTGCGAGCCGACGGCGGCCTGATCGTGCGCGAGACCAGCTTTGGCACCTTCGGCCCAGGGCTGCCCGACCTGCGCCCGGGAGACCGCTACGAGATCCGGGAGGGGGTCTTCCGGCAGCGCGACGTGAACCTGCCGATCGAGGCGCTCGCGGTCCTCGTCCAGCCGGAGACCCAGCACGTGCTGGAGGTGGCGGGTGACACCGTGGAGCTGTCGCGGACGCTGGGGCCGGGCGCGCGTGTCCGGATCCGGGTCGACTCCGCCGGTGTTCACCGGGCCGGCCGGCCGGTCAGCCCGTAGATCGGATCGGCCGGCAATCCCGATCGGCGTCACATTCTGGTAGCATAGCGCTGTGACGCGCAAGCTCCTCGTCGCGCTCGCCGTCGTCGCCATCGTCGCCATCGCAGGCTACGGGGCCTGGGCATGGCACCACTCCGTCAACTACGTCTCCACCGACGACGCCTACGTCGAAGGGACCGTCGCTCGCGTCAGCGCCAGGGTCAGCGGTCATGTCGTCGAGGTCCGCGTGAGCGACAACGAGGCGGTCAAGCAGGACGACATCATCGTCCGGATCGATCGTCGCGACTACCAGGCCAAGCTCGACCAGGCCCGGGCGGCGCTGGCGGTGGCCGAGGCCAGCCTGCGCGCGGCGCGCTCGGAGATGCCTCTCACCAGCGAGTCGACGCGCGCCCAGATTGACGAGGCCAGCGCCGCCGTGGACGCCGCCCTGGTGGCCGAGCGGTCGGCGCGTTCGGCCGTCGAGGAGGCCGTGGCCCGCGCGGACGCCAAGCGGGCCGCCGTGGCCGCGATGCAGGCGGAGGTGACGGGGGCCCAGAGCATGGTGCGGATGACCGAGCGGGAGCGCGAGCGCATGCGGCGGCTCGTGCAGGACGGCTACGTGGCCGCGCGCGAGGTGGATCAGGCCGACAATGCCTTCGAGGGAGCGAGCGCCGCCCTGGAGGCGAGCCGCCGACGCCTGAACCAGACCGAGCAGGAGGTCATCCAGCTCGAGGCCGAGCTGGGGACCCGCCGCCTGGCCGTCGAGCAGGCGCGCCAGCGCGTCATCGAGCTCCGGGCGTCCCTCGCGCGCGCGGAGAGCCAGCGCCACGTGCTCTCCGTCAAGGAGGCCGAGGTGGGGCAGGCCGAGGCGCGGATCAAGGAGGCCCAGGCCGACCTCGCATTCGCCGAGCTCCAGCTCCTGTACACCGACATCCGGGCTCCCCTCGACGGGATCGTGTCCAAGAAGAGCGTCGAGGTGGGCCAGGTCGCGCAGATGGGGCAGCCGCTGATGGCCCTGGTGCCCCTGCACGCGGTGTGGGTGCTGGCGAACTTCAAGGAGACCCAGCTCGCCCGCCTCCGGCCGGGCCTGCGCGCGGAGGTCACGGTGGACAGCATTCCCGGCCGGGTCTACCACGGCACCGTCGATTCCATCAGCGCCGGGACGGGCTCGCGTTTCTCGCTCCTCCCGCCCGAAAATGCCACCGGAAACTGGGTGAAGGTGGTTCAGCGAATCCCGGTCAAGGTCGTGCTGGACGAGAGGGAAGTGGGCAATCCGCACACGCTCCGCGCGGGGATGTCGGCCGTCGTCACCATCCGCGTCCGCTGATCCCGTGGGCTGCGCGCAGCTTGGCGATGCGCCAGCGTTCCCGACGGGCCGCCGCCCGGCCGCGCGCTAGAGTACGACCTTCTGGGCGCGGAGCTGGTCGATCTCCGGAGCGGAGTAGCCGCACTCGGAGAGCACCTGGTCGGTGTGCTCGCTCTTGAGCGGCGCGGCCCGCCGGACGCCGGGCGCCATTCGCGAGAAGCGCAGCGGCGTGCCCACCACCGGGATCTCGCCGAGCAGCGCGTGCGTCACGCGCTGCACGATGCCCCGCTCGGCGGTCTGCGGATCGTTCATGACCTGGTCGATGGTGTTGACCGGCGCGGCCGGCACGTCCGCCTCCTCGAGCTGCTTGAGCAGGGGCTCGCGATCGTGCTCGGCAATGACGCGCTCCAGCATCTCCTCGAGCACGGCGCGGTGCGTGACGCGGTCCCGGTTCATGGTGAAGCGCACGTCGGTCGCCAGGTCGTCGCGCCCGAGGGCGCGGGCGAGCTTCTGCCAGAAGCGGTCGTTGGCCGCCGCGATGAAGATCCACTGGCCGTCCCGGCACTTGAAGTTCCGGTAGGGGGACAGGGACGGATGGCCGGAGCCGAGAGCCCTCGGCACCACGCCCGTGAGCAGGTAGCCCTCGGCGTGGAAGGCGAGCAGGCTCACCGCTGTCTCCAGCAGCGAGCCGTCCACGCGCTGGCCGAGCCCGGTGCGCGCACGCTGGAGCAGGGCGTTCGAGATCCCGAGCGCACACAGGATGCCGGTGGTCAGGTCCAGGAAGGACACGCCCGCTCGCACCGGTGGACCGCCGGGCTCGCCCGTGATCGACATGATCCCGCTGAAGGCCTGCATGAGAGCCTCGTACCCGGGGCTGTCCTTGCGCGGGCCGGTGCGACCGAAGGCGGAGACGGAGCAGTAGATCAGCCGCGGGTTGATGGCGGCGAGCACCTCGTACCCGAGGCCGAAGGACTCCATCGTGCCCGTGCGGAAGTTCTCGATGAGCACGTCGGCGTCCTTGACCAGGCGCTTGACCACTTCCCCGCCCTGCGGCGCCTTGAGGTCGAGCGTCATCCCGCGCTTGTTGCGGTTGATCAGCAGGTAGGCGGCGGATTCGCTCTCCTTGTGCGGAGGCCAGGTGCGCGACTCGTCGCCCGTCCCCGTATCCTCCACCTTGATCACGTCGGCGCCCAGGTCGGCCAGCAGGGCCCCGCACCAGGGACCGGCGAGAACCCGGGAAAGATCAATGACGCGGATGCCGTCCAGGGACAGAGGGAGTGTGCTCATGGCGCGTACTATACCCCGGTTGACGCCCCCACCGACCCCGCCTACCCGGCCGGGCCCGACCTACCGACTCCCTCGCCCCCGGAGGGCAAGTTCAGAGACAAGCTGTTTCAGCGACTCACCCAGAACATCGGATACCCCAAGCTCCGAGAACATCGAGGTCTGTCGTCACCATCATGAAGCTCAGCGATGAGTGGGGAGACTTCAACGCCAAGCTGGACCGTCTCCACCCTCGCTATAGCCCGCAGCTTGTGCTGCCCCTCGAATACCAACAGGACGATGGAAAGGGTCTCTCAGTCATTTGTGGGCGGGGGTTTGGGCGGGGCGCCGGGGGCAAATCCCCGGCGCCCCCACACCGCTACACGCGTCCGATCTGGCCGGACCGAATCAGGTCCACGAGCACGTTCCACTCCTCGGCCTTCAGGACCGCCGTGTTGGCGTCCTCGCCGATCCGGACCTCGCCACCTTCGATGACGACTTCCGGGCAGTGGTCGCAGTTCGGGCAGAGAGAGATTGCGAGCTTGTCCATATGATTTCACCTCCTTTCGCTTCGATGTGGGGGCAGATGGTCGCCGTCAGACCATCCGTTGCTCGCCACGTGTTCAGCGTGCGCCGCACCTCCCGAAGCAGCCCGGCCAGGTCGGCCGCTTTCTGCTCTAGGAGCCCGCGCACGTGGACGCATGGCGGCGAGCCCGCGCGCCGCAGGGCGACGATATGGGCAATCTCGGCCAGCGTGAGGCCGAGACGCCGGGCACGGGCGACGAAGCCCAGCAGGGCCAGGGTCTCGGCCGGGTACAACCGGTATCCGGCTGGCGTGCGGGTCGGGGTCGGGAGAATGCCCCGCGTCTCGTACAAGCGCAGCGCCTTGCGGCCGACGCCGCTCTTGGCCGATAGCTCTCCGGCCCGGAGCCCCTTGTTCACGCCGACAGACTACCGCTGGCCCCTTGGGGCCGGGTCAAGGGTTTTATGGGCAGGAGGCGAGATTTATGGGCAGTCGTTCATTGTTGGGCAAAGCCCCCCGGAGGGGGAGAGGGCGGGGGTGAGGGGGCGCGTCTATGCAAGCACAGCCAGGGCCTTCGTAGACGCGCGGCGCCGCGCTCGCGGCGCCGACTCGGCCCGGAGCAGCCTCGTGCGGCAGGTGAAGGCCGCCGTGAGCCACCCCCGCCGCGCTCCCAGCCCGGTCGGGCGCCTGGCCCTCCCGGCGCCACGCCCCGCTCCATGAGCGCCCATTTCGACCCGCACCGCGACACCTCCGTGGAAGGCCTGCCGCCCGCCATCGAGGCCGCCCGGGAGCGCCTGAGCGCGTTCCTGCGCGGAGAGCTGCTGGACGCGGAGCGGGCGCACGGCGTTGCCGACGAGATCCAGGCGGACGCCGCGCTGCGCCAATGGGTGCGCGCCCGCTCCGAGGCGCTCGTGCTGTACCGCCTCCTCCAGCCCGCCGACCTCTGCGGCGGCGGCCTGGGACCGCTTGGCGCGGTGGCCCTGCACGAGGAGATCGCCGCCTCCGGAGTCGCGCTCGGCCGGCTCGTCCTCGGCGGCGACGGTGGGCTGCTTCGCCGGGGAACGCCGGAGCAGCGGGAGCGCCTTCTCCTGCCCGTG
>DATKEI010000387.1:0-4197 GCA_035544455.1 Binatia bacterium | reverse complement strand
CTCGCGAACTGAGCCGCCGGCACCGAGCGACCGCACTGGCCCAGACCGGTGTCGTTGGTGATGACGTTGATCAGGTTGCCGTTGGCATCGTACTGCAGTCCGGTCACCACGATGGCATGGCCGCCGCTGCCGTTGCCCGGCCCCCACAGGATCGAGGCCTCGTGCGACGTGATGACGCCCTTGCCCTCGGCCACGCCCTGCGTGATGCTCTTCATCCCCTGGGGTTCCAGGGTCGACGGCACGCCGTTGCGGGCCAGGATGTCGCGCCGTCCGCCGGGGTGGGTGCCGCCGGCGGAGCGCCGGTTCCGCGCGTCGTCGGCGTCGCCGTGAGCGATCGATTCGTCGAGCAGTCCGTCCTCGCCGACCGTGCTGCCAGTTCCCTGGTTGATGAGCTGTCGGGACGACTCGCAGCCGCAGTTGTTGTAGCTCTGACCGGAGCTCCCGCTGGTCCGGCCCGCCGCCATCGCGTTGCACGTGGCGGTGGCGGCGGTGGGATTGCCCAGGGTGACGCCCACCGTCGGCCCACCGATCTCGACGGTGGCCGCCCCCGTCAGGAGAGTGCCGCCGTGCATCGTCTTGTCGGTCTGGCGGGCGGCGGGAAGGTCGTTGACCTGCACCGATCCCGAACCGGTGACGATGAAGTCGGGCGGCCCGATACACGTCGCGCGGTCGGTCCCGCGGCCCTGCGCCGCCAGCTCGCTCTGGACGGTCAGGGAGCACGGGGGGGCGACGGGTCCCCCGACGTGCGGCTTGACGCCGTCGACCATCGGGCACACATGTTGATCGATCAAGGCTCGGGCCGCCAACGGCATGCCGCAGCTCCTTGCCGGCTCGCGCGACGAGTTCCGCGTGATCGGGTGGCCGTGATGTCGACCGGGCCGGTTCCACGGATCGCGATGCGCGAGTCGTGTGCTGAGTCAGACATGTGCCGACAAAGCGCCAGGCGGGGTGGGGGGCCTCCCCGCGGGACACGCTGTGTCGCAAAGCGCTACCGGCACTCGATGGGGCCACGAGATGGGTCGTGGGTGGCTTCGGCAATCCGCAGAAGATTCGGTCCCGCGGGGAGGACCCCCACCCCACCCGCCGCCGCGAGTCCGCGAACTTCTGCCCCGGGACCCTAGCGCGATCGAGTTCCCGCTGTCACCGGATCGGAAACGGGGCCCGTCACGTCGGGGGCGGGGCGCGGTCAGCTCGAACAGGCGTGCCATGACCGGGCTCAGGCGAAATCCAGCGAGAAGTCGCCGTCCTTGACCCCGAGGGCGATGGCGCCCAGGGGACGCCCGGCCATCATCCGGGTCAAGTACTCCTCGCTGATCCGCGGCAAAACGGTGTTGGTGAGGATCGCGTCGATCATGCGGCCTCCGCTCTCGACCTCCGTGCACCGCGAGATGATCAGCTGGACCGCGGCCTCGTCGTAGGTGAGCGAGACCTTGTGGTGCTCGGCGATGCGCCGGACGACGCGGTCGAGCTGCAGGCGCACGATGTCTCCGAGAATCGCGTCCGAGAGAGGATAGTACGGCACGACCACCAACCGCCCGAGCAGGGCGGGGGGGAACACCTTGAGGAGTGGTTCGCGCACCGCGCGGCTCAGCGCCTCCGGGTCGGGCCGGAGCTCGGGATCCTTGCACAGCGCCATCACGCGGTCGGTGCCCACGTTGGAGGTGAGCAGGATCACCGTGTTCTTGAAATCGATGTAGCGGCCGTCGCTGTCCTCCATCCACCCCTTGTCGAACACCTGAAAGAACATCTCGTGCACGTCGGAGTGGGCCTTCTCCACCTCGTCCAGGAGCACGATGCTGTACGGGCGCCGGCGCACGGCCTCGGTGAGGACGCCGCCTCGTTCGTAGCCGACGTAGCCGGGCGGGGCCCCCTTGAGGGTGGAGACGGTGTGCGCCTCCTGGAACTCGCTCATGTTGATGGTGATGACGTGGTCTTCCCCGCCGTACAGCGCCTCGGCCAGGGCCAGCGCCGTCTCCGTCTTGCCCACGCCGGACGGGCCGACGAGCAGGAACACGCCGATGGGCTTGGCGGGATTGTCGAGCCGGGCGCGCGAGGTCTGGATGCGCCGGGCGATCATCTCCAGGCCGTGGCGCTGGCCGACCACGCGCCCGGCCAGGATGTCCGGCAGCTTGAGGACGGCCTCGACTTCGTTCTTGACCATCCGGCCCACCGGCACCCCCGTCCAGTCGGCCACGACCGAGGCCACCGCCTGGGCGTCCACGCTGGGCAGGATCAGGGGACTCTCCCCCTGGGCCTCGGTGAGGCGGGCCTGGAGCTCGCGCAGCTCCGCCAGGTGCGCGGCCCGCCCTTCTCCCTCCGGGGCAACGGCTGCCTCGCGGAGGAGTCCGCGGAGCTCCAGGATGCGGTCGACGAGCTGCCGCTCCTCCGCCCACCGGCCCTCGAGCGACTGAAGGCGCAGCCGCTCCGCGCCGAGCCGCGCGTCGGCCTCGATCCGGCGCTGCCCCACCTCGAACCCCGCCGCGTCCTCGCGTGCGATGATCTCGATCTCCGTCTCGATCGCCTCGATGCGCCGGCGCGCGTCCTCCACGTCGGGCGGGGTGGCGTGCTGGCTCACCGCCACGCGCGCGCAGGTGGTGTCGAGCAGGCTCACGGCCTTGTCCGGGAGCTGGCGGGCGGGGATGTAGCGGTGGGAGAGCCTCACCGCGGCCTCGATGGCCTCGTCCAGGAGCTGGACACGGTGGTGCTTCTCGAGGGTCGAGGCCACGCCGCGCAGCATGAGCAGGGCCTTGTCCTCCCCGGGCTCGGCCACCTGCACGACCTGGAAGCGCCGCGTGAGCGCCGGATCCTTCTCGATGTACTTCTTGTACTCGCCCCAGGTGGTGGCGGCGATCGTGCGCAGGGTGCCGCGGGCCAGGGCCGGCTTGAGCAGGTTGGCCGCGTCTCCCGTGCCCGCGGCGCCGCCCGCACCGATCAGGGTGTGCGCCTCGTCGATGAACAGGATGATGGGCCGCGGCGAGGCCTGCACCTCGTCGATGACGGCGCGCAGGCGGTTCTCGAACTCGCCCTTCATGCTGGCCCCGGCCTGGAGGAGGCCGATGTCGAGTCCCCACAGCGAGACGTCCTTGAGCTGGGGCGGCACGTCGCCTCGGGCGATGCGCAGCGCGAAGCCCTCGACGGCGGCTGTCTTGCCCACCCCGGCCTCGCCGGTGAGGATCGGGTTGTTCTGACGGCGCCGCATGAGGATGTCGACGACCTGGCGGATCTCCTCGTCGCGGCCGGTGACGGGATCGATCTCGCCCGCCCGCGCGCGCGCCGTGAGGTCCGAGGCGAAGCGCTTGAGCGCTTCTTGCTTGCCCATGGCGGCGGGGGGGATGGCGGCGCTGGCCTCGCCGGGCGCCCCGGCGGCGAAGCCGTCGCTTGCCCCGAGGGTATCCTCCGGCGATCCCTTGACGATGCGCGCGAAGTCGTCGGTGAGGGCCTCGGCCTTGACCTTGCCGAACTCCCGTGACGTCCGGATGAGCACGTCGCGCAGGCGCTCGTTCTTGAGCAGGCCGACGAGGAGGTACCCGCTGCGCACCTGGGACTCGCCGAAGAGGAGGGTGCCGTACATCCACCCCTCCTTCACGGCGTAGGGCAGGTGCTCGGAGAAGTCCTCGATCGTCGACGCGCCGCGAGGCAACCGCTCCAGCGCCGTCTGCAGGTCGGCCACGAGCCGGGCGCTGTCCACCTCGAAGTGGCGCAGGATCCGGTGCAGGTCCGAGTCCGGCAGGTTGACGATCTGCAGCAGCCAGTGCACGAGCTCGACGTTCGGATTGCCACGCAGCTTGCAAAAGGTGACAGCGCCCTCGGCGGTCTTGAACATCAGGGGGTTCAGCTTTCCGAACAGGGACGCCCGGCTAATCTCCGCCATACCGCTCCTCTCCTTCGGGTCCGCGTGTTCGCACGATGGTGTCCCGAACCGAACGTTCGTCGACTCGCGGCGCCGGGTGGGGCGGGGGTCCTCCCCACGGGACCGTATCTTCTGCGGATTGCCGAAGCCACCCGCCATCCATCTCGTGGCCCCATTGAGTGCCGGCGACGCTCCCGCGAGTCAGCGTGTCCCGCGGGGAGCGGGGAGGACCCCCACCCCGCCTGGCGCTTTGTCGGCACATTTCTGACTCAGCACACTAGACTGAGGGGCGCCCGACGGCGGGAAGGTGGTCGGCATCTTCACCGCGAAAAACGTCATCCGGGCGT
>DATKEI010000386.1:0-9548 GCA_035544455.1 Binatia bacterium | reverse complement strand
TGGTGGCTACGCCGTTCAGGGGCTCGGCGCCCGCCTTGTCGAGCGCGTCGACGGATGTTTCACCAATGTGATCGGCCTGCCCATCGAGACGACCCGGCGGATGCTCCAGCGCGCCGGGGTGATCTGACTCCGGACGCGGGGGCTCACTCCCGGTCGCCGCGCCAGAGCAGGTGCCCGGGGCGGCGGGGCAGCTCGACCTTCACTGGCACCGGCCAGCGCTCGCGGAGGCGCGCGAGGCTGTTGGCCATACGAGCGGGGTCGACCCGGCCGTCACGCAGATAGAGCGCCTGCAATGCCTGGAGGCGCAGCGGCAGGTCCCCCGGGGGCCCCACGACGGCCAGGGGAAGGCCGCGCGCCACGTCCGCGGCCGACGCCGTCTCGAGGTGAGCGAGAGCCCGCGTGACGGCGCGGACGAACGGTCCGAGCTCTGGGGCGCCCGCCGCCGCGGCGGGCGCGAAGACGGCCGCGTGGACGGTCGGCCCCCCGAGCCATTTCTCCGCGGCCCCCGGTTTCGCAAGGTCGACGATGGCGACGGCGCTGCCGCTCTCGACCAGCCGCGTGGTCCAGGGCTCCCCGAGGACGCCGGCGGCGACGCTTCCCCTGGCGATGGCCGCGGCCAGGCCCTGGTCGCCGTAGCTCTCGATCCGGAGGCGAGCCACGGGAACGTCGGCCGCGCGAAGCAGCGACAGCAGCACGGCGTGCTCCGGTGATCCTGGCGCCGGGATGCCCACCTGCCGCCCGGCGAGGTCGGCCGGCCCCCGCACGGCGGCCTTCATGCTCGTGGGGACGAGGAGCGCCACCGGCGGCGCCGCCGTCAGGCCGATCACGAGGAGCGGGGGCTTGCCCGCGGTGGCGCCCATCCGGATGGCGGCGTCCAGGGAGGTGGCGGCGAGCGAGACCGTGCCCGTGCCGAGATCCTGCGCGGCGTCCGCCGGCGATCGCGTGTCCCTGATCGATACCGTGACCCGCTCGTCGGCGAAGTAACCAGCGGCCTTGGCCACCCGGATCGGGAGGTACTCGGCCGACGTGATCGGCCCCGCCACGCTCACCGTCAGCGGCCGCGTGGCCGTTGCGTCCCCGCTCGCGTGACCCAGATCGACCGGTGCGAAGGCGGTGGCGGCGTGGAGCAGCAGGAGCCACGGGAGCATCAGGCCCGTCCCGGGGCGCCGCGCCGGGCCCCGGATCCGCCGCGCGCTCGGCTCCCGGCCACCGCGAGCAGTTCGTCGGCGATGCGCTGGGCGGCGTCGGGCACGGCCAGCGCCCTCGCCTTCTCGCCCATCGCGGCGAGCCGCGGCCGGTCGGCGAGCAGGCTGGTCACCGCGTCGACCAGCCGCTCTTCGGTGAGCGACGCCTGGAGCAGCACCAGGGCGCCGCCCGCCCGCTCCACGAGCCTGGCGTTGACGACCTGCTCGTTCCCGCTCGTCCCCGGCAGCGGGATGAGGAGCGAGGGCCGACCGAGGTGGCAGCACTCGTTCACGGTGCCGGCGCCGCTCCGGCCGATGACAAGGTCGGCGGCGGCGTACACGTCGGCCAGCTCCGCGCCGACATACGGCACGGGCACGTAGCGGGAGCGGAGGGCTCCGGGCAGGGCCTCCGCCCGCCCGGCAAGCCAGGCGCGGTCGCCGGTCGCCGCGTTGTCGCCGCACTGGTGGATGACCTGCGTGCGCTCGAGCAGGTTGAGCAGCGCCTCTCCCACCACGCGGTTGATGCGATGGGCGCCCTGAGCGCCTCCCGTCACATACACGACGGGCAGGGCCGCGTCGAGCCCGAAGAGCCGGCGCGCCGCCTCCCCGGAGCCGCCCGCCAGCTCCGGCCGGAGGGGGTTGCCGGTCACGGCCAGCCGTTCCGGCGGCCAGCCGTGTCCGGGGGGGGGCGGGAAGGTGAGCAGGATGCGCCGGGCGAGCCGCGCGACGATGCGGTTCGCCAGCCCGGGGACCGATGTCTGCTCGTGCACCACGATCGGCACACCCAGGCTCCGCGCGGCGAGGGCGGGAGGCAAGCACACGAATCCGCCGGTCGCGAAGAGCAGGTCAGCCTGCAGTCCGCGCAGGAGCCGGCGCGCGGCCACGATGCCGGCGGGCACCCGCAGGGCGAGGTCCGGGACGTTCTGCCAGTCCCAGTACCGCCGGAGCTTTCCCGTCGGGATGGCCTGGAAGACGATGCCGGCGGCGGGCACGCGCCGGGCCTCGATGCCGCCACGGCTGCCGATCCAGCGGACGTCGATGCCGGCGGCGCGAAGCTCGGCCGCCACGGCGAGCCCGGCCGACGTGTGACCGCCCGTGCCGCCTCCCGCGATGACGATTCGCACGCCGATGCCAGCCGGCCGGCGCGCGCGCGTCCGGTCAGCTGCCCTTCCCACCGCGCTCGATGGCGAGCGCGATGAGGCGGGCGATGAGCTCGGGGTAGGGGATCCCCGAGGCCTCCCACAGCCGGGGGTACGCCGACGTCGCGGTGAACCCCGGGATGGTGTTGATCTCGTTCACGAGCACGTCCCCGTCGCCGTCGACGAAGAAGTCGACCCGGGCCATCCCGGCGGCGTCGATGGCCTGGAACGCCCGCACCGCCAGCTCGCGCACTCGCGCCGTCGTCTCCAGGGGCAGCGGGGCCGGAACGCGGAGCGTGGTGTGCCCCGTACCGTACTTGGTCTCGTAGTCGTACCACTCGCCTGCGTAGCACACTTCGCCCGGCAGCGACGCCTCCGGCCGGTCGTTGCCGAGCACCGCCACCTCGACCTCGCGAGCCCCGATGACGGCCCGCTCGACGAGGAGGCGCCGATCGTGGCGCGCGGCCTCGGCGAGGGCGGAGGGCAGCGCCTCGTGCGCCTTGACCTTGCTGATCCCCACGCTCGAGCCGAGGTTGGCCGGCTTGACGAAGCACGGAAACCCCAACCGGGTCGCCACCGTCGCCTCGACCGCGGCGGGATCGGCCGCCCATGCGTGCCGGCTCACACCGATGTAGTCCACGACGGGCAACCCGTGCGCGCGAAACATGTCCTTCATGGCGAGCTTGTCCATGCCGAGCGCCGAGCCGAGCACACCGGCGCCGACGTAGGGCACGCCGGCCAGCTCCAGGAGCCCCTGCACGGTGCCGTCCTCGCCCTGGGGCCCGTGCAGCATGATCCAGACGACGTCCAGCTGCTGGCGGATGCCCGGCGGCAGCGTCTCGCCCTCCACGCGCGCGAGGGAGGTCGACGTCTCCACCTCGGAGGCGCGCTCCGCGAGCTGGCGGCGCACCGGCGCGTCAGCGCCTCCGGCGACGAGCGCGCGCCGCGCCGCTTCCGCGGCGAGCACGCGGAGCGGATCGCCGCCGGCCAGCCAGCGGCCCTCGCGCGTGATCCCGATGGGCAGTGCCTCGAACTGGCTCGGGTCCATGGCGGCGATGACGGACGCGGCGCCGGCCAGCGAGACCTCGTGTTCGCCCGACCGCCCCCCGAAGATGACGCCGACGCGCAGCTTGCCGCTCCGGCCCTCGCTCATGGATTCGTTGTACCAGACTCCCGCCGTCCGGCCACCACAACGTGGGTCGGACCACGTACGCGACAAGAGCCCGCCCACCGCGGAGGTGATCGCGCCCGGCTCGGGCAGGTCGCCGCGTCAGGCGGGCCCCTGGCCTTCGAGGTGGGTCCCCCCTTCGTCCCGGTTCCAGAACCGGAGCATGTGGCGCTGGACGCCGGCGTCCGGCGCGTCCCGGAACGCCGTCCGACAGTGGGCGAACCGGCGATTGTCGAGATACTGGAACTGCCCGGGTTCCACCCGGAACTCGACCCAGCTCCCGGGGTCCTCGACGATCGCCTGCATGGCGGCCAGCGCCTCCGCTCCCTCCGGGTCCACCGTCTCGCCGGCGAGCCGCGCCCCGTGGGCGATGTAGTCGTCGTAGTACCGTGCGACGAGCCCTTGCCCATCGCGGGCGAACACGGGGTGGGTGGAGAACTTCGGCTCCTCGGGCCCGTGCTCGGCCTGGCGGTCCCACCGGAAGGAGAGGAACAGGCGATCCAGGGCGCGAGGCTGCCGGCGCACGAGCTCGTCGTGCGCGGTGACGAGGCTCGCGAAGCGGCTCATCCCGCCCTCCGGCGCGGCCTGCAGGCAGAAGAGCCCCACGAAGCGCGGCGGGCGGGACAGCCACGGACCGTCGGTGTGAAACGGCTGGCCGAGGTTGGTCACGGACCGGCGGACCCCGTAGCCGAGCGGCCGGCCGGCGTCCTTGACGTCGTAGAGCCGCGTCCCGTCCCACTTCTGGGCGACGACCTGGCCGAGAGCGCCGGCCAGGAGCCAGCCGATGGCGCGGTTCTCGTCGAGGCCATAGCGCTCCACGGGGATCCGGTCGAGGACGGCCAGGCCGATCCCGTTCACCAGGCGCTCTCGAACCTCGCCCATGGCGCGGATGCAGGCGGTCAGTGCGAAGGCCGCCGGGTCGAGCCGGTGCCATGGCCGCGGCGCCGCCTGCAGCGCCCGCGCGATCGCGTCGATCTCGGCGAGGCCGGCGCGGGAGAGCGGCACCATCCACGCGCCGGGGGCCAGGGTCTCCCGGGTCCAGGCTTGAGGCCCGCCGATCGCGCCGGACGCGTGCGGTCCCGTGATCGCGCTGCCCATACGAGGCGAGAGTGTAGCATGCGGATCGCGGGCCGAACGCCATGCCGCCACGGCGGCTCGCTCGGCCCTCGCGCGCGGGCGCCGCGCCGCCGCGGGGTCAGATCAGGAGGGGGCGGGCCGGTCCAGGCGGAACTCGGCGCGGACCTTCGTCTTGCAGTCCGGGCAGATGCCGTGGCTGAAGGCGGCATCGGTCCGCTGCTCGATGTAGGATTCCATCCGGACCCAGGAGTCGTCCTTGTCGCGGATCTTCTTGCAGTACGCACAGATCGGCAGCAGTCCCTCGAGCTGCTTGACCTCCGCCTGCAGCCCGATGATCCGCTCGGCGACCCGGAGGCGAACGCGGAGCTCGTCGGCGTCCATGGGCTTGGTCAGGAAGTCGTCCGCCCCCGCCTCCATCCCCTCGAGGAACCGCGCCCGCCCGCTGAGAGCGGTCAGCAGGATCACGTACGTGTAGAGAACCCGGTCGGCGGCGCGGATCCGCCGGCACAGCTCGGGCCCGTCGATGCCGGGCATCATCCAGTCCGACACCACGACCGGAAACGGCGTCTGCTGGAAGGCGCCCCATGCGGTCAGCCCGTCAGCGGCCTCGCTGACCTCGTGCCCGAGCTTGCGCAGCGTCGAGGTCAGGACGAGGCGCGAGACCGGCTCGTCCTCGGCGACGAGGATCTTCATGGCCCTCCCTCACTGCCCACCCGGGCGCGGCGGGCAGCCCGCCACTGGCGCCACGCGTGCAGACGCGTCATCATGTCCTTTTCCGCGCCCCGGTCGGTGGGCTGGTAGTAGGTGCGCCCGCGCAGGGCATCCGGCAGGTGTTCCTGGTCCACGAGGGCATCCGGGGCGTCATGGGCGTACTCGTAGTCGCGGCCGTAGCCGAGACTCGCCATGAGGCCGGTGGGGGCGTTGCGGATGTGATGGGGAACGGGCTCGGCCGGCCTGTCCGCGATGTCGCGCTTGACCGCGTTGAACGCGGCGTAGACGGCGTTCGACTTCGGGGCGAGGGCCAGGTAGCACGCCGCCTGGGCGAGGGCGAGCTCTCCCTCGGGAGTGCCGAGGAAATGGTACGCGTCCTTGGCGCCGAGAGTGATCCCGAGGGCCAGCGGATCGGCGTTGCCCACGTCCTCGGACGCAAAGCGCACCAGCCGGCGCGCGACGTAGAGCGGATCCTCGCCGGACTCGAGCATTCGGCCGAGCCAGTACAGGGCCCCGTCCGGGTCCGAGTCGCGCAGCGACTTGTGAAGCGCGGAGATGAGGTTGTAGTGCTCCTCGCCCGCCTTGTCGTACAGGAGCGCGCGGCGCTGGGCCGCCTCGCGGATGCCCGCCACCGTCACGCGCGGGCCGCCGGGGCCGCCCTCGGCCCGGGCCAGTTCCACCGCCAGCTCGAGCACGTTGAGCGCGTTCCGCGCGTCGCCGTTGGCGAGCCGGGCGATGAGGTGGCGCGCGTCGGGATCGAGGGTGACCCCCGCTCCGCCGACTCCGCGCTCGGCATCCGCGAGCGCCCGCTCGAGGATCGCGGAGACGTCGTCCTCGTCGAGCGGTTTGAGCACGTAGACGCGGCACCGCGACAGCAAGGCGGAGTTGACCTCGAACGACGGGTTCTCCGTGGTCGCGCCCACCAGCACGATCGTGCCCTTCTCGACGTGGGGCAGGAAGGCGTCCTGCTGGGCCCGGTTGAACCGGTGGATCTCGTCGACGAAGAGGATCGTGCGGCGGCCGCGCGCCCGGCGCTCCGCCTCGGCCTCGGATGTGACCTGCCGGATCTCCTTCACCCCGGAAAGCACCGCGGAGAAGGTGACGAAGTGCGCCCCGGCCACGCGGGCCATCAGCGAGGCGAGCGTCGTCTTCCCCGTTCCCGGCGGACCCCAGAGAATCATGGAATGCAGCGCCCCGTCCTCGAGAGCCCGCCTCAGGACCTTGCCCGGGCCGATGAGGTGCGCCTGGCCCAGCACCTCGTCGAGCGTCCGCGGCCGCATGCGGTCCGCCAGCGGCGGGCGCGGTCCGGCGGCAGTGCGCCCCGGCGGCGCCGCCTGCTGCCGGGACGGATCGCTCGTGGGCGGGTCGAACAGATCCACGGGCGGATTATAGCGCCGGCCGTCGACGGTCCGGTGGCCGCGCCACGCGTCGGGCAAAGGCGGCCCCGGGCCCGCCTACCCTGGTCAGCGCGCCGGGGTCCCGGCCTGGAGGCCGGGGAAGTCTGACAGCGTTGCAAGCTGGTCCAGCGTCATCACGCCCTCGTGGCGCTGCCCGCGAATCACCCAGGTGGGGTAGACCTTGACATTGGCCTGCCGGCAGAGGTCGGGGCGCCCGCCCGCCGCGGTGCCGTCGCACTCGACGTAGGGGATCGAGCTGGCCGCGGTTCCGAAGCGCCTCTTCTGTTCCGTGCAGGCCGGGCACCAGAACGCCCCGTACATGACGGACCTCGTCTCCGAGAGGTGACGCGCCAAGGCGACCTGCTCCGCCGTCGATCCGCCCTGGCCGGCGAAGATGAACGCGCCGACCAGCACGGCGCCCGCCGCCGCCCCCGCCGCCTGCAGCCCGAGGCGTGACCAGGCCGCGCCGGCGCGCCGCCCCGCTGGCACCAGCCGCACCGGCCGTGCCCAGACGAGCACGCCCACGAGCGCGAGCGAGATCGCCGCCGACAGCAGGCAGTACAGGC
Source organism: Binatia bacterium (assembly GCA_035544455.1). GTDB lineage: Bacteria > Methylomirabilota > Methylomirabilia > Rokubacteriales > CSP1-6 > DATKEI01. The sequence goes on along the minus strand of DATKEI010000386.1, from coordinate 2,306 downwards.
ACGTCGTACCCAGGACGAAGATCGAGATTGCCGTGAGATACAGGGAAAAGCCCGCGCCCGCCGCGGCGAGCAGGAAGGCCAGCAACCAGCGCCGCGCGCTCAGGCCGGCCAGGGCGAGCCCGGCAACCGCGACGTAAAAGAGCCCACCCCAGAGCGCCGTGGGCACCCGGAGCAGGGTGCCGTACTGGCTGGCCTGGACGATGTCGCAACCACTCCCGGGCCCGCAAAACACCGCCGGGTTGCCCGTGAGCTTGAGCCATGTGAGGTATGCGGCGACGACGAGGCCGGCCAGGGCGAGGGCGGCCACCGGCCAGCACGGGCCAGGCCGGGCCTCGATGGCGGCCACCGAGGCCGCGGAGGAGCGGGAGGGGCGGGCCATCAGGCGGTCCTCCCGACGGGCCGGCGGCGGTGGCCCGGTCTCGGAGGGGGCTCGGGGGCGAGCGCGACGCTCACGTGTCCGTCCTCACGGGCCGAGCATCCTGCGTCGAACGTGCGTCGACTCACGGCGCCGCGTGGGGCGGGGCTCCCCCCGACCCGCCCGTCGCGTTGCCGGCACATCGCTGCCGCGGGACGCTGGCGCGTCCCCGGGCTCGCCCGCTGGGGCGGATGACCGGCGCCCGGGCCAGCCGTCTCGACTCCGGCTCCACCGCCCCGGCGCGCCGCTCGACGTGATTGTCGCTCACCGAGGTCTGCTCTCCATCGGCTCCATCGTACCCTGGCCGCGAAGGGCAGGAGCCCTGCTTTTCGGTAGAGGTCAAGCACCGCCCTCCCGGGCATGAGCGCGGTGCCCGGCCGGCCCGGCTCGTGCGCGCGATCAGCCGAGGGCGGCGGGCAGGTCCAGGAGGCTCGTGATGGTGGCGGCGACGACGACGCCGCGGCGGGCCATCTCCGCGTGGTCCGGGCGGTAGGCGATGAAGGGCACGCCTCCAGCCTGGGCGGCCAGGCCGTCGATCCACGAGTCTCCCACCACCACCATGTGAGAGGCCTCGTGCCAGAGGGTCCGCACCACGGCGAGCCCGTCGGGATCCGGTTTCAGGCGCACGACATCGTCGCGGGTCACGACGAGATCGAGGTGCGGGAGCAGCCCGAAGCGAGCGAGGACGAAGTCGGCGACCACGCGGTCGTTGTTGGTCCAGATCGCCGTGGCGAAGCCGAGCGCTCGCATGGCGGCCAGAGCCTCGGCGGCGAACGGCTCCAGCACGGCGGACTGCATGGCCCGGCGCTCGTGCGATCGCGCGATGTCAAGGGCCGGCTCGACCAGCGCCGGGGCTGTGAGCTGCGCGAGGGCGAGAAGCTCCGCCCCTGACCACCGGAGCTCCCGCTCCGGCACGCGCACGCCCGCCCCGAGCAGCAACGCCTCGATCTCGCGACTCACCGCGCGGAGGTCGAGGGGCGAGTTCACGAGGGTGTGGTCGAGGTCGAAGACGCAGACGGGCGGACCAGGCATTGCGTCACCATACCACCCCGGTGCCAGGCTCCGGGCCGAGCCCGGGCCGGCCTGCGCGCCGCCGGTGCTCGGCGCCGGGGTCATGGCGTCGCGGCCGTCACGGCGGGGGCGCCTCGATCCGCCCGAGCCCGTCCCGCGCCGGGTCCAGGCCGCTCCGATCGAGCATCCGGTCGGACACGATCAGCTCGGCGTCCCGGGGGCAGTTGCGCCAAGGGCCTCCCGATCGGCGGGCCCGGCCTTTCCACTCGACCGGAACTCCGGGCGAAGGCTATGGTCTAACCGTGCGTGAGGACCGCGAGGACGACCCCACATGGCTGGTGGATGGCTTGCGCCAGGGCGACCGCGGGGCCTTCGAGGAGCTCGTCCGGCGCTACCAGCACCGCTCTCCTCGACCCATCCGTACGAGAAGATCGAAGCCCGCACTCTTCGCTACCGGCTCCCCGTGCCCGGGGAAGGGGTCACCCGGCTCACGTACCGCGTGCGCGTGCAGTTCTGGCCGTACCGATGAGTGAGCACCGGCCGAGACGAGTCCGCACAACTTCGCCGCCTCCGGCAGCCATGGTACGGTGACGTCATCATGCCGCGGGGACGCCATGCGCTCGTGGTTTCGCTCGCGTTGATGGCCGGCGCGCTGGGATCCGCCGTGCCAGCGCGCGCGATTCCGGAGGCGGACCGCCTCTGGCTGGTCGGCGAGCGCGCCTTCCAGGACGGGCTGGCTGCTCTCTCGCGGCAGAGCCTCGAGCGCCTGATCGAGCGCCACCCCTCCGACGCGCGCGTGCCCGACGCGACGCTGCTCCTCGGACGGGCGTGCATGGCCACCGGCGACCTTCCCGCCGCGCTCGACGCCTTCCAGCGAAGC
>DATKEI010000385.1:0-5624 GCA_035544455.1 Binatia bacterium | reverse complement strand
ATCACGGGCAATTCCGACTTCGTGTTTCAGGAGATTCTCAAGACGTGGGACACCTACCCCGTGCCTGGCCTGAGCCGCACGCAGTTCTTGCGACTCGCGGAGCCGTGGGTGAGCGGGACGGGCGCGCTGGGAAACCTCCTTGGCGGAACGCTCGCCGAGGGGCCGGACGTGTTCATCTCCTACCGGCGCGGCGATGCACCCGCCGCGGCGGGGCGGATCGCCAGCGACCTCGTCGAGCACTTCGGGAAGCGGCGCGTGTTCCTCGACATCAGTGGCATCGCGCCGAGCCGCGCGTGGGACCAGTCCATCGAGGGTGCGCTCCGAACGTGCAAGGCGGGCGTGATCGTGATCGGCCGGCAGTGGCTGGCGCCCGCACCCGGCGGCAGCACGCCTCGGCTCCTCTCCGAGGACGACGTGGTCCGCGACGAGATCGCCAGGCTTCTCGAGTACAAGAAGGCCGTCTTCCCCGTCCTCGTCGAGGCGGCGGAGCTGCCCGAAGCATCAGATCTTCCAGACTCGCTGCGGTCCCTCCTTCGATTTCAGGCGACGGCGATCGACAACGCGGGCTGGGAGGTGACGATGCATCGCCTGATCCGCGAGATCGAGGTGGTGATCCAGAGCGGGGACCCGCGCCCCGGGAGGTGAGACCGTGCGTTCACCGGCTGCCTCGGCGCTACGTGGGAAAGGGCACGACGATGACGGTCGGCGGGAATATCGGCAGCACCGTGACCTTCAGGCCGACCGTGCCGTTCTTCGAGAGCGACTGAGCGACGCCGCTGGCCGCGGCCCCGAGGAACAAGGCAGCCGCCAGGACTGGCGCGACGGGACCGCTCACGCCCAGGGCGACGAGGAGGCTGATGAGCGATCCCCCTGCCGCGAGGATGGCGATCATCTGGGCTGTCTGCTCCTTGGTGAGATCGATGCGGATCCCGGGCGGGAACCATTGACCGCGGACGCCCGCGAGGAGCACGGGGCTCGCATTGAGCGCCGCGGTCACCGCGCGGGGGTCGGACATCCCCGGAGCGAGCGCGTTGAGCCCCGCCTCGATATTGGCTACGCCCCCGCCACGAACGCCGTGCCGTCCCACTGCCACGCCAGCAGCGGCGCGAACGCGGAGCGCCCGATGGCCGCGGGCGTGTAGAGCAGCGCGAGCTCCGACCCGAGCGTCGTCTCGCCGGCCACCAGCCCGGTCAGGTTGACGAAGCGCACGAGCGTCCCGCGGTCGGTGCGCGATGCGGGCAGCGCGGGGGGGTCCGGATGGATCCAGCCCGCCGCTTGCATGACGGGCGCCACGTCCAGGTAGCGGCGCAGCGCGGGGGGGTCGTCCACGACCGTCGACGAGGAGGCGCGCTTGCTCACCCAGCTCGCCTCGGCGACCAGCGTTCCACCATCGAGCTCGCGGGCGACGAGCCGAAAGGGGTCGGTGGCCGGCGTCTCCAGCCGGGCGATGGCCACCGCGTCGACGGCGGGGTCGATGAGGACGGCTCCGGGGAAGACCTCGAGGGCGCGCCCGAGCGCCGCCAGGACCACGTCCGCGTCGAGAGCCGCGGGCGTCGCCCCCGGCTGGCTGGCCGGCAGCACCGCGCGCGGCGCCCGCAGCGGCAGCAGGCAGCCCGAGGCGTGCAGCGCCTGCTGCGCCGCCAGGAACGGAGCGTGAAAGTCCGCGCGCATGGTCAAAAGGGGCGGGATGGACGGCTGGACGGGCCCCGCCGGCCGGTCGTTCAGCACGTCCACGAAGCCCACGGGCACCGCCCCCGCCCCGCCGGCGCCGATTCCCGCGGGACCCGCCACCCCCAGCGCACTCGCGATCGCGTTCATGCGCATGTCGATCTGCCCGGCGCGTTCCAGCAGGTTGAGGTACCCGCCCACCTCCGTGATGTTGCGCGGCAGGGGGATGCGGGAGGGGAACACGTCGCCCTGGTTGGCGAGGCGCTGCAGCAGGACGCGCTGCGCCTCCAGCACGCCGGGGTGAGCGCCCGCGCGCATCAGCTCGACGAGCGCGTCCATCACGCTCGCGAAGGCCTGCTCGGTGGTGTCGGTGCCGGCGGCGTCGGTATCGGTCTCGGCCATGATGGCGGGTCCTCCTACGTCAGCCCGAGGGCCAGCAGCCATGCCTTGCTGCCCAGCGTGCGGTCGGTCGGGTCGTCCGGTTTCTTCTGGTCGTAGGCGGAGAAGAGCTGGGCGGCGAGGTTCGCGGGCAGCGGGCCGCCGGCCAGCCCCGTGATGATGCCGAGGGCGAACTCCTTGGCGAGGTCGACGTCCGGCTTGTTGCTGGCGGCGCCGAGATAGGATGCGGCGTTCTCCTTCAGGTTCTTCACCGCCGCCACCTCCTTCGCCTCCTTGGCGGCCTTCTCGGCGGTCTCCTTGTCTTTCGTCTCCTTGTCCTTCTTGTCCTGCTCCTCCTTGGCGGCCTTGTCGGCGCCGAACTTGGTCTTGAAGACGTCCACGCCGGCGTCCAGCGCCTTGCCGGCGAGCTGGGTGGCCGACGCCAGCGCGTCCTTGCGGGCCGCCTCGGCGCTGTCGATGGTCTTGCCGCCCAGCGCGGTGAGGGCAGCCTGACCGAGGAAGTCGGTCGAGAAGTCCTGCTGCTGCGGCGCCCGGGCCGCGAGCTGCTGCACGAGCGCACCGGGCGTCAAGCCGCCGCCGCCCTCGCCGGCCACGTTGTTGATGATGGTCGGCAGGCCCGCCAGCGTCGCCGGCGCCTGGAGCTGGCCCAGGGTGTTGGCGCGCAACCCCACGTTGCTGATGGCGGTCGCCTCGTCGGCCGGCGAGTCCTGCCAGTTCCAGAAGCGGGTGAGGTCGATCTTCTCGGCCGACGGGCAGTGGCCGAGAACGGCCTCGCCGAGCACGCCGCGCGTGGGCAGGGTGAAGTGCGACACGGGCGGGGAGAACGCCTGCTTGTGGAACTGCGTCAGGGCGTCCTGGATGACGCCGGTGGTCAGCGGGGGCCGGGTCTGGCCCCCGTCCGGATCGGGCTCGCCCGCCAGCTGCACCGCGAGCGCGGCCGGGATCGAGAACGGCATGATCATGCAGTTGCCGTAGTAGCCGAGCACCTGGTTGGCCACGCAGTTGAGCAGCGGCACGTGCTGGCTCGGGTCGGCGAGGCCGTCGGCGTCGAGCCCGTTCTCCGGCAGGCCGATCGTGAGCCCCTCGAGCATCACCACCCGCTCTTCGGGCGTCAGCGACGACCACACCGCCTTGGAGTACGTCAGCGTGTTGCGGACCACGTGCTGCAGGGTGCGCTCGACCTTCATCAGGTCGCGGAAGCCGAGCGTCGGCTGCCGCTCAAGGGCGGGGACGGGCAGACCGCTGGGCGGCAGCTCGATGGCGGCGGCGATGCTGTCGGCGGCGATCGAGTCGCCGGCGCTGTTCAGCCGCACGGAGAGGGCTCGCACGAAGGGCCCGCCCAGCTCCCGCTCCAGCTCGGCGGGCGACAGGCGGACGGCCGATTCGAACACCGAGAGGTCGAAGTTGAAGAGCTTCTCGAACCCCTTGAGCGCGTTGTACTGGGGGTTCTTGGCCGGGTCGAGCTGGGCGTCGAGCGTGTCGAAGGCGCGGCGGATCTCGAACCCGATCACCTCGCTCTTGTCGATGGCCTCCGGGATGGTGATCGACCCGGTCATCTGGACCTCGGCCCCTTCCGTGCGCAGCCGCTTCAGCTCGGCGAGGACCTCCGCCCGCGTGCCGAAGGTGTTGGGCGGGAACACCGTGAGCGGCGAGTCCAGGTAGACGGGACCGATCCGCCGGCCGCCCCGGACCAGCACGTGCGCCCACAGGCGCTCGTAGGGGATGTAGCGCCCGGTGAGCGAGAAGACGAGGGCGTCGGAGGCGGGGCCGGCGAGGTCGGCCTCCGCCCGGGGGTTGGCGGCAAAATCCTCGAGGAGGCGCAGGCCCTCCCGGTGAATGCCCGGGAGGTTGGGCTGCACGGCGTCGGCGTGCCGGTGCAGGAGCGCGTATCGCGTCAACACCTCGGCCCGGGTATCGACGGAGGTCACGGCCGTCAGCTCGAGGGGCTGACCCGGCGGCAGGAAGCGCACCAGGTCGAGGGGCACGAAGCACACGAGGTTCACGCCTTCCACGTCGGTGGTGCCCGCGAACTTGCGCAGCACCTCCCAGTACTGGATGGTCAGGGCGTGCGCCTTGTTGTGGTTGGTGATCACCTTGGTGGTGACCGTCTCGCGGTCGGTCTCCGTGGCCAGGCGGATCGAGGTGCGCTGCGCGGATCGGCGGGCGGCCGCCTGGCGCTCCACGCCGCGGTGCATGGATTCCGTGGCCGTGCTCGTGTAGGTGCGCACCCCGTCGAGCGCGCTCTGCACGTTGCCGTTGTTGCTCGACTTGCCCCCGCCCCCGCCGGCGCCGATGCCGAAGGCGACGGGCCCGAGCACCGCGCCCACGCCGCCGGCCACGCCCCAGCTCGACGACCGCGCCTCGTTGCGGTAGCTCGAGCTGGCGTTCACGTGCTCCTCGAACGCGGAGTCGAAGGTTGCCTGGGTCGAGGTGTTCTCGCGCAGCGCCGAGTGCTGCCGCTCGGCGATGTCGAGCCGCTCGACGTCGGACACCGATGCCGTCGCCACCCGCTCCGAGACGACGATGCGCTGCTGCTCGCCCGGCGCGAGCGGCAACGAGTACACCAGGTTGCCGAGGGTGAGGCCGTCGTACTTCCACACCTGGGCCAGGTTGAGGACGTACCCGAGACCCAGCGTGCCCGCCATGGGCACGGTGCGCTCGATGCCGATCGTGCTGCCCTGCAGGCCGATGATCTGGTCCCGGAAGCCGTCCACGCTGATGGGCTTGTCGATGGGCACGCGCTCGACGAACCGCGTGTTGCTCAGCTCGAGGACGGAGAGCAGGGCCGGATTCCAGAGTGGCATCACGAAGCGGGTGCCGAGATCGCCCACGCGGTCGAAGAAGCGGCCGTCGGGGAAGAAGACCCGGTTCACCGTCGTCGTGCGCGGCTCGATGAGGCGCACGAGGATCTGGTAGGGGAACCGGCGCAGCGTCACGTCCTCCTCGAAGACGATGTTGCAGGCGCCCTCGCCGACCTGGATCTTGACCGGTGTGCCCGACGAGCCCCCCGGCGTGCCGCCGGGGCCCCCGACCGTCAGGTCCCCGACCAGGTCGATGAGCGCGCCGACGACGCTCTCGTGCAGCGGCGCGAGCGCCGCGTCGAGGGCGAGCTGGCCGAGGGCCTGCGCCCCGGCGGCCGGCACCGGCACCGTCAGGTGCTGGATCGCGCCGCCCCGCCCGGTGAAACGCAGGCCCAGTCCCGCCTCGAGGATGGCCCTGCGCTGCTCGTCGGACACGTCGGGAATGGGCAGGGTGAAGACGCCGAGCTCGTCCGTGACGACGCCCCGGCCGATCGCGGGACCGCCATTCGGCATGGCCGGCTGCACGCTGACGCGGATAGCGGGATCGAGGCCGGGGTTCACCGCGACCCCCCGCACCTGCCGGGGCAGGGGGCGCACGTCGGCGGCCATCGTACGCGCGACCGAGGCGTGGCGCTGCAGCGCATCCAGACCCACGCGGAAGTGCGTGACGTCGGCCACCTTGGCCGCGATCACACTGCGCTTGTCCTGGTCGGTCAGCTCCTCGACGCGCGAGGCGGTGGCGTCGACCAGATCGAG
>DATKEI010000384.1:0-7278 GCA_035544455.1 Binatia bacterium | reverse complement strand
GTCCCGCGGGGAGGGCCCCCGCTCCGCCCGGCGCTCTGCCGGCCCGCCCCGGACGGGGAACGCCGGTGTCCCGAGTCGAAAGTCCGTTGCCGCGCGGCGCCGGGTGGGGTGGGGGTCCTCCCCGCGGGACCGTATCTTCTGCGGATGGCCGAAGCCACCACCACCCATCTCGTGGCCCCATCGTGCGCCGGCAACGCTCCGCAACTCAGCGTGTCCCGCGGGGAGGGCCCCCGCTCCGCCCGGCGCTCTGCCGGCCCGCCGCGCTCGGGAAACTAGCGGGCGCCCGCCTCGCCCGCCGGCGGCTCGGACGGGGGAACCCGGCGCAGCCCGTAGCGAGTCATCTTGTCCGAGAAGTTCTTGGGGTCCATGTCGGCGTGCTTGGCGGCGGCGGTGAGCTTGCCGCCGTGGCTCTCGAGCAGACCGGCGATGTAGGCGCGTTCGAACTCCTCGACGATCCGCGCCTTGGCATCGCGGAAGGGCAGCGACAGGTCCACGGGGGCCTGGGCGCCGGCGGGAGCCAGGAAGCGCTGCAGGTCGGTCAGCACCTCGCCCTTGGCCACGATGACCGCGCGCTCGATCACGTTCTCCAGCTCGCGCACGTTGCCCGGCCAGGCGTACCGCACCAGGGACTGCAGGCTCTCGGGCGCGATCCCCTGCACCGCCCGCTTCGTCCGGCGGCGCGCCTGGGCGAAGAACTGCTCGGCGAGCATCGGGATGTCCTCCGGCCGCTCGCGCAGGGCGGGGATGCGGATCGGCATCACGGACAGCCGGTAGAACAGGTCGCGCCGGAAGGCGCCGCGCTCCGCCTCGGCGTGCAGGTCCTTGTTGGTGGTGGCGATGAAGCGCACGTCGATGTCCACCGGCCGGTCGGCGCCGACCGAGGTCACCTTCTTCTCCTCGATGGCGCGCAGGAGCTTGGACTGCAGGTGCAGGGGCATCTCCCCGATCTCGTCGAGGAGGAGCGTGCCCCCGCTCGCCATCTGGAACAGGCCGCGCCGGTGCTCGCTCGCCCCCGTGAAGGCGCCCTTGCGGGAGCCGAACAGCTCGGACTCGAACAGCTCCTCGGGAATGGCCGCGCAGTTGACGGCCACGAACGGGCGCTCCCCGCGCGCCCCCGAGAAGTGGATCGACCGGGCGAGCAGCTCCTTGCCCACCCCGGTCTCGCCGTAGATCAGGACGGTGGTGTCGAGGTCCAGCACGGAGCGCGCGAGCTCGAACACCGCCTGCATGGCCTCGCTCCGGGCCACGATGTTCCGGAACGTGAAGCGCTCCTGGTTGCGCCGGAGGGTGAGGCGGCTCGCCGCCTTCAGCTCCTGGAACTCGAGCGCGCGCCGGATGACGAGCAGCAGCTCCGCGGCCTCGAAGGGCTTGACCAGGTAGTCCTCGGCCCCGAGCCGCATGGCCTCGACGGCGGACTCGATCGTCCCGTAGGCGGTCATCACCACCGCGGCCACGTCCGGATGGTCGGCCTTGATCCGCCGCACCAGCTCTACCCCGTCCAGGCCGGGCAGGCGCCGGTCGGTGAGCACCACGTCCGCCTCGTCGCCCTTGAGCGCCTGCAGGGCTTCCTCCCCGCTGTGGACGGGCACCACCTCGTAGCCCTCGAGCTCCAGCGTGCGGTGCAGCGGGCGCAGGAACACCTCGTCGTCCTCGACCAGCAGCAGGCGGCGCTTCATGGCGACCCTCCGGGCACGGCGGCGGGGGCCGGCGCCGGCAGCGCGATGCGGACGCGCGTTCCCGACCCCGGCACGCTCTCAACGGCGATGTCGCCGCCGTGCAGGTCTACGATCTTCTTGACGATGGGCATGCCGAGCCCGGTGCCCGAGGGCTTGGTCGTGAAGAACGGCTCGAAGATCCGCTCGCGGTCCGCGGGGGAGATGCCGACGCCGTTGTCGGCCACCTCCACCACCACCCGGTCGCCCTCGGCACCCAGGTACACCTCCACGCGGCCGCCCGCCATCCGCGGCGGGATGGCCTCGAGGGCGTTCTTCAGCACGTTGGCGAACACCTGGCGCAGTCGCTGGCCATCGCCGTGCACCACCGCGGCCCGGTCGACCGGGCCGTACGTCACCCTGATCCCCCGCGCCATCCCCTCGGCCACGAACGCCTCGACCACGGGGTCGAGGATGCGCACCACCTCGTACTCGCCGTGCTCGAGGCGGGCCTCGCGAGTGAAGTCCAGCAGGTTGTTGATGATGCCTTCGATCTCCGCGATCCCGGCCAGGATCGATCGCGCCATCTCCTGGGACAGGGGGCTGCCGTCGACGTCGCGCGAGGAGAGCAGGCGCGTCGCCATCTTGATACCGCCGAGCGGGTTGCGGATCTCGTGGGCCACCCCCGCCGCCATCTCGCCCACCGAGGCGAGCTTCTCGCGCTGGATGAGGCGCCGCTGCGTCTCCACCTGCTCCGTGAGGTCCCGGAGCACGCCCACCGTGCCCATCATGTGGCCGTGGGCGTCGAAGATGCAGCGGATGGCGAGGTGGGCGGGGAACGTCTTCGCCGACGCCGTCCGCCCCGTCACCTGCCCGCTCCATCCCTCGCCGGCCGCCGCCGCCCGCGCCGAGACCTGGGCGAGGCGGGGCCCGTCGGCAGGGTCGAGCAGGTCGCGGTAGCTCCGGCCGGCCACCTCGCGCTCGGCGCAGCCGAGCAGGCGCTGGCCGGCCGGATTCATGGTGACGACGCGGCCGTCGACATCGGTGGTGAAGATGCCGTCGTCCACGCTCTGCACGACCGAGGCGAGCAGCCGCTCGCCCCGCCGCACCTCCTCCTCCGTCAGCCGCAGCGACTGCTGGATGCGCTGGAAGGAGCTGACGAGCTCCTGGGCCTCCTCCTTCGAGATCGTGAACTGGTCCTCGATGATGATGCGCGCTGCCGCCGCGCCGAGGGAGGCGGCGAGAAGGCGCTCGAAGCGGATGCGCAGCTCGAGCAGCTCCGGGATCGAGAAGTCGGCGGGCGCCCGGCCCTCGAACAGGTCGTCGAGGATGGCCCGGGCCTCGTCGGGGCCGACGTAGTGCTGGATCAGGCGCTCGATCTCGACGGCGGAGAGGATGCCGTGCGCGCCGGGCGCGTGCTTGTCCTCGGGACCGAGGCCCACGAAGGCGGCGGCCTGGGCCCGCTCGTCCGCGTCCTGCTCGGTGAAGAGCGAGACCAGGACCAGACCGGCGACGTTGGCGAAGAGCGACCAGAACACGCCGTGGCTCAGGGGGTCGAGCGAGGTCAGGCCGAGCAAGGTGGTCGGGCGCAGCACCTCCCACCCGAAGGGACCGGACTGCAGCACCGACGCGGCGACGAGGCCTTCCTTGACGAGGGCGGGGATGATCAGCGTGTAGAACCACAGGGCGAAGCCGGCGGAGATGCCGACGTAGGCGCCCGTGCGGCTGGCCCGCCGCCAGTACAGGCCGAGCAGGATGGCGGGCGCGCACTGAGTGACGGCGATGAACGAGAGGAGCCCCATCTCCACCAGGAGGAACTGGCCCTGCTCCAGGCGGGCCCAGAGCAGGCCGAGAGCGATCACGCCCAGCATGGCCAGGCGCGTGTAGAAGAGCGTCACCCAGTAGAGGTCCTCGGTGTGGCGCCACCGGAGCAGGATGGGCAGGATGACGTCGTTGGTGATCATCTTCGACAGGGCCAGCGAGTCCACGACGATCATGGCGGTGGCCGCCGAGAAACCCCCGAGGAAGACCACCACCGAGATGGCGTGGCTGTCGAAGTGGATGGGCAAGCGCAGGATGAAGCTGTCGGCCTGGCCGCCGGCCTCGGGAAAGACGAGCAGCCCGGCGAAGGCGATGGGCAGGACGAACAGGTTGATGAGCAGGAGGTAGAGCGGGAAGCTCCAGGACACGGCGTCCACGTCGCGCTCGCGCGAGTTCTGGACGACCAGGACGTGGAACTGCCGCGGCAGGAACATGACGGCGGCCATGGAGATGATGAGCATGGCCGTCCACCGCGCGTAGGAGGCCGAGGGCGTCTCGTCGAGGACGAGGAGACGCGACCACTCCGGATGGGCGGCGATGCGGGCGAAGAGGTCGCCGAAGCCGCCGAAGAGGCCCCACGTCACGTACGCCCCGACGATCAGGAACGCCGCGAGCTTGACCACCGACTCCACCGCCACCGCGGCCATCAGCCCCGTCTGCTGCTTGGTGAAGTCCAGGGCCCGGGCGCCGAAGAGGATGCCGAACACGGCCAGCGTGCCCGCCACGAGCACGGTCGGGTCGAAGACGTCGAGCACCCCCTCCTCGCGCAGCATCATCCGGAACGAAACGGAGACGGCCTTCAGCTGGAGGGCGATGTAGGGGATCATCCCGCCCACCACGAGCAGGGCCACCAGGGTGCCCAGCGGCGCCGACTTGCCGTAGCGGCTCGAGATGAAGTCGGAGACGGAGGTGACCCGCTGCTCCTTGCACACGCGCACGAGCTTGCGCAGGAGGACGGGCCAGAGCAGGGCCACGCACGCGGGTCCGAGGTAGATGGTGAGGAACTCGAGCCCGCGGTTGGCGGCGAGCCCCACGCTGCCGTAGAAGGTCCACGCCGTGCAGTAGACGGAGGCGGCCAGCACGTAGATGAGGGTGCGAAGGCGGCCCCGCGTCAGTCGCGGAGCGAAGGCCTCGGCCACCGAGGCCACGAGGAAGAGGAAGATCAGGTAGCCGATGAGAACGCTGAGGAGAGTGCCCTGGGAGATCCAGGTCACGGCGCGTCCTCGGCGGAGCGGGTCCCGCGGGTGACCGCCACCAGCACCGCCACGATGGCGCCCCACACCGCGAACAGATACAGCACGAGGCTCGGGATGCCGAGCACCAGGGTGGGGCGGTTCGGGATGGCGAGGAAGGGCCACACCAGGAGCGCCCCGAACAGGAGGAAGCACGCCACGACCCGCTCCGCGACCCTCATCGTCGTGGCGGGATTATAGGGCGGCCGGCGGGGACGGGGGCGACAATCGGCCGTGGCCGCGCCGCCGCCGTGGGGCGCGAGCGGTCACGCCTCCGGGGGAGACGGGGCCGCGATCCGGCGGCCGACGAGGTCGAGGAAGGTCTCCTCGAGAGCGGCGGCGATCGCCTCGGCCACCTCCGGTGCCGAGCCCGGCCGCTCGGACTCCGGGCCGTGGGCCCAGCCGTCGAGGTAGGCCTCGCTATCGCTCGCGCCCTCGCGCATGGCCACGGCGTCGATCAGGTCCTGGAAGCGCGGGGAGAGCGGCCGCTGCACCGTCCCCTGGCCATCGCTCGCCTCGACCAGGGAGGGGATGTCTCGCCACGCGAGCACCCGGTAGCGGGCCATCGGCGAGGCGGTCAGGAGGCCCCGGTGCCGTGTATCATCGCGCCCATTCTACCTAAATCCGGCCTGGCGCCTTGACAATAGCCACCCTCCCCCGTAGCCTCGAACTGCCTGCGGAACAGTCGCCCACGACGGACAGCGCGGCAGGCGGAGCGGCGCGGCCGGCGCCACGCACGGAGGCCTCCATGATCGGCACCGGGACCGCGGACACGGAGCACTGATGTTCATGGCGTACGAGGCCACACTGCCCCCGCGCGACAGGGAGGTCAACCGCCGATGAACGCGGAGAAGGGCAAGGTCCCGCTCACCAACCGCGACCGCGTGGTGGCAGCCTACAAGCGATCGTTCGCCGACCGCGTGCCCGTCTACCCGATCGTGGCCTCGTTCGCAGGCACGCTCGACGGGTTGAGCATCGAGGAGTACTGCACCGACCCCGTCAAGGCCATCCGCGCCATGATGAACTACTACGAGCGCTACCAGCCCGACGTCGTGCTCGCGTACAACGACCTCGCCAAGGAGGCCGAGGCCTTCGGCTGCGGGGTCAAGTATTCCGACTACGTCGTCCCGTCGATCGAGCGCCACGTGCTCGAGGACAAGGCCGACCTGGCGCGGCTCGCCATGCCCGATCCCTACCGGACGGCCCGGCTCCCCGGCTTCCTCGAGCAGTGCGCGGCCCTGGTCAAGGCCGCCCCGCCGGCGGCGACGGGGGCGGTGGCGGTGGGGCCATGGACCATTGCCATGCTCTTGCGCAACCCGGAGATGATGCTCCTCGACACCTTCGAGGACCCCGGGTTCATCCACGACCTCATGCGCATCACCACCGATTTCTGCAAGAGCTGGGGGGACGCCATCGCCCAGACGAAGATCGGGCTCAGCCTCTCCGAGCCCACCGCCTCCATCAGCCTCATCTCGCCCGACAACTACCGGGAGTTCGTGTTGCCCTATCACCGGGAGCTGGTGGAGTACTTCAAGGCCAAGCGCGTGGGGCTGACCGTGCACATCTGCGGGACGACGTACCCCGTCTACGAGGACCTGCTCGGCGCCGGCTTCACCACGGTCTCCTTCGACCTCGACCAGCAGTCCGACCCGGCCCTGCACGTGGACCAGCTCGCCCGGTTCATGGACGTGGCCAACGGGCGCGCGGTGGCCATCGGCAACGTGGACGCCACGCGCTTCGAGTCGGCGAGCCGCGCGGAGATCGAGGCCGAGGTCCGGCGCTGCGTCGACACCGCGGGGCGGCGCTCCGCCTTCATCCTGTCGACCTCGTGCGAGATCCCGCCGCGCTCGAGCCCCGACGTGGTGAAGTGGTTCATGGACGCGGCCCACGAGTACGGCCGCTACGACCGCATCCTCGGCTAGAGTCCCGCGTGCCGACAGGGCCGCACGAGGGAGAATTCGTCACCATGATACGCAAGCATCAGCAGCTCCCCGGGCGGAGGGCGGGCGATCGGGACGGACCGGCGGGGAGATGGCGGGCGACGGCGAAGGGGAGGGCGGCGAGGGCCCAGGCGATGGTGACGACCTCGTCGTCGCCGAAGCTCCACTCGCTGAGCCCCGTCACGAGAAAAGCCACGACGGCGGCCACGCCCCCGACGACGAGGGTCCGTTCCCGCATCCGGTCGGGCCCGAGGGCCCTCAGCAGGCGCCACGCGAACCGGAAGAACGCGAGCCAGATCCAGGTCCAGGTGACGAGGCCCAGGATGCCGCCCTCCACCAGGACCTGGAGCGGCGAGTTATGGAGGTGGCCGGTCCGTTTCTTGATGGCCTCCGGCAGGGCGTATCGCGAGTAGAGCCGCCCGACTCCGCCCTGTCCCACCCCGAGCCACGGGTGCTCGCGCCACATGGCGAATCCGCTCCGCCACATGTAGACGCGCTCGCGGATGGTGACCTCCTGGGGGTCGGTCATGCTGCGCAGCCGCTGGCTCAGGCGCTCCGGACCGACGAGCACGCCCAGCACGAGCAGCCCGAAGCCGAGGGCGAGCAGCCACCGCCCGCGGCGCGCGCTGGCCA
>DATKEI010000383.1:0-6026 GCA_035544455.1 Binatia bacterium | reverse complement strand
CCTCCGCGACCGGGCGCCCGGCCGAGGCCAGCAGCGCCCCTCGGCGAAGGTCGGCGTCGTCCCACCGGGTGACCCCCTGCCGGGCCCGGACGATCCAGGCCGGCTCGAGATCCTTGTCCGCCCAGCCGTGGGCGCGCAGATGATCGATCCACGCGCGCACCGTGAGCGCCGAGACCACTTGCAGGTTGCGCTCCACCTCGACACGATCGGTGCAGTACTTGCCAGGCAGCAGCGGGTCCGGCGCCGGCAGAGTGGCAGACTTCGTCTGAGAAGGCTTCATCGCGGGGACCTCCAGCGCACAGCGAGCGGGAGAACCAGGCCGTGACACCGGGGGACTCGACGCCAGGATGCGTCAACCCGGAAGGCCGAGGGTGGCGGCGAGGGACAGGGTACCACGGATGCGGCGCTCGGAGGGCGCGCGCTGAAAATCAATGTCTACAGGGAGATCAGCGCCATACTCGACCCCGAGGGAACGGCCAAGACCGCCGGTCAGAACGGTCGCTCGCGTTCCGCATACCCGACCCCGAGGGAGCGGCCAGGACGGCCGGTCAGCGCGGTCCCTCGCGTTCCGCCTCCTCGACGACCCGGACGAGTGCCTTGTACGCATCTCCGACGTATTGCCCGACCTGGCTCGGACCGATGTTCGCACCGGACGTTCCCAGCCAGGCGACCACCAGATCGCGAGCGATCTCCAGCGAGCGGGTGCTTGCCATCAGTCACCTCCCATCGCGTCCTCGAGACACTGCATTGCCGCGTGCCGATCGACGGGCCCGGCGGCTGCTCCTGCGATCCGCCCCAGCTCTCCCGGACGTTGATCCCGGTCCTGACCGCGGTCACGCCCGGGCCCTGGCGAGGGCGATGGGAGACGCGTGGCCGTCGCCATCGCGCGCTCGGCGTCACCCCGTCGTTCCCGACCGCGCCCGCCCGGTCGCGGCGCCCCCGTGGAGAGTGCTTCACCGGGCGCGGTGAGACGTCAAATGGGGACGGTGAGCCCTCAATCGGGCCGCGCGCCCATCCGCTCCTGAATCTCTGCCGCGAACACCTCGAGGGTCAGCGGGCAGGGCGGCTCGTTCGCGCCGACATACTGGCAATCGGACTCCGCGCACAGCACGAACAGCTTGCCACTGCCACCCGCCACGGAGCGGCGGCGCAGCGAGATGGTCACCGTCTCGGACACGACCTCGCATCGGAAGGACTTCGAGGGAAGGCGAGCCATGTGGTGCCCCTCCCAGGGCTTCGACGACTCCCGCGCCCCGTACCGGCAGGTCCCGGCGGGGACGATTCTGCCGGGGGGCGCCAGCGGGCTACGGACAGAACGGAACTTCAAGCGAGGACTGGGAGGATAGAGGGGCGCTAGTCCCGCTAGTCTCTTCAGCGAAGAGGATTCGAGTATACAGGACCTCGCCAGCGCCGCCGGGCCTTCCCTCGCCCCGTCCGCCCATGTCGCGCCGCAGTTCTGGGATAGAGATGTGCCCCGGCCGACCGCGCCGCCCTCTCCCGCTCGACCGGTCACTGCCCCGACGTCACGGCCGGTCTCGGCACGCCGATCCAAAGGGCCGCCTCGCTCCCGGGGAACGCACGCAGGCACGTTGCCGGCCACGGCAACCCAGGAATACCCGGCGAACCGGTCGTCAGAGGAGCACGCGAACCATGGATAGCAAGCAGGGAGCGACACGTCTCACCCAGCGCTGGAGCGAAGCCCGGGCGTCGAAGACGACGGTGTTCTGGTTGTGCTTGGCGACCGCTGTCGTGACCGTGATCAGCGGCTTCACGTGGGGGGGCTGGGTCACGGGGGGCACGGCGCGGAGCCTGGCCGCGCAGTCGGCGGACGGCGCCATGCTCACGCACCTGACGCCGATCTGCATCCTGCAGTTCGCGAAGGATCCGGCGAAGGACGAAAAGCGACCGCCACGTCTCGCTGCACTGGAACCGGCTCGTCTTCACGGACGTGTTCGGCGTGGCCGACTTCCTCATGTTCGCCGGACGCTTGCCCATCCAGGGCCTGCGCAAGGTGACCATGCGCGGCGACGGCAAGGCCCCGGGCTCCCCGATCCCCCTCGCGTTGTTCGGTCCGTCGCCGGTGAGGTGATCGTATACTGGAGGGGCTTCACCCGAGCCTCCTCGCTCTCCAGTCGAGACCCCGGTGAATCGCACGCCACTCGCGCCCCGGCCTTACCTGGGAGCTCTGCTGATGCTTGACGTTCGGGTGAACATTCGACAGAAGTTTGAGAGCGACGCTGTGCGCAGCGACGATCACGACAAGATGTGGTTCCGCCGCGGGACGGGCACGCCGTGTAACGCGTGCGACCTGCCGATCGCGGAATCCGAGATGGAGATCGACGCCGATTTCAGCGATGGGCAAACCCTGTGGTTCCACAACCACTGCTTCCGCATGTGGGAGACGGCCCGGGAGGTTGCGACGGTCTAGGGCGACCTGCTCACGAACGGGCCCTCCAGCTCCTGCACCCCTCCGGGCCGCGCCAGGCGGTCTGCCGGGGTAGCCATGGCCGGGCAGGTCGAATCCCCCTACGCCTGGCTGCGCCTCGGCGCGGCGCTGCTGCTGTCGACGATCGGCGGGGTCGGCATGTGGTCGGTGGTGGTCGCTCTGCCTGCCGTCCAGGCCGACTTCGGGGTTGCCCGGGGCGACGCCTCCCTTCCCTACACGCTGACCATGATCTGCTTCGGCCTGGCCGGGATCGTCATGGGCCGCCTGTCGGACCGCTTCGGCATCCTCGTCCCCGTCGCGGCCGGCGCCGTCATGCTGTCGCTCGGCTACGTCGTCGCCGGCTCGGCCCGCACGATCTGGCAGTTCGCCCTCGTCCAGGGGCTGCTCATCGGCGTCGGCAGCTCGGCGACCTTCGCCCCCCTCCTCGCCGATACCTCCCTGTGGTTCGACCGGCGGCGCGGCACGGCGGTGGGCATCGTGGCCAGTGGCAGCTACGTCGCCGGCGCGGTCTGGCCGCCCATCGTGCAGCACTTCATCGAGACGGTGGGCTGGCGCCGGACCTATCTCGGCATCGGCATCTTCTGCGCGGCGAGCATGCTGGCGCTGGCCGGCGTGCTCCGGCGCCGGCCGCCGGCGGCCGAGGTCGAACCGGCGCCGGCGAGCGGGCCGGCCGGACCCGGCACCGCGCGCCCGCTCGGCCTGTCGCCCCGGGCCCTGCAGATCCTGCTGGTCATCGCCGCCGTGTGCTGCTGCGTGGCGATGGCGATGCCGCAGGTGCACCTGGTCGCCTACTGCGGCGACCTCGGCCACGGGGCCGCCCACGGGGCCCACATGCTGGCGCTGCTGCTCGCCTGCGGGGTGGTCAGCCGGCTGACGTTCGGCTGGATCTCCGACCGCACCGGAGGCCTGCCCACCCTGTTGATCGGCTCCGGCCTGCAGGCCCTGGCGCTGCTCCTCTTCCTCCCCTTCGACGGGCTCGTCTCGCTCTACGCGATCTCGGCGCTCTTCGGCCTCGTGCAGGGAGGCATCGTGCCGTCCTACGCGATGATCGTGCGCGAGTACTTCTCGCCCCGCGAGGCCGGCGCCAGGGTCGCCACCGTGATGATGGCCACCGTGTTCGGCATGGCCCTCGGCGGCTGGCTGTCCGGATCGATCTTCGACCTGACCGGGTCCTACCGGGCCGCCTTCATCAACGGCGTCCTCTGGAACGTGCTCAACCTCTCCATCGCCGTCTTCCTGCTGCAACGAGCCGGGAGGCGCCTGGCCACGGCGTGATCGCCCGCCCGTTCTGGTAGGCTTGCGCCATGGCTCTCGCCCGGATGCGTCTCCCCGCGCCGGCCCCGGTCATCCCGCCGGGCCGCGGGTTCCTGCGGCGGAAGTGCTCCTGCGCGAAGGGGACCTGCGCGGAGTGCCAGGTGGCCCGGGCGCCGGTGGCGGGGGCGCTCCTCGTGGGAGACGCCCACGACCCCGCCGAGCGGGAGGCCGACGCGGCGGCGGCCGGCGCCGGGCCGGTGACGCTCCATCGCTCGGCTGCCGGACCGGGCGGGCCGTCCACCGCCCCGCACGAGGTGCACGAGGTGATCCGCTCGTCCGGCCAGCCCCTCGAGCCCGCCGCCCGGGCCCACTTCGAGGCGCGGTTCGGCCACGACTTCGGCCGGGTCCGGATCCACGCGAACACCCGCGCCGCGGCCTCGGCGCGAGCGATCAGCGCCGATGCGTACACGGTGGGGCCCGACGTCGTCTTCGCCGAGGGCAAGTACGCGCCGGCGAGCGCGGCCGGCCGGGCGCTCCTCGGCCACGAGCTCGCCCACGTCGTCCAGGACCTCGGCGGCGATGGGCGCGTGCGGCGCCAGCCCGCCGCCGACCCCATGCGGGAGGACGCGGACGCGATCGACCGCGCGGGGGCCAAGGCCCGCCAGGACTCGTCGAACAAGACCGAGATGGTCATCAGGGCGGCGTCGATCGTCTACCGGCTGATGCGCATGCACATCCCCCGGTACTCGGCCCTCGTCAGCGGCGTCTCGTACGACGACAAGGAGTTCGGCGTCCGGGTGGAGTCCACCCGGAAGTCGTTCTCCGTCACCGTCGGCCCGCGCTTCGTGGTGCTGTCGAGCCGGTGGACGCTCAAGGACCGGGCGAAGGAGCTCGAGACGGCCATCCGCCAGCAGGCCCCAGCCATCACCAAGCTCGCCAGTGCCGGGGCGCCCGCGCCCCAGGCGGCCGCGCCCCAGGCGCCCGCGGTCGCTCCTGGGGCGGCCGGCGCCGCCGCGCCTCACGCCCCCGACGGGCTGGATGCGGTGGCGATCCCCGCCCTGCGGAACATCCTGTGCCGCACGCGCACCACCGGCCGGGAGCACTGCGGCATCATCATCGAGGGGCCGGACAAGGCGCTCCGCGTCACCGGTCCCCACCGCGGGGATGTGGCCGACTGCAGCACCACCGATCAGATCAGGAATGACGAGCGGCGCGTGGCCTACTACCACAGCCATCCGGAGGGGCAGGGCGAGGGTTTCTCGAAGCCCGGCCAGAACGGCCGGGGCACGGGCGACACCGACCGCGCCGAGGACCTCCGGATCGACTACTACCTGATCACCCCGACGGGCGTCATGAAGCGCTACATCCCGTCCCGGGACGAATACCGCGCCGGCAGGCACGTGGACCTCGGCCCCTCCGGGGTGACCTGCCCCTGATCCTCGGCTCCGTCGGCTCGCCCGATCAGCCGGCGACCGGGCCGTTCGGCGCCACCGGGATCTTGCCGCTCCGCTCGCCCTGATGGGCGTGGCCGAGGACTGCGGCGATGTTCTCCAGCGGATAGACCGTCTCGACCGGCGCCGCGGTCATGAGCGCGGTGGGCGTCGCGGTGACAGCGCCCCGCTCCGGACCTGGGCGCCGAGATCGGCATCGATGGCCCGCACCTCGGCCAGCGAGCGCCGCGCCAGCGCGCGCCCGAGGATGAACCCTACCAGGCTCTGCCCACCCGACGTCAGGCCGGCGCGGGGACGAGCTTCCAGCCGAGCCAGTCGCAGACGGCCCGCCCCATGACCAGCTCCCGGCCGCGCCCGGACAGCCACGGCAGCTCCTCGGTGAAGAGGGTCACGCACTGTCGCCACGAGCACGGCATGCGCGTGATGTCCGTGCCCCAGAACATGCGCTCCGGGCCGAAGGCGTCGTGGATCCGGCGGAGATGGTCGTGGATGTTCCGGTAGGGATACGGCTGGCTCGAGTAGCTCGGCGCTCCCGTCGCCTTGATGGCGACGTTCGGATGACGGGCGAGGACCAGCATGTCGGGCAGGCTCGCCCACGCCGCCTCGTCCCTGGTGCCGGAGGGGCGCCCGAGGTGATCGATGATCAGCTTGAGCCCGGGGTGCCGCTCCGCGACCTGCCCGACCTTGGGCAGGAAGCTGGCCGCGAGCAGGGCGACGGGCAGCCCGGCGCGCTCGGCCGCGGGCCACAGCCAGTCGATGGTGCCGTCCGTCGGCCAGGCCTGCTGGTGCGGCTGCAGGAAGGTGAAGCGCAGGCCGAGCATCCCGGGCTGGCGCTTCCAGCCGTCGATCAGCGCGCGGCTCTCCGGCCGATCGAG
>DATKEI010000382.1:0-2404 GCA_035544455.1 Binatia bacterium | reverse complement strand
GGCGGCCTGCGCGCTGGCAGGATGGCGCTTCACCACGGTCGAACCGCGCGGGACGGGCGCGTTCTCAGCCCGGGCAGCCGTCGCTTCGGTGGTGCGCCACCCGTTCCTCCGGAGGCTCACGATCGCCCACGCCCTGTGGGGTGGCGGGCTCATCGCGTCCACGCCGCTGGTGGTCCTCGTGCAGATAGATCGACTCGGCCTGAGCGTGGCGGAGGTGGGTTGGATCGCGATGGCGGGAGTCATCGCCACCATGGGCTCTCTGTTCCTGTGGGGCAGCCTCGCGGACCGGCGCGGTGGCCTCCTGGTCATCCAGGTGGGCGGCCTCCTGACCGTCCTGGCCATCCTCCTCTATGCCGTCGCCGAAACCCCCCTGGCAGTGGCTGCTGGCACCGTTCTGGTGGGCCTTGCAGTGGCGGCCGCGGAGGTCGCCGTCCCGCTCCTCGTGGTCAGTCGGACCGCGAGCGACGAGCAGGCGCCCGCCACGGCCGGCATGAACGCGCTGCTGGGGCTGCGCGGCATCTTCGTCCCGCTCGTTGCGATCGTCCCGGTGCAGGCCGGCCTCACCGACGTCCGAGCCACGCTGGTCGTCTGCGCGGTCGTCTCAGGGTTGGGCATGCTCGTCTACGTGGCCATCGCGCTGGCCGAGACGCCGGCTCGACCGGCATGGCTGCCTAACCCGTCCTGGCGGGCCCGGATGGGTCGCGTCACACCGGCTGCGGCCGGAGGCGCCGTGCTCTCCAGCATCGGAGCGCGCTTCGCCTCGCTGCGCTGATATAGGTCCTCGTGGAGGGCCGATGATAGGTCGGACCTCACGGGGAGACCGGTTCTGCGCTATCCGGCAGATGACCGATGGTTCTAGATGCCGGCCCCCGTCCCTCGGCCGTGAACGGTGATCGGGATCCTGCGGCGACGGACCGGTGATGGGACCCATCAGCTGACGTCGACCGGGTCGGACAGGGACCCCTGGTGGTCGGAAGGAGGCTTGGTGATGCTTACCGTCGGCATCGACATCGGGGCCAAGCAGCATGCGGTGGCCCGCTGCCGGGAGGGCCAGGACAAGGCCGACCGGGAGATCTTGCGTCTCCGCCAGGACCGCGCCGGCTACGACCGCCTCGATGCCTGGCTGGAGCGACAGGCCGAGCCGGTGGGCCTCGTGACGATGGAGTCCTCGGGCCACTACTGGATGGCCCTGGCCTCGCACCTGGGCCGTCGGGGCGTCCCCGTCGCGGTGGTCAACCCCTTGAGCGCGAAGTACTTTGCCAAGAGCCGGCTCGGCAGGACCAAGTCCGACCCGGCCGACGCGAGGAGCCTCGCCCTCATGGCCATGCGTGACCGACCCGTCGCCCGCGACCCGCTCGCCGGGGCCGAGCTGCGCCAGGCGGCCCGCTTCGCGATGACGCTCGTGACCGAGCAGGCCCGCGTCTGCCAGCGCCTCGTCCGCCTCGTGGAGCTGGGCTTCCCGGAGCTCGGGGAGCTCTTCGACGACCCCGCCTGCCGGACCGCGCGGGAGGTGCTCAGGGTGGCTCCCACCGCGGCCGCGGCACGGAGGCGCCGGGTCTCGACGCTCGCCGATGCCAACGCCGCTCCCGGGCACCGGCGACTGGGGACATGCAAGGCCGAGCGCCTGAAGGAGGCCGCGGCCCACTCGATCGCCGTGCCCGAGCTCGAGGCCGAGGTCGCCTTCGAGGTGGGCCTCCTGCTCGACCAGTACGACCTGCTCGAGGCACAGATCGCCGAGGCCGATGCCCGCGTCGCGTCCCTGCTCGACGGCGAGCTCGCCCGGCGCCTGCGGACGATCCCGGGGGTCGGTGCCTCGATCACCGCGACGCTCATCGCCGAGATCGGTGACATCGAGCGCTTCGAGGACGTCGATCAGCTGCTCGCCTACGCCGGCGTCCACCCCGCCGAGCGCAGCTCCGGTCGCAAGGGATCGAGCCCCGAGACCTCCTGGCGCATGTCCAAGGCCGGCAACGCACATCTCCGGGCGGCGCTCTATCGCATGGCCGTCGTGGGCGTCACCCATAACCCCGTCATCCGGGCCCACTACGCACGCAAGCGGGCCGCGGGCAAGAGCAAGATGAATGCGCTCGGCCACTGCATGGCGAAGGCCCTCAGCCTCGTCTGGGGTGTCTGGCGCAACGGCACCGACTTCGACCCGAACTGGGGCGAAAGGGCTTGACAAGAACCTATGGGATCTAGAGCAGATCGGTGCGGCCCTCGGCGCGCAGGCGCTCCACCACCTCGCGGACATCCTGGGCGGCGTCGGCGGAGCACACGAGAAGCGCCTCCGGCGTATCAACCACGATGACCTCCGACAGGCCCACCACTGCCACCAGGCGGCCTCCCGACGCGTGCACGAGGAGATCACGCGAGCGCACATCCACGATCTCGGCCGGCGGCGTCG
>DATKEI010000381.1:0-18060 GCA_035544455.1 Binatia bacterium | reverse complement strand
GCACTTCCTCGCCGGCGAGAAGCCAATGCTCTTCCACGCCGACCCGTGGGGGCTGGTCCCCGCCGTCCAGGAGTCGGCGGCTGCGTGCTCCCGGTCGCGCGGCGACACGCCGGCGGGGGCTGGCGCAGGACGGGCCGGCCGGCGCGCACTGACCGGCCCGTCCCGTGCGATCACAGCCCCCTCATCCAGCGGACATCGCGAAGGGAGGAAGAACCGTGCGCATCTTGCTCGCGGGATTTGCGTTCGCGCTTGGCGTGGCAGGGACCGAGGTGCCTGCCACCGCGGCCCAGCCGGTCTGTCTCTCGACGCTGCCGTTCCAGAACGTCTTCGTCTGGTTCGTCGACCTGCAGGGGGGGGACCAGCTGCGCGGCACGGGGGTAGACCTGTCCGGCAATCGCCCCCAGTCCGTCAGCGTCCACGTCACCGGGGACACCGCCAGCGTCGGGTTCATCACCTACCCGGCGGGAGCGGCCGTGCCGGTCATCGGCGCGGGAACGATCGCGATCAGCACCGGCGACGGGCCCGGACGGTGCTTCTCCCCCGACCTGGCGTCGTGCGGCGAGTTCACGTTTGCCCTGATCGAGTGCCCGGTGAGCGCCCCGGCCGGCGCAGCGGCCGCCGAGGCTCTGACGACCGCGGGCCCCGCCATGGGGCTCTCTCCGTGAACCGGCCCGCCGCCGCCCGGCCTCTCCGCACCGGGCAGGCAGCAAGGGGACAGGCCATGCCCGCCCGCCCGTCGATGTCCCGGCCAGTTCGCCGGATCGTCCGCGCCCTCGTTGTCCTGCTGCCCCTCGTGATGGTCCCCGCCGGATCGGCGCAGAACGGCTGCGGCTCGCCCGACATGCAGGACCTGGTCGAGCCGCCGCAGCTGAGAGCCAGCGACGGCACGCTCAGCACCACCTTGTACGTGCAGCAGCGATCGCACGCCTGTGTGCCCGTGTTCGCCGGCACGAGCTGGACCTGGGCGGAGCCGCCGATGATCCTGCGCACGTACGGCTTCCCGGCCACGGCGGGCAGCAGCCCGATCGCGTGGTCGACGCCAGGTCCGACGCTGCGGGTGCGACGGGCCAGCACGCCGGCCGCCGGCGACGGCGATGCGCTGAAGATCCTTCTCGTCAACGAGCTCCCGGTGCCGGCCATTTCCGACACCCAGTGCGATCCGGCGTGCCTCTCGGGCAATGCGGCCTGCTGTCCGCCCGCGGGCCAGCCGTGTCCGGAGAGCTGCACCCAGGGCTGCCCCGTGCAGACGTATCCCGAGTGCTTCCACGGCAACAACTCCACCAACCTGCACTTCCACGGCGCCCACGTCTCGCCCCAGCCGCCGCAGGACTATGTCCTCCTGGAGCTCCAGCCGGCCGGCACCCCGGGCGTCCTCGCCGGGCATGCCCATGCGCGCGGTCAGGTCACCAGCGGCCAGTACCAGTACGCGGTCAACCCGTTCCCGTGGAACCAGGCGGAGGGGACCCACTGGTACCACCCGCACAAGCACGGCGCGGCGGCGATCCAGGTCCTCAACGGCATGGCGGGGGCCCTGATCGTCGAGGGCCCCTTCGACGACTGGCTGAATGCTTTTTACCAGCCTCAGGGCCGCCTCGTCGAGAAGGTGCTGGTGATCCAGCAGCTCGACGAGCAGCTGAACTTCTTCAATCAGGACCCGAGCTACGCGCCGCCGCAGCCGCTGGTCAACGGCCA
This sequence comes from Binatia bacterium, assembly GCA_035544455.1. GTDB lineage: Bacteria > Methylomirabilota > Methylomirabilia > Rokubacteriales > CSP1-6 > DATKEI01. The sequence goes on along the minus strand of DATKEI010000381.1, from coordinate 16,368 downwards.
GGCCAACCCCGTGATCACGATGGCGCCGGGCGAGATCCAGCGGTGGCGCTTCGTCAGCGCCACCATGCAGGGCGCGGCCCAGCTCGCCGTGGGCTGGGAAACGCCCGGGGCGCCGGCGGTCAGGCAGATCGCCCAGGACGGCCTGGTGTTCGGTCCCCGGAACTACGAGAGCCAGCCCCTGCTGGCCCAGGGGCTGGCGAACTTCGCGCTGTCGCCCGGCAACCGGGCCGACTTCCTGGTGCAGGCCCCGGCCGCGCCCGGCATCCACTTCTTCACCTTCGACGTGAACGGCCACCTGGAGGGCAACATCAAGGCGCGGCACGATGCGCGTCGCGCGGCCCGCATCGCCCACCACCAGGCCCAGGCGCAGCAGCTCGGCGCCACCGCCACCGCCCGGCCGCCGCTGCTCACCGTCCGCGTCACCGGGCCGGCGAAGCCGATGGTGTTCCCCTCGACCGAGGAGTGGCCCCCGCTGCCCCCCTTCCTCGCCGAGATTCACGAGAGCGAGGTGGTGGGCACGCGCTCGCTGCTGTTCAGCATGACCGGCGGCCCGGGCGGGCAGCCCAACGCCTTCTTCATCAACGACAAGCAGTTCGACTCCAGCTGCGCCGACGAGACCATGGCCATCGGCGCCGCCGAGGAGTGGACGGTGGCGAACAACTCCTCCCCGAAGCACCCCTTCCACATTCACATCAATCCCTTCCAGATCATCGCGATCAACAACGAGCCGCTGCCGCGGCCCTGGCTCTGGTGGGACACCTTCGGGCTGCCCCCGCTGTCCACCACTCCGCGCGACGTCGGCGCCGGGCGATCCCTCGCCGGCGACGACGAGGCGCAGCAGATATGCCCCGCGGCGTGCACGGCAGCCCGGGCCACCTGGAACGGCCAGTGGAGCAATCCGGCGCAGGGGCGGGCGTCGGTGTGCGATTGCCTGCCCTGGGGCTCCATCACCATCCGCTCCCGGTTCCTCGACTACACCGGCGAGTACGTGATCCACTGCCACTTCCTCGGCCACGAGGACCGCGGCATGATGATCGGCGTGCAGACCGTGTGCCCCGGGCAATCGGCGCCGGTGTACGGTCAGGCGGTGCCCGCCGGGACGCGGGACGACTGCGCCGTCACCAGCCCGTCCGCGCCGGCCTGTGGCACCTCCACCTTCGTCAGGCGCCCGGTCATGGGCCTGTTGCCGTAGGCAGCGCTCCGGATCGGCACCCGCGCGGATCCGGAGCGAGCGCCCTCCTCGCGACCGGGCAGCGAGGAGGTCAGACCGCCCGTAGCCGGTGGGCCGCGATCATCGCGATCGTGGGCGGCATCGGCCTCTACGGCGCGGCCGGGATCATCCTGGGCCCGATCACGCTGGCCGTCGCGGTGGCCCTCATCGACATCTGGCGCGCTCGCACGGCCAATGGCAGCCCGGCCGAAATCCCCGCCGAGACCGGAGCCATCGCTGCGGCCGGTGCCAACGTATCGCCCTCCCCGTCGCCGCCGGCGGGGAAGCCGTCCACTTCTGTCGCGTAAGCCTCGCCCGGCCGGCCTCTGCGCGCGGCGTGAGTGCGCCATCGTCGGACAGGCTCGCGCGCCTGATCCGGCCGAGATGCACGAACGCGGGCCGGCGCGTGGTGGATTCCCCGGGCGGGCGTCCCTGCGGGAGTCGGAGATGTTGAAGAACCCCGTGGGCCTTCTTCAGACGGCCCCGGAGTCGAGGATCAGGCGCCGCGCCGGGGCTTGCGCCTGACGACGCCGGGGCCGGGCCATGCCCCGCGTGCGCGGAGCAGCTCCTCCGCCGGGATCGGGCCGAACTCGGCGTCCATCTCGGCGAGTACGGCGCGGAGCCGCTCGTGCTGCCGCTTGACGAGGACCGCGCGTGGTACGACACGGCGGTGATCATCGGCGCGTGCGCGCACGGGGTGCGCTCCCCTCGCCGGGCGTCTCCTACGGCACGCCGGCCGTGCCGGCGGCTCTCCGGCCGAAGAGATGGCGGTTCACCGTGGCGCTGGCCGCGAGGTAGCCGGGCTCGACGTTCGCCAGCCTGTCCCGGACGCGCTCGTGAAGCCGGGGCAGCGCGTGAAACGGCACGGCGGGGTACGCGTGGTGCTCGGCGTGGTAGGGCATGTTCCAGGCGAAGAGGCGCACCAGGGGCCAGGTGAGCGTGGTGCGGGTGTTGGACAGGCCGTCGCGCGAGTGGGCACAGCCGGTGTGCTCGGCCAGGAGATAGGGCTGCATGAAGACCTGGCCCACCAGGAACGGCAGGAACCAGACGATCAGGAGAGTCGGAGATGCCAGGGCCACCGACAGCGCGGCGGAGGCGAGATAGATGGCCAGGTGCGCCCGCGCCTCGATGATCAGCCGACGGTGCTCGTTGACCGGCATCCACGGCCTGTCCGCACGACCGGCGGCCAGCACCAGCATGTCGGACAACCGGCGCCTCAGATACGGGAGTCCGGTCAAGGTCAGGACATAGGAGGCCGGTGACCTGGGCCGGGGGAAGGACAGCTCGGGATCGCGCTCGGGATCCTGCGTGAAGCGATGGTGGTCCCAGTGGTAGACGCGGTAGTTGTCGTACGGCCGGAAGATTAGCACCCCGATGAAGCGCCCCAGGGCGGCGTTGAGCCAGCGGGTCCGCAACGCGGTCCGATGGGCGAACTCGTGGAACGGGCAGAAGAGGAAGGCCAGCGCGTACCCGTGGGCGACGACGAGCGGGATCACCCACACCGTCGCCTGGAACACAAGGATCAGACCGCCCGTCGCGGCCAGGAACCCGAGATGCCACGTCATCCTCGCCACGGCGGGCCAGTCCGAGCGTTCCATCAGCTGGCCCAGCTCATCGCGCGTGAGCCGGTGGGCCGTGAACTGAGGTGCTGCCTCGTCAGTGGGCAGCAGCGCGGCGCGTCCGTCCGGCTCCATGGTGGGCCGAGAGTAGCGGCCATGCCGGACGTGGTCAACCCTCTGCCGCCGGGACCCCGGAGCCTGACTGCCTTCTCCTTCCTGGCCCGGGCCGGCTGGACGTCGAGGGATCGGAGCTCCGACCAGGGCCTTCGCATGCACCCAGGCGGCCTTCAGCCGGGGGGAGAACGCGGCGCGGCCGGGACGCTCCCTGGCGCGCCCGCGAACAGGGCCGATCAGGCTCCGGGGTGAAGCAAAGCGCCCATGACCCGGGGGGTGAGCGGCATCTGGCGAATTGCGATCCCGCGCGCGGACAGGGCGTCCTCGACGGCGGAGGCGATGACGGCGGCCACCGGGAGGGTACCGGATTCGCCGACCCCCTTGAGACCCAGCGGGTTCAGGGGCGAGAGCGTCTCGAGGTGCTCGACGTGCAGCGGCGGGACGTCGGTGGCGCGCGGCAGCGCGTAGTCCATGAGGCTGCCGGCCAGCGGCTGGCCCTGCTCGTCGTGGCGGATCTCCTCGTGCAGGGCGCTGCCGATGCCGAGGGCCACCGCGCCCTCGATCTGGCCCTCCACGATCATCGGGTTGATGAGGCGCCCGCTGTCGTGGGTGATCCAGTACGCCAGGAGATCGACCTGCCCGGAGGCGGGGTCCACCTCGACCAGCGCCACGTGGGCCCCGCTCGCGTAGGTCATGTCCGCGGGCTGGAAGTAGCGGGTCGCCTCGAGGCCGGGCTCGACGCCGTGGGCGGCGGTAGCCATGGCGGCCACCGAGGCGAGCCGTGCCAGGCTCACCTGGTGGTCCGGGCGGCCGCGCTGGGCGAAGACCGGACCGCTCTGCTGCACCTCGTCCTCGGGGATGCCGAGCACCTGGGCGGCGAGGCGGGTGGCCCGGGTCCGGAGGTCGCGCGCGGCGAGGGCCACCGCGGTGCCGCCCACCACGGCGGCGCGGCTGGCGAAGGTGCCGATCCCCTGCCCGATGCCGAGCGTGTCCCCGGCGACGACGTTGACGTCCTCCGGCGTCACCCCGAGCTCGTCGGCCGCCACCTGGGCCAGCGTGGTCTCGATCCCCTGCCCCTGCGAGGCCACCCCGGTGAACACCGCGATCCGCCCGGCGGCGTCGACCCGGGCCACCGCGCCCTCGAAGGGGCCGACGCCGGTCAGCTCCACGTAGCAGGCCACTCCGAGGCCGCGCAGCCGGCCTGCGGCGCGGGCGCGGGCACACTCGGCGCCGAGGCGCTCGTAGTCCGAGACCTCGAGCGCTCGCCGCAGCACCGCCGGGTAGTCGCCGCTGTCGTAGACGACGTTGCCGGAGCCCCGGTAATTGGCGAGCCCGACATCGTAGGGCATCTCCTCCGGCCGCACCAGGTTGGCGAGGCGCACCGCGGCGCGGTCGCGCCCCGTCTCGCGCGCCACCAGGTCCAGCACGCGCTCGATCGCGAACACGGCCTGGGGCTGGCCGGCGCCCCGGTAGGGCGTCACCGGCACGCGGTTGGTGTACACGCTGTCGAAGGTCACCTCCACCGCGGGGATGCGATAGGGGCCGGCCAGCATCGAGGCGCTCAGCAGAGGCACCACAAGACCCCGCGGCGTGTAGGCGCCGGTGTCGTGCACGAACCGGTCGCGCAGGGCGAGCAGGCGCCCCTCGCCGTCGAACCCGGCGGTGACCTCGTGCACCTGCGTCCGTTCCTGGGTGGCGGTCTGCATGTGCTCGATCCGCTCCTCGACCCAGTGAACCGGTCGGGCCACGCGCATCGACAGCAGCGGGACAAGGACATCCTCGGGATAGACGATGAGCTTCGCCCCGAAGCCCCCGCCCACGTCGGGCGCGATCACGCGCACCCGGTGCGGCTCCATCCCGAGCAACTCGCAGATGAACTGCCGCACCTGGTGGGGCACCTGGGAGGAGGCCCAGACGGTGAGGAGACCAGCCATGGCGCTGTACTCGGCCACCACGCCCCGGGTCTCGATGGGCTGGCCGCCGGCCCGGCCGATGGCGAGCCGGGCACCGGCCACGCGGGGTGCCGCGCGCAGGGCCGCCTCGACATCCCCGCGGGCCAGGGTGACCCGGCCGGCGAGGTTGTCGGGGATGTCGTCGTGCACGCGGGCGGGCCCGGGCTCGCCCGGGTCCTGGACCGACGGCAGGGGCGCGTAGGCGACCTCGATCCGCTCGCGGGCGTCCTCGGCGGCGTAGCGGCTGGCGGCCAGCACCACGGCCACGGCTTCACCGACGAAGCGCGCGCGCTCGCCCGCCAGCAGGTGAAAGTTCCTTCCGCGCAGCGCCGGATGCGGCGGGATGATGGGCAGCGGCCGCGCCGCCGGCCCGAGGTCGGCGAAGGTGAACACGGCGGCGACCCCGGGGCAGGCCCGGGCGGTCGCCGCGTCGATGGCCAGGATGCGGGCGTGGGCGTGCGGGGAGCGCAGGATGGCTGCGTGGAGCATGCCGGGGAGGGCGATGTCCCCGACGTAGCGCCCCGCGCCCTGGATGAGCCGGGCGTCTTCCTTGCGGAGGACCCGATCGCCGACGAACTTCACGGCCGGGCGCGGGCCGCTACACCTGCCCGAGCCGCGGGTGGTCGAACAGGGGGATGGTCACGCCCCACGGCGCCATGCGCTTGCGGAGCTTCTGGAGGAACTCCGGGAAGACCCGCATCTCGTCCTCCGGCGTGCTGCCGCCAAGGCCCGCCTCGCAGGAGATCCGGTCGGCGTCGATCTCGGCCGGGGTGGCACTGCCACCCTCGATGGCGAGCCAGAGGTTGCGGTAGCCGCGGAACTCGACGTTCTCGATCATGGTGACCACGGCCCGCTCGATGTTGCGGATCGTCTCCGGCGTGAACGACGGCGCCCACGCGTCCAGGCACTGCCAGCCGAAGGCGATGTGGCGCACCTCGTCGCGGAGGATCAGCTCCATGAGGCGCCGCACCGCGGGGTTGGTGGCCCGGTGCACGGTGGCCTTGAACACGTCGATCAGGATCTCCTCGGCCGCGCAAACAAGGCTGGCGAAGACGCCCTCCAGCGAGGTCTCGGGGTCGAAGGCCATGCGCCGCACGCCGTGGGTGCCCACCGCCCCCGCCGTGGGCGGGTTCTGGGGCTGCGGGAAATAGCCGCCGAGGCGGTCGGCCATGAGCCACGAGGCCTCGGCGTGCCGGCCCTCCTCCATGGTGCGCATGGTGAAGAAGAACTGGAGATCCGGATCGCGGTTCTCCAGGCCGAAGCGCAGGAGCAGGGCCGGACTCTCCGAGATGGCGCCGTACTCGCCCCAGGTGCGCCGGCTCCAGTACATGCGGGCGGCCAGGATCTCCTCGGGGCGATAGCGCTCGGGCCGGAGCTCCTCCCACGGGATGTCGGTCTGCGGGTCCCACTCGAGCGTCTTCGACCGCTGCCACAGCTCCCACACGTCGGGCATCGCCGCCGCCAGGCGCAGCGGGAAGCGATCCTCGAGCACGTACGCCTCGGTCCGCATCTTCTCCGTCAGCATCGCGTCCCTCCTCTCGGATTCTCTCCGCTCCGATCCTGTCCGCCCGCCGCCCCGCGCCCCCAGCTCATACCTCCCCGAGGTCCGGATGCGTCACCCGCGGCAGCTCGATCCCCCAGGCGGCCAGGCGCTCGCGGACCTGGATCACCGTGGCCCGCAGCACGCTCCGCTCCGCCCTCACGGGGGAGGCCCCGAGGCCGCGCGCGGCCGTCTCCGCCTCGGCCTCGGCCCACCGATCCGGGCGGCCCGGCGGCAGGAGCCAGGTGTTCCGGTAGCCAGCGAGGATGACGCGCTCCAGCATGTTGCGCATCGCCTGCACCACCGCGGCGCGGCCGCCGGCATCCAGGGCGGGCACGCGGCCGCCGAGAAAGGCCCACGCGAACAGCACGTGGCGCTGCTTGTCGGAGGCGATCAGGCGCAGCGACTGCCGCACGACCTCGTCCCGCGCGTGCCGGAGATGGCTCAGCTCCAGGTTGAGGTCGAGCTGGTCGTCGAGGGCGCCGAGCGCCCCCACGAAGGCCTCCACGGGCAGGTCCGGGTCGAGGGCGGCCTGGGCAAACGGGTGGTTGCTCGCCCGCCTCAGCACCGGATCCCCCGGATCGGCGAGGTACCCTCCGAGGCGTTCCGCCAGCATGTAGCAGGTCTCGAGGTGCTTGGCCTCCTCGGCGGGGCGGAACGAGAGGAACAGCTTGGTGTCCATGCCGATCGCGCCCGACTCCAGGCACATCCGCACGAGCAGCGCGGTGCTCTCGCCGAGGCCCGGGTAGACGCCCCAGGCGCGGCGACTCCAGGTCAGCCGGGCCGCCTCGCGCGCGGCCTCCGGATAGGCGTCCGGGTCGAACCGGCTCCACGGGATGTCGGTTTCCGGGTTCCAGCGAAAGCCCTTGGCCTGGCTGTACAGCTCGCGGATCGCCGGCACCTCCGGCTCGAACCGCAGCGGGAAGCGGCGCTCCACAAAGCGCTTCTCCTGTTCCTGGTACGCCCGGAGCAGCCGCTCCGCGCCCGCTTCTGCCTTCGTCTCGCTCATCCTCGCCTCCTGCCCTCCGCGATCTCCCTGCTCCTGCCCCATCTCACCCGGCGCGCCCCGCCTGATTGCGCGCGCGTTGCGCGTGATTGGCGCGCCCCTCACCCCCACCCTCTCCCCCTCCGGGCCCTCACCGGGCCCTCCGGGGGCGAGGGAGTTGGCGCCGGGGCCGGGTCGCCGCGCTCTCCTCTCCGCTTCTCCGGCGCATGCTTCGCCCTACCCGCCCAGGTACGCGGCGCGCAGCTCGTCGTTCTCGAGGAGCGCGCGGGCCGAGCCCTCGACTGCCACCGCGCCGGTCTCGAGCACGTAGCCGCGATCGGCCGCGCGCAGGGCCACCCGGGCGTTCTGCTCCACCAGGAGCACCGTGGTCCCGCGGTCGCGCAGGGCGCGCAGCAGGCGCATGATCTCCTGCACCACCAGGGGGGCCAGCCCCAGCGACGGCTCGTCGCACAGGAGCAGCCGCGGGCGGCTCATGAGGGCCCGCCCGATCGCCAGCATCTGCTGCTCGCCCCCGGACAGGGTGCCGGCCAGCTGGGCCCGGCGCTCCCGGAGCACGGGGAAGAGCTGGTGGACCTCGTCGAGCCCCTCCTCGACCTGCCGGGTGAACCCGCGCCCCCGCGGGAGGGCATAGGCGCCCAGGAGGAGATTGTCGCGCACGGGGAGGCCCCCGAAGACGCGCCGGCGCTCGGGCACGAGCGCGATCCCCGCCCGCAAGATGTCGTCGGGCGCGCGCCCGGTGATCTCCTCCCCCTCGAAGAACACGCGGCCTCGCGCCGCGGCGAGGAGCCCGACGACGGCTCTCAGGAGCGTGGACTTGCCGGCGCCGTTCGCCCCGAGGAGCGTCACCAGCTCCCCCGGCCGGACCGCCAGCGATACCCCGCGCAGCGCCTCGACCGCGCCGTAGCGTGCCACCAGGTCAGTGACCTCGAGCAACGTCCTCGACCTCCTCGCCCAGATACACTTTGACGACCTCCGGGCTTGCCTGCACCTCGGCGGGCGTCCCCTCGGCGATGCGCTCGCCGTAGTTGAGCACCACGACGCGGTCGGAGACCCCCATGACGAGCCGCATGTCGTGCTCGATGAGAAGCACGGCCATGCCGAGGTCGCGGAGCCGCCCGATCAACCGCATCATCTCGACCTTCTCGGTGCTGTTCAGGCCCGCGGCGGGCTCGTCGAGGAGCAGCAGCTGGGGCTCGGCGGCGACTGCCCGCGCCAGCTCCACGAGCTTCTGCTGGCCGAAGGGCAAGCTCCCCGCGGGCGCCCACGCCGCGCCGCCGATCCCCACCAGGGCCAGCCAGCCGAGGGCCCGATCGACGTGAGCGCGATCCTCCCGCCCCGGGCCGGGCAGGCCAAGGGCGGACGCCGCGAAGGCGTCGCGCCGGAGCCGCGCCGCGCCCACCATCACGTTCTCGACCACGGAGAGGCTCGAGAAGAGCTGCACGTTCTGGAACGTCCGCGAGAGGCCCAGCCGCGCGACCTGGTGGGCCGGCCGCCCGGTGAGCCGCTCGCCCCGGAACCGCACCTCGCCGGCGGTCGGGGCGTACACGCCGGTGATCAGGTTGAACAGCGTCGTCTTCCCCGCCCCGTTCGGCCCGATGATGGCCTTGATCTCCCCGCCCCGCACGTCGAACCAGCACTCGTGCAGGGCGCGGACACCCCCGAATTCCCTGGTCAGGCCGCGCACCTCGAGCAGCCGCTCTCCCCGGGCTGCCGGGGCCGCCACGCGCGCGGGCGGCGCGACCGGACCGGCCGCGGCCGGGAGGCGGGCCGGCGCCTCGCGATCCAGCAGACCCGCCAGGCCGCGCGGCAGGAACAGCATGACCGCCATCAGGGCCAGCCCGTACAGCGGCACCTCGTAGTCCCCGTAGCGCCTCAGCACCTCCGGCAGCGCGGTGAGCAGGAGCGCCCCCAGCACCGGCCCCCAGTATCGGCCGATCCCGCCGATCGCGACCATGAGGATCAGCAGCACCGAGAACAGGAAGGAGAAGATCTCGGGGCTGATCACCGTGATGTAGTGAGCGTACAGGCTCCCCGCCAGTGACGCGTACACGGCGGACAGCACGAACATGCGCCGCTTCTCCCGCGCCGTGTCCACCCCCATGGCCTCGGCCGCCACCTCGCTGTCGCCCAGGGCTCTGAGGACGCGGCCCACCCCGGAGTTGACGAGGTTCCAGGCGACCCAGAGAGCGGCGGCGGCGAAAGTCCAGATGAGGTAGTAGTGGGCGGTGTCGCCGCCGAAGCGGATCGGCCCGATGTCGAAGGGCGGGATCCCGGCCAGACCGGACGAGCCCCCTGTCCACCAGTACAGCTGGACGAAGCTCAGGTGCAGGACGATCCCGATGCCGAGGGTCGCCATGGCCAGATAGTAGGATTTGAGACGGAGCGTGGGGGTGCCGACCGCGTAGGCGAGGAGGCCGGTCGCCACCGCCGCCAGCGGCATGCCGAGCCACGGGGACAGGCCCCACCGGGCGCCGAGGACGCCCGAGACGTAGGCGCCCAGGCCGTAGAACCCGGCGTGGCCGAGGGACACCTGGCCGGCATAGCCCATGAGCAGGTTGAGGCCCACCGCCATCATCACGTTGAGCCCGGCGAAGGCCAGCACGTGGACGATGTAGGCGTTCGGGGCAAGCCACGGGGCCAGGGCCACCGCGGCCAGGAAGAGCGCGAGGCCCCACCCCGGGACCCGGCTCGGCAGATGCGCGGTCACCGGCGCCACGCCCCCTGCCGGACGAGGAGCAGCGCGGGCCCGGGAACGCGGCTCGGTCCTCGGCATCGCCCGGGCGGGAGCGCGCCCCTCGCCCCCTCCCCTGCGGGGAGAGGGCGCCGATGAAGCGTTCCCGGCACTACAGGTCCACCAGGCGGAACTTGCCCTGGCGCCACTCGATCATGACCACGTCGCGCTTGGCCAGACCCCAGTGCTTCTCGGGGGAGAAGGTGAAGACACCGCCCACGCCCTTGAACTCCTTGATCCGGGTCTCGAGCCCGCCCCGGATCTTCTCGCGTCCGCCGCCCACCTGCTCGATGACGTGGCTGACCATGCTCATGCCGTCCCACGCCTGGCCCCCGTACACGTCGGTCTCCTCGCTGTACCGGGCCCGGTACCGCGCCTTGTAGTCGAGGATGGTGGCCTTGATGGGGTCGCCATCGGGGAGCTGCTCGGCCACCGGAAACTTCAGCGAGGTCAGGAGCAGGCCCTCGGCCGCCTCGCCGGCGAGCTGCATGTAGCGGTCGGCGACGAAGCCGAACCCGTGGACCAGCGTCTGCTGGAGGCCGAGCTGCCGGGCGTTCTTCAAGAACACGACGCCGGCCGGGGTCACCGTCCAGCAGATGATGGCCCGGGCGCTGGTCCCGCGGATGCGGGTGAGCTGGGTGGTGAGGTCGTTGTCGGACGGCTGGAACTCCTCCCACGCCACCACGTTGATGCCGGCGGCCGGGGCCTGGGCCCGCAGCACGTCGCGGGCGCTCACCCCGAACGCCCCGGTGTCGTTGAGCATGGCCACGTCCTTGATCTCCTTCTTCTTGAAGAAGTCGAGCAGGCGGGCCACCACCTCCACGTCGTTCACCGTCGACTTGAAGACCCAGGCCCGGTCCTTGACCGGCTCCACCAGGCTGGTGGCGCCCGACACGCTCATCAGCGGCACCTGGGCCCGCTGCACGCCCGGGACGAGGGCGAGCCCGATGTCGCTGCGGTTGCCGTCGCCCACGATGACGTCCACGCGGTCCTGCTCGATGAGGCGCTTGGCGGCCAGCACCGCCTTGGAGGACTCGCTGGCCGCGTCGTAGAGGAACAGGTCGACCTTGCGCCCGCCGATCCCGCCCCTCTTGTTGGCCTCCTCCACGAAGAGCTCCACCGAGCGCTTCATCCGGTCGCCGAGGAAGGCGGCGGGGCCGGTGTAGGAGAAGATGCTGCCGATGCGGAGCGGCTCGGCCTGGGCCCGGGCCTCGAGCCGGGAGGCGAGCGCGCCGGCGAGGCCCCCCGCCACCGTGGTGTGGAACTGCCGTCGGGTGATCATGTCGTTCCCCTTTCCTGCGTCCCGCTCGGGACGCCATCCGATCCGCTAGACCCGCTCGCTCTCCGCCCGGCCGAACAGGCCCCGGGGGCGGAAGAACAGGAGGAACAGGAGGAGCACGAAGGCCAGCACGTCCTTGACCTCCGAGGCGATCAGGCCACCCCCGAGGGCCTCCAGGAGGCCGAGGAGCAGCCCGCCCGCGAGGCCGCCGAAGGTGTTGCCGAAGCCGCCCGCCACCGCGGCCACGAAGCCCTTGAGCCCGAGCATGGTGCCGGCGTCGTAGATGGTGAGCGTCATCGGGGTGATGATGATGCCGGCCACCGCCCCCACCGCCGCCCCGAGGGCGAACGAGAGCATGACCATGCGCCCCACCTTGATCCCGACCAGGCGCGCCGCCTCGCGGTCGATGGCCACCGCCTGCATGGCCTTGCCCACCAGGGTGCGGGTGAAGAAGAGCTGGAGGACCACCATGATCGCCAGAGCCACGCCCAGGATCCAGAGCGCCTGGGGCAGGATGGTGGCGCCCAGCACGTGGAGCGGGCGCTCCCCCGTGAAGGCGGGCAGCCCGGCCGCGTTCTTCCCGAGGGTCACCATCACCGCCCCCTTGAGGAAGATGGACGCGCCGATGGTGATGATGATGAGGTTCAGCACGTCGGCGTGGCGCGCCGGGTTGATGGCAAGCCGTTCGAGCAGCACCCCGATCAGGGTCACGGCGGCGATGGTGACGGCGATCACCACCGGGAGCGGCAGACCGGTGGCCGCGAGCAGGGCCGCCCCCAGCATGCCCCCGAGCATGGCGAACTCGCCCTGGGCGAAGTTCACCGCCCCCGTGGCATTGAAGACGATGTTGAACCCGACCGCCACCAACCCGTAGATCGCGCCCACGGTCAGGCCGGAGAAGACGAACTGGAGGAGGTCGGCGAGCGCCACGGCGGTCGGGCTAGAGGGCCTCAGTGTCAGGAAGTCCCGCCACGATATGGTTGACGTTAAGCCTTGTCAAGGAGCCGTGAGGCGCCGGCAGCGGGGTCAGCTCCGAGACCACCCAGGCCGGGGATGAAGCGGAACGTCCCGGCAAATCCCCGATGCGTGCTAGCCTGGGTCGCGATGTCCACAAAAGACACGGACGCCGTCATCACGAAGCACGGCCGTACGATGCTCGTCAGCCGGGCCGCCGCCGGGGGCGCCGCCCCGCCCCCTGCCGGACGCCCCCTCCGGCCTCCGCCGTTGAGCTCGTTCGCCCCCCGCCCCCGCGATCCGCGGGCCCGGTGCAGAGGGTGGAGGATGCGAGGCTCGCGTCGCCTCCGGCCGGGCATCCTGGTCTGTCTGACCCTCGTCGCGTTCTTGCTACTGACCACCGACACGCGGGCCGAGGATACCGACCAGATCCGCGCCTATGGCAGTGTGCGGCTGGGTGCCGTGTATCGCCTCCACACGAACCAGGGCAACGGCCTCAGCATCGACGGCTTCTCCCAGGCCTTCGGCTTCTCGCTGGGGCTCAATCTGAATCGATATGTCGGCATCGAGCTGGCCGCCGACCAGTCGCAAACCGATCTCACCCTGGCCGGCCTGGGCAAGGTCGCCGAGTACGGGATCTTCAGCTTCATCCCCGGCGTGCGCCTTCGCTACCCGCTCCTCGACGGGCGGCTGACCCCCTACGTGACCGGAGGCCTCGGCTTCGGCAACAATCAGTTCAACGACCGGAAGGCGCCCGGGGCCAATCTCTCGATCGAGGCCAATGACACCACGCTCATGGGCTCGATCGGCGTGGGACTCGAGTACTTCGTGGCCAACAACGTCACCGTCGGGGCCGAGGTCAAGTATCAGATCTCCCGGGACCACGAGATCAGCATCGACGGGCACACGCAGAAGCTCAACCTCGACTCCCTGCTCGCCCAGGCGAGCCTTCGCTTCCTGTTCCCCGAGACCCCGGAGATCCAGGCCGGGCCCCCGGAGTACCGGACCGATGGCCGCTTCTACATCGCCTTCCGGTACGGATTCTCGTACACCCCGCAGACCGACCTCGGGGGCCCCTTCGAGTATCGGCCGTCGGAGGACGGTATCGGCGGGCCGGTCGATCAGCTCGTCGCGTTCAGCTTCGGCTGGGACTTCTCGCGCTATCTCGGGATCGACGTGGCGGGGGGCGGCTACTCTCCGAATCTTGCCATCTCCGGGCTCGGCAACGTGGCCGAGTATGCCGTCTTCTACATCGTGCCGCAGCTCCGCGCCCGGTGGCCCCTCCTGAACGACCGCCTGGTTCCCTACGTCCTCGCCGGCGTGGGAGGGAACTACGTGGAGATCAAGGACGTGAAGCCGCGCGGCTTCGGCCTCCGGCTGGAGGGAAAGAACTTCGCCGTGACCGGGGCCTTCGGGGCGGGGGTGGAGTACATGGTCGCCAGGAACATCGCCCTCGGCACCGAGGTCGAGTACATGATCTCGAGGGGCAACACCTTCACGGTGAACGGGCAAGCGCAGAACGTGAAGATCGATGCCCTCCTCATGACCGCTGGTATCCGCGTGTACTTCGGCGAAGGAACCACGGCCTCCGACTGACCCGGGGTTCCCTACCCCTCGGCGCGCGACACCTTGACCTTCTCGATCTTCGGCCCGTTCATGTCCACGACGGTCCAGACATGGCCGCCGAACGTCAGGGATGCCCCGGGTCGCGGAATGCTCTCGAGCTTGAAGAGCAGGAATCCGGCAAGCGTCGTGTAGTCCGACCGCTCCTCGATCGGAAGGCCCAGGCCATCGCGGAGCTCGCGCACGGGCGCCGTCCCGTCGATCAGGTACGCCCCATCGGGGAGCCGGCTCGCGTACGGCGGCGGGGCGGGCTCGCCGGGCTCGCGAATGTCCCCCACGATCTCCTCCAGGACGTCCTCGAGACTGACAAGGCCCTGCACCGATCCGTACTCGTCCACCACGAAGGCGAGGTACTCGCGCGTCCGCTGAAATTCCTTGAGCAGGGAGCTCACGCGCGTGAACTCGGGGATGAAGATGGGCGGCCGCATCAGCTCGGCCAGGGGCCGGGGTTCGTCCTCGGCGCTGTTGAGCACGATGTCCTTCAGCGTGACGATCCCCACGGGCTCGTCGATCGAGCCCCGGTACACCGGGATGCGGGAATGGCCGATCGCGGCCGCCCGGCGCACCAGATCGGCGGGCGAGGTCTCGAGGTCGAGCCCGCGGATCTCCGCGCGAGGGACAAGAACGTCGCGGACCGTGGCGTCCGCAAACTCGAACACGTTGTGCACCAGTTCGGCCTCGACCTTCTCGAACACGCCCTTGGAGGCGCCCTCCGAGACGAGGTACCGCACCTCTTCCTCTGACACGAAGGGCGAGGCCTCGGCCTTCCCCAGCCCCAGCGAGCGGAGCACCAGGTTCGTCGATGTGGTGAGCGCCTTGACGACCCACGCGGACCGGCGGCCGATCGCCGCTATGGGCCGGGCCACCGCGCACGCCAAACGCTCCGGATTGCGCAGGGCGACCGCCTTCGGGACCAGCTCCCCGACGACGAGCGACACGTACGTGATGGCGAGGATGACCATGCCGAGCGCCACCGGCCCCGCCCAGCGATCGAGCCCGGGCACGCCCAGACCGGCCAGCCACGGCGTGAGCGCTGCGATCGCGGTGGCGCCACCGACCGCCGAGGCGAGGGTCCCGACCATCGTGATCGCGATCTGGATGGTGGCCAGGAACTTTTCCGGGGACTCCTTCAGGTGCAGGGCGATGGCGGCGCCGCGAACGCCGTCGTCGCGGAGCTGCACGAGGCGGCTCACCCGCGAGGACACGAGGGCGATCTCGGACCCGGCGAAGAAGCCATTGGCCAGGATGCCCACGCTGATCAGGACCAGCTCGATCCAGATGCCTTCCATCGATACACCTCCCGGCAAGTACAGCAGGTCGGGCGTCTCAACCGATGCATCGCGGCGCGACCCGGGATCGCCCGGCCGGATGCGGACAGTGGACATCGAACACGGCGGTCCCGCCCCGGCGATCGCGGAGTTCCCGCCGTCGCGATGGGTGGCGGGGGTCCAGCGCTCGGGCTCCGACAACATACCGCACGTGCGCATGATGCGGGCGCGCCACGCGGGCGGCGATCTCCTCGGGAGTCGTCATGCGGCCTCCTTTGCCGGGGGCCGGGCGACGCGCTAGACTCCCGAGCATGTCCCCGATCGGGGCAAGCCTCTATCCGTTCGATCTCGACACGCTCGCGCTCGCTCGCCTGGGACAGGAGGCCGAGGTGCGCGGCTTCGACTCCGTCTTCGTCGTCGAGCAGGGCGTGTCCAACGACGGCATGGCCGCCGTCGAGGCGATCGCGCTCGCCACGAGCCGCATCGCCCTCGGCCCGGGCATTGCCAACGTGCACCTGCGCCACCCCGCGCTCCTCGGCGCCACCGCGGTGGCGGTGGACGAGCTCTCCGGCGGCCGGCTCATCCTCGGCCTCGGGACCAACAACGAGACCATGATTCGCGGCCTCGGCCTCCCCTGGAAGGAGCCGCGGCTCGCCCTTCGCGAGGCCACCGGCTGGGTGCGGCGTGTCTTCGCCGGCCAGGCGCCACCCGGGATCCACACGGCCTTCCGCGCGGCCCGCCGCCCGATCCCGATCCACTTCGGCGGCGTCGCGCTCGAGACGGCGGCGCTGGCGGGCGAGATCGCCGACGGGCTCATGCTCTACCTGGCCACCCCCGCGCGCGCGCGCCAGATGATCGACCGGGTGACCGGGGCCGCTCGTCGCGCCGCGCGGGCGCCCGACGCCGTGCAGATCACGCTCCTCGTCCCGACCTTCGTGTCCGACCGGCTCGATGCGGCTCGCGCCGCCGCGCGGGTGTTCCTCGCGCGCTATGCCGGGCGCCCGCTCTACGCCAAGATGTTCCGCCGGTCGGGGTTCGACGCCGAGGCGGAGGCGATGGCCGCGGCGCTCACGCGGGGCGATGCCGCGGGCGCCGTGGCCGCCGTCTCGGACCGGATGCTCGACGAGGTGCT
>DATKEI010000380.1:0-14875 GCA_035544455.1 Binatia bacterium | reverse complement strand
CGGGCATGCCCGGCTCACCGAGGCGGTGCGGGCGGGCTCGATCTTCGTGCCCTTCGTCAAGCTCGAGGAGTCGGCGGTCAACTTCCTGACCAACTCCGCCTTCGACCCCTCGGCCCGGATCCCCGAGTACAAGGTCTGCGCCGTCCGCCTCGAGCTCGCCCGTTAGTCCAGCCGCCGCCCCGAGGAACCAGTGCCGCGGCGCAGGCCACGGGACGCCCCGGTCAAACGGGGCAACGGACGAGAGAGCGCGGCCCCGGCCGGCAACATTCCAGGTGCCGGGCTGAGCGCATTGCCATAGAATACGGAGCTGGACCTTCGCGAGTCTCCCCCGGCAGGAATGACCCCTTGAGCACCATCGCCACCCACGCCACCCAGGAGACGTCCGCGTCGACACCCGGGCGGGTCAATGTCGTCCCGTACCTGCTCGTGCTGCTCCAGCTCGGCATCCTCGCCCTCGTCATCCGGCAGTTCCAGATCGAGAGCGCCGCCTTCCTGCGCCTGACGCTCGTCGCCATCGGCGGCTTCGCGGTCAACGCCCTCCTGCCGCTCTCGTGGCGTCTGCCGTGGTTCGCCCTGCTGTCCCTGTCCGGCATCGGCCTGGTGTTCGGCCTTCAGCAGGGCGCGTGGCTGGTGGCCCTCGGACTCCTGCTCATTGGCATCTGCCACATCCCCATCCCCTTCTGGGCGCGGATCGCGGTGCTGGGCGCCGTCGCCGCCCTGCTCGCGGTCCAGCGCGCGGAATGGCTCCCCGCGCCGTGGTCACGGGCGATCTGGCCGATCCTCGGATCGATGTTCATGTTCCGCCTCGTCGTCTACCTCTACGACCTCCGGCACGAGCAGGTGCCCGCGTCCCCGTGGCGGAGCCTGGCGTACTTCTTCATGCTGCCCAATGTCTGCTTCCCGCTCTTCCCGGTGGTCGACTACAAGACCTTTCGGCGCTGCCACTTCGACCAGGACGCCTACCGGACGTACCAGATCGGCGTGGACTGGATGGCGCGCGGGGTCCTCCACCTGATCCTCTACAGAATCGTCTACTACCATCTGACCCTGGCGCCGTCAGACGTGCAGGGGGCGCTGACGTTCGCGCAGTACGTGCTGACCACCTTCCTCCTCTACCTGCGCGTCTCCGGGCAGTTCCACATCATCGTCGGCATGCTCCACCTCTTCGGGTTCAGGCTTCCGGAGACCCACCATCGGTACTTCCTCGCCTCGAGCTTCACGGACTTCTGGCGGCGGATCAACATCTACTGGAAGGACTTCATGCTGAAGATCTTCTTCAACCCGCTCTACTTCAAGCTGCGCCGGATCGGCCCGACGCCGGCGCTCGTGATCTCGACAATCGTCGTCTTCTTCGCCACCTGGGCGCTCCACGCCTACCAGTGGTTCTGGCTGCGCGGCTCCTCGCTCTTCGTGTGGACGGACGTGGCCTTCTGGTCGATCCTGGCGACCCTCGTCGTTGTCAACGCCGTCTACGAGAGCCGCCACGGGAGGGCCCGGACGCTCTCCCGCAGCCGCTGGACGCTTCGGCGCTTCTCGGGGATCGCGGCGCGCACGGTGGGGACGTTCTGCACCATCGCGCTCCTGTGGTCGCTGTGGACCGCCGATTCCTTCTCGGCCTGGTTCGCCCTGTGGCGCGGGCTGTTCGACGGCGGGCTGGGGCGGACGACGGATCTCGGGCTCCTGCTCGCGGTCGCCGGCATCGCGGCGGTGCGCGGCCCCGCGGCAGGCTCCCCCGGCGTCCGCGGGTCGGCCCGCCCCCGCTGGACACGCATTCCGTGGTCCACCGCAGGCACCATCGCCCTCTTGCTGACGCTGGCCGCCCTGGGCACCGCCCGCGTCTACAGCCGGCTCGGGCCCCAGGTCGCCTCGTTCGTGCATTCGCTCCGCTCCGGACAGCTCAGCCGGGGCGACACCGTGATGCTCGAGCGCGGCTACTACGAGGATCTGATCCGGGTCGACCGGTTCAACAGCCAGCTGTGGGAAGTCTACATGAACAAGCCGGTGAACTGGCTCGACGTCAGCGCCCTGGGCCTGGACCGGTTCACCGGGGATCTCCGCCAGAAGGAGCTCGTGCCCTCCATGGTCGCCCAGACGCGCTTCGGCACCATCCGCACCAACCGCTGGGGCATGCGCGACCGGGAGTACGAGCGCCGCCCCGCGCCGGACACCTATCGCTTCGCCTTGCTCGGCGCCTCGACCGTCATGGGCTGGGGCGTCTCGGATGGCGAGACATTCGAGAGCCTGGTGGAGGACCGGCTGAACCGCGAGCGCGCCGGGGCGCCGTTCGCCCGGTACGAGATCCTCAACTTCGCCGTCCCCGGCTACGAGCTGCCCCAGCAGCTCGCGACGCTCGAGCGGGCCCTGGAGTTCGCCCCGGATGCCGTCGCCTACGCGGCGATCGGCCGTGACCTTCACGGCTCCGTCCAGTTCCTGGTCGGGGCGGTGCGCGCCAGCACCCCGATCCCCTACAACTTTCTCCGCGACCTGCTGCGCAGGGCCGGCGTGGACGCGTCCATGGACGAGACCACGGCCCGCCGCCGCCTCGATCCGTACCGGGGAGAGATCGTGTCCTGGCTCTTCGAGGAGATCGCCCGGCGGTGCCGGGAGCGCGGCGCCATGCCCGTCCTGATCTTCCTGCCCCAGACCTACACGGGCATCTGGGAACAGGAGTCGGTGGAGGCGCTGCAGCGCGCAGAGAAGGCCGGCTTCCTCGTGCTCGACCTGCGCGACGCCTTTCGCGGGGTGGACACGGCCTCGATCCGCCTCGCCGACTGGGATGCCCACCCGAACGCCCGGGGCCATCAGATCATGGCGGCGCACGTCTACGATGCGATCACCAGCCGGAAGGATGCCATCTTCGTGCCGCGGGAGGCGCGCCAATGACCGAGATCATCGACATCGTCAAGGGGTACATCCTCGAGGAGTTTCTCCCCGGCGAGAACCCGGACGAGCTCGGGGAGACGACCTCCTTGATCACCGGGGGCATCCTCGACTCCCTGGCGACCATCAAGCTCGTGGCCTTCCTGGAGGAGCGATTCGGCATCGCCATCCAGGCCCATGAAGCCGACACCGAGCACATGGATACGCTCCTGGACATCGCCAAGCTCGTGCAGTCGAAGCGATAGGAGTCGCCCCATGGCCGCGACGGCGCTGTTCTCGACCCTGGAGGCCTCGGCCGCTCGCCTTCCGGACTCGATCGCGGTCGAGGAGGGGGGGAGCGCCGCTGCCGCGCCGGGATCCATCACCTACCGGGAGCTGGTGCGCCTCTCGGATCGCGTGCGGGACCGTCTCCGTCGCCTCGGCGTCCAGCCCGGGGACCGGGTGGGCATCCACCTCCGGAAGTCCATCGACAGCGTGGCGGCCATCTTCGGGATCCTCAAGGCGGGCGCGGCCTACGTCCCCGTCGATCCCGGGGCGCCGGCCGGCCGCAACGCCTACATCCTCGCCGACTGCTCGGTCCGCACCGCGCTCGTCGAGGAGCGCGCGGCCGGCCCGCTCCGCGCCGAGCTGGAGCGGCTGGGCGCTGGGCCGCCGCTGATCGAGCTGGACACCGTCGGCGGGGGGAACGGTCTCCGGGCTGCGCTCGACCGGGCGGACGCGGACGACCCGGCTCCGCCGGGGACCAGTGCCTGTCCCAGGCCCGGAGACCTCGCGTACATCCTGTACACCTCCGGGTCCACCGGCAAGCCCAAGGGCGTCATGCTGTCGCACGAGAACGCGATGAGCTTCGTGAACTGGTGCTCGGAGATCCTGGCCGTGACCGCGAGCGACCGCTGCTCCTCCCATGCCCCCTTTCACTTCGACCTGTCCATCCTCGACCTCTACGTGTCGCTGAAGCACGGGGCGACGCTGGTCCTGATCGGCGAGGAAATCGGCAAGGAACCCATGGGCCTGGCCGGGCTCATCGCCCGGCACCGGCTCACGGTGTGGTACTCGGCGCCCTCGATCCTGAGCTTGCTCTGCCAGTACGGAAACCTCGAGCGCCACGACCTCTCCGCCCTGCGGCTGGTGCTGTTCGCCGGCGAGGTCTTCCCCGTCAAGCACCTGCGCGCCCTGCAGCGCCTCCTGCCCGCGCCGCGGTACTTCAACCTGTACGGGCCGACCGAGACCAATGTCTGTACGTACTACGAGATCCCGGGCCGCGTGCCCGACGAGCGCACCGAGCCCTATCCGATCGGCACGGCCTGCGCGCACGTCCAGACCAGGGTCGTCGATCCGGACGGGGCGACCCTGCCGGCGGGTCAGGAAGGGGAGCTGTGCGTGACCGGGGCCGGGGTCATGCAGGGCTACTGGAACCTGCCCGAGTCGACCGCGCGCGCCTTCCTGGTCGATGCCGACGGCCTCCGCTGGTACCGGACGGGGGACATCGTGGTGGAGATGCCGTCCGGCCCCTACGCGTTCGTGGGCCGCCGAGACCGGATGGTCAAGCGCCGGGGATACCGGGTGGAACTCGGGGAGATCGAATCCGGCCTCTACCGCCACCCCGCGGTGCGGGAAGCGGCCGTCGTCGCCCTGGCCGATGCCGAAGCCGGGGTGCGCATCAAGGCGTTCCTGGCCTGCCGGGAAGGCGCGCGCCCCTCCCTCATCGCCCTGAAGGGGTTCTGCGCGGCGACCCTGCCCGGATACATGATCCCCGACCTCTTTGCCTTCGCCGATTCCTTGCCGAAGACCTCCACCGACAAGATCGACTACCAGCGCCTGCAGGAGCTGCCCTGATGGACTTTTCTCTCAGCTCCGACCAGCAGGCGCTGCGCGACAACATCGTCCGCTTCGCCCGCGAGGTCCTGAACGAGGGGGTCGTCCAGCGCGACCGGGAGCAGGTCTTCCCGCGCGATCTCTGGCGCAAGTGCGGGGCCATCGGCATCCAGGGGCTGCCCGTGCCCGAGGAATGGGGCGGAAGCGGGCTCGATCCTCTGTCGACGGCCATCGCCCTCGACGGCCTCGGCTACGGCTGCGAGGACGGGGGGCTCGTGTTCTCGCTGTGTGCGCACCTGCTGTCATGCGTGGTGCCGCTGTGGCGCTTCGGCACGGACGAGCAGAAGCGGCGCTATCTGCCGGGTCTGTGCGACGGGACGCTGGTCGGAGTCCACGCCATGACCGAGCCCGGGTCTGGCTCGGATTCGTTCGCGCTGAAGACGCGCGCCCACTCCGACGGCGATCACTTCCGGCTCAAGGGCACCAAGACCTTCATCTCCAACGGTCCGGTGGCCGATCTCGTGATCGTCTTCGCGCTCACCGACCCGGACAAGGGCTATCACGGCGGCGTCACCGCCTTCCTCGTCGAGACCACCGCGCCCGGCTTCGCCGTCAGCCAGCGGTTCGAGAAGATGGGCCTGCGCACCTCTCCGATCGGCGAGCTCGTCTTCGAGGACGTGGCGGTGCCCGCCGGCGGCGTCCTGGGCGGCGTGGGAGGCGGGTCCGCCGTCTTCACGCACGCCATGGACTGGGAGCGGGTCTGCCTGTTCGCGGCGCACCTCGGCACCATGGAGCGGCTGCTCCAGCGCGCGATCGCGCACGCGCGGACCCGATCCCAGTTCGGCCAGCGGATCGGAAAGTTCCAGGCGGTGGCCCACCGGATCGTCGACATGAAGGTCCACCTCGAGGCCGCGCGCCTGCTCGTGTATCGGGCGGCCAGCCGGCTCGAGCGCACGCGCACGGTCTCGATGGACGCGGCGATCGCCAAGCTCTTCGTGAGCGAGTCGCTGCTGCGCGCCGCCCTCGACACCGTGCAGATCCACGGCGGCTACGGGTACATGACCGAGTACGAGATCGAGCGCGCGCTCCGGGACGCCGTTGGCAGCACGCTCTACTCGGGCACCTCCGAGATGCAGCGGAACATCATCGCCCGCTGGCTCGGGCTCTGACCCCGACGCCGGCCGCGCGGGCGCTCAGCTCTCCGCGGGCCCGACCTCGGCGAGGAAGTCGCCGAGCACCCGGCTGAACGCGGCCGGGGCGTCCAGCACGAGGTGGTGGTAAGCGCCTGGAATCTCGGCGATCCGCGCATGGCAACCCATCGTGCGACACCGGCAGTCCGGTGCGCTCCGATCGGTGGGACACCGGGCAGTCGTCGAGAGCGGGTGAGGGCCGGCGCTACTTGCCGCCTGCCGGCGCCGCCGGAGCCGGAGTATCGGGATACATGAGGTACGACGCGCGGCGCCGCAGAAAGCTGCCGCGCTGGGAGTCAGCCCACGTCCAGACTCGCTCCAGCGGCTCGCCGCGCAGCAGCGACCACATCGTGGGCCGGTTCACGAGGAGGTTCTGGATCGCCGCCGGCTCGAAGTGGCTCGGGTAGCGATCGACCAGCTCCCGGGCCAGGGCCAGGCCCAGCCGCACCACGCGCAGGCTCTCCCGGTCGGTGACCACGAACCGCACGCCCGAGACCATCTGCCCGGCGTAGACGCTCGATGACGGCGTGTAGGTGACGGCCTGCGCGCTCACCCCCGGGAGCCCCAGAGCGTTCATCGCTCCCGCGAGTCCTACGGGATCGCTGATCCAGGGGGCGCCGACCACCTCGAACGGCATGTCGGTTCCCCGTCCCACCGACACATTCGTGGCCTCGAGGAGCCCCACGCCCGCGTAGAGCAGGGCCTGCAGGTTGGAGCGGATGTTGGGCGAGGGATTCACCCACGGCAGGGCCGTCTCGTCGAACCAGCGGCCGCGCGTCCAGCCCTCGAGCGGCACCACGGTGAGCGCGACGGCCAGACGCCGCTCCGCGGCGACGAGCCGCGCGTACTCGCCGATGGTCATTCCGGTCCGCACCGGGATCTGGTGCGGAGCGGTGAAGGAGATGAGGTCGGCATCCGTCAGCGGACCCTCGACCACGCGCCCGGTGATGGGGTTCGGCCGGTCGAGCACGACCACGCGGATCCGGCGGCGCGCCGCCTCCTCGAGGACGTAGGTCAGGGTGGCCAGGTAGGTGTAGTAGCGGACGCCGACATCCTGGATGTCGAAGACCAGGGTGTCGATCCCCCTCAGCATGGCCTCGGTGGGCCGGCGCGTCGGTCCGTAGAGGCTCCAGATGGGCAGCCCCGTGGCGAGGTCGCGACCGTGCGGCACGTCGGCGTCGAGCCGCCCGGCGATGCCGTGCTCCGGGGAGAACAGGGCCTTGAGCTCGACGCCCCGGGCGCGGGCGAGGAGGTCAATGCCGCGCCGCCCCTGCGCGTCGACCCCGGTCTGATTGGTGATGAGCCCCACGCTGCCGCCGGCGAGCAACGCGAAGTCGTCCGCGACGAGCCGGTCGAGGCCGGTGCGCGTGGCCCCCTCGGGGCCGGTGGGCGGGGCCGGCGCGGGATCGGCCTCGGCGACGGCGGGATCGCGCGCGGGAGTGGCGCCGCCGAACAGTCCGGCCCCGATCGCGCTACTCACCCGGCGCCTGAGCCTCACCACCGAGCCCTTGCCATCCGGATGCACGCGGTTCGTCAGCACGATGGCGAAGGTGCGGCTGGGCGGGTCCATCCAGATCGATGTCCCGGTGAAGCCGGTGTGCCCCGCCGATCCCATGGGAAAGAACGACCCGAGGACCCGCGAGTACGGCGAGGACATGTCCCAGCCCAGGCCGCGGATCGTGTCTCCGGCCGGGGCCGGCGCGAACATGGCGCGCACGGTCGCCGGGTTGAGGTACCGGTGGCCGCCCAGGGAGCCCTCGGCCAGGAGCATCCGGCAGAACACCGCCAGGTCGTCCGCCGTCGAGAACAGGCCGGCGTGACCGGCCACGCCACCCAGGCGGCGCGCGTTCCCGTCGTGGACGGTCCCGCGCAGCATGCGCCCGCCAGTGACCTCGGTGGGGGCGATCCGGCCCGTCCACGACGAGGGGGGCGAGAAGCGCGTGCTCGTCATGCCGAGGGGGTGATAGAAGCGCCGATCGGTGAACCGGTCGAGCGGCCCTCCGCTCACGCGTCTGACGACCTCGGCGAGCAGGATGAAGCCGACGTCGCTGTAGCGGAACGCGGCGCCCGGCGGCGCCCACAGCTCCTGGGCGGCCAGCGTCCGCGCCGAGCCCGGGAAGCCCGGGCCCACGGCCCCGGGCGCCGGCAGGTCCGCGAACCCGGCGCTGTGGGTGAGCACGCGGCGCACCGTGACCTCGGCGTACCGAGGCGCGGCGAACTCGGGGAGGTAGCGCCCGAGAGGCGCGTCCAGATCGATCCGGCCGTCCTCCCAGAGGGCGAGGATGGCCGGCGCCGTGGCCACCACCTTGGTCAGGGAGGCGATGTCGAAGACCGTATCGACCGTCATGGGTTCGCCACGCGGCTGCACGGCGCGCCGCCCGAAGGCCTTGCGGTAGAAGACCCGGTCTCCCTGTCCCGCGAGGATGACCGCCCCCGGCAGATCACCCGCGGCGATCGCGTTCCGGGCAGCGTCGTCCAGCGCGGTCCACGTCGCCGCGGCGGCGAGGCCGCCGCCCCACCATATCGACAGCGCCAGGAGAACGGAGAGCGCGAGCCGCATCGCCCGTCCATGATAGCGCCATGGCACACCCCCGCCGCCGGGAAGAGCAGGGGTATCCATGCTACGCTTCGCCCCGATGGAGCGCGTGTTCGTCACGGGCGGGACGGGCTTCGTCGGGCGGGCGGTGCTGCGCTCCCTCGTCGCCCAGGGGTTCCTGGTGCGGTGCCTCGTGCGCCGCGGCTCCGAGGCCGACCTGCGTGGCTTCGAGGCGATCGACCGCGTGCCCGGCGACGTGCTGCAGGCGGACGGGCTGGTCGCCGCCGCCGAGGGATGCACGGCCATCGTCAATCTGGTGGGAATCATCCGGGAGCACCCGTCGCGCGGGATCACGTTCCGCCGGCTTCACGTGACGGCCACCGAGAACATGCTCCAGGTGGCGCGAGCGGCCGGGATCGAGCGATTCGTCCAGATGAGCGCCCTCGGCGCCCGGACGGACGCTCGCGCGGAGTACCACCGGACGAAGTGGCAGGCGGAGGAAGCGATCCGCGCCAGTGGCCTCGACTGGACCATCTTCCGCCCGTCCATCATCTTCGGGCCGGGAGACGGCCTGGTCAGCATGCTGGCCCGGATGATCCGCCTGGCCCCCGCGGTGCCGGTGATCGGCAACGGTCGATACCAGCTCCAGCCGATCGCGGTCGAGCAGGTTGCCGAGGCCTTCGCGCGCGCGCTCCGGGTCCCGGCTACCGTGGGCCGCGCGTACGAGGCCGCCGGTTCGACGGCCTACCCCTACGTGGAAATCCTCGATCAGATCGGAGCGGCCATCGGGCGGCCCAGGGTCCGGAAGGTTCACGCGCCCCTGACCCTGGTCCGCGGGATGACGCGCCTCCTCCAGTGGCTTCCGGCGTACCCGCTCACCATGGATCAGATCACGATGCTCGTGGAGGGCAGCACGGCCGATCCCTCCGCCTTCTACCGCGACCTCGACATCCGCCCGGAGTCGTTCTCGAGTGGGCTGGCCCGCATGTTTGGCCAGCGGCGCGCGCGAGGAACGCCTTGAGGGTATCTTCGAGACCGCCGCGAGACATCGGACCTCGACAGAGCCGTACGTGACCGACGGCCCCTTCCCCACTTCCCTGCGCCGGAATCCGGACGATCCTCGCCCGCTGATCGAGCGCATCAACGCCCAGCTCGGGGAGCGTATCGAGGAGGCCGCCGACATGGCCGGGCTGCAGCTGATGCTCGAACTCCGCCGGGTCGAGGGCCGCCCGGCTCCCGAGGACGGCAACGCCGACGACATCGCGGAGCTTCACCTGCGCGCGCTCGAGCTTCTCGCCGGAGTGGCGGCGGCGTTCCGGGTCGAGCTGGCGGGGGAGAGCCGGTCCGCCCTGGCTGCCGCCGAGCGGACGGCGACCGACGAGCGCGCCGGTCTGCTGGCCGTGCAGGTGCACCTCGCCCGGACTCTGCCGGACTACTGGCAGCGCTTCGAGGCGCATCGCGCGGCCTACTGCCAGGCGAGGCTCTCTGCACCGACAGCGCCGAGGAGCTGGATCCAGCGAATCCTTGGGGGCCCTGGCCGGCGGGGCGCCGGCCAGGAGCCTCCTCCGGGCGCCTGATCGCCGGACGGCAGCGGCGCCGCTCAGGCCGCGCGCAGATCAGCCATGATCCCCGCCTCCTCTTCGAGGTCCCCGCGTTGGGTCGCGGCCAGCGCCCAGAGATCCTCCAGCTCGTCGAGCGACTCCCGCCACCTGGCGTAGTGGAGGAGCAGCGTGGCGCGGCAGGTCGCGATGTCCTGCTCCAGCGCGTCGGCGCGTTCCCGCAGGTCCGGGCGGGCGTGGCCAGCCAGGGACAACGCGCCCGGCGGCGTGATGGCAGCGAGCCGGTCGACGAGGTGGTCAAGATCGTCCTGGAGAAGTCGCTCCAGCTTCATGTGCGGTCCCTCCACTCCTGGTGCGCGTTGATCTGGTGGGCCAGTATACTCGCCATATGATGACTATTCAAGCCCGCCCTTTTCCTTCAGGGACCGGGGCGCGGCTGAGATCCAGGGAGATCGCGCAAGGACGTCCCGGTGACCCGGGCCATCTCGCTCGTCATCCCGCCAGGACCGTCCGGACGCTCTTGAGCTTCTCGAAGCACTGCGCAGGCATGGACCGCGACGGCAACCTCGACCGGCGCGACTTCGAACCACTGCCCGATCACCTCGACCCTTCTGGTCTACGCGACCATCCGGCAGGCCGAGCCCCGCGGGGACTGCGGGCGCCCCGTCAGCGCCGGGAGGCCATCAGCGCGCGCGCTCCCGCGCCCAGGACCGCCGTCAGCGCGCGCACGTCGGCCAGCGCGTCGAGGCCCTCGACCGCCCGCGCGATCCGATCGGCCCCGGCCGCGCCCACGACCGGGGCGGCCAAGGCGTGGAACTTGGCCAGCAGCGCCTCGGGAGGCGCGGGGTTGGCGGCATCCCCCCTGACGACGGTGGTGGCCCGCTCCAGGACCCGGCCGTCTCTCAGCACCACGCGCACGCGCGCCTGCGGAGGGTCGGAGCGCTGCATCGACATGGCCGGGTCGGTCGCGACCGTCACGCGCGCGGCCAGCGCACGCACGCGCTCGTCGGCGATCACGGGCTCGAGGAAGGCCGCCGGGTCGCTCCGGCCCGAGACGAGGCGTGCCGCCACCGCATAGGGGATGGAGAACTTCGCCGACAGCATGCCCGACGGATACCAGCCGGCCATCCGGGCCGTGAAGGGAATCGATGTCGCCTCGACGCGCTCGACCTCCTCCGCCCGGAACGGCGCCGCGGCCTGCAGCGCGTCGAGGGCATCTAGGGTCGGATGATTGTAGAGGCAGCAGGCGTGGAGCTTGAAGTAGTTCTGCTCGATCCGGTACCGCTCGACCCGTCCGTCCGGCCCGATGCCCTCGACCACGCGGTCCGGGTCGAAGCGCTCGGCAAGAAGGGTGCCGTACACGTCGGACGGCCCATCGGCCAGGCCGGTGTAGCCGCAGTCGTGGAGATGAACGGCGAGGATCCCCTGCATGGCGGAGCGCCCGGGGTACGCGTTGCGGATGGTGGCGCTCTCGAAGCACGGCGTCCACGAGTTGGCAGGGCTCATCGAGGCGGCGAGGCTGATGATCGCGCGGATGGAGCCGCGCCCGAGCAGCGTGGCCACGCCGGCGGCGGCCCCCGGGGTGCCCCACGTCCCGTGCGAGTGCACGTTGGGCCGCAGCTGCGCCGCGCCACCGATGCGCGACGTCACCTCGTACCCGGCCACCAGCGCCTGGATCAGCGCGCGCCCGGACGTCCCCCGCTCCTCGGCCACCGCGAGCACGGCGGGTAGCACGTGAATGGCCGGGTGGCCGCCGCCCCAGCGATTGCCCTCGTCCACTTCGAAGCCGACTCCGGACGTGGCGTTGACGAGCGCCGCGAACATGGGTTCGGTGGCGGCGTCATGCCCGATCAGGGTCGCCGGGCCGCCGGGACTGCGCTCGGACATCAGGCGGGCCAGACGGCTGTTCTCGGGCAGCTGGCTGCCCGCAAGCATGGCCCCGATGGTGTCGAGCACGACCGCCCTGGCCGCCGCCACCGTGGACGCGGGAAGGGTCGCGCGCCCCGTGCGCGCCACCAGGTCGGCGAGCGTGGTCAGGTAGTCCGCCGGGCTGGCCATGGCTCAGAGCACCGCGCCCGCGACAGGCGGCACCGGCGCGCCGCGATGCAGGTACTGGCCCGAACCGGGCCGCTGCTCCAGGCGGCCCGCGTTCAGCAGCACCCGGCCGCGGAGCAGGCTCATCCACGGACGGCCCCGCGCCTTCCAGCCCTCGTAGAGCGTCCAGCCCGCGATGCCGTGGTGCTCGGACACCGTGATCGTGCGGTCCGGCTCGGGATCGATGATGGTCAGGTCCGCGTCGGCGCCCACGCGGATCGAGCCCTTGCGCGGATAGAGCCCGAACATCCGGGCCGGATTCTCGGCGAGCGTCCGGGCCATCCAGGTGATGGGCAGCCCGCGCTTGACCACTCCCTCGCTGTACATGAGGGGCACGAGCGTCTCGATCGACGGGCTGCCGAACGGCACGGGCTTCCCCTCGGCGTCGACGAAGATGTTCTTCCAGCCCGCTTCCTTCATGGCCTTTGGCCGCGGGGAGTGGTCGCTCGCCACCGCGGCGATGAATCCCTGGGCCGATCCGCGCCACAGGGCCTCGCCGTCCCCGCCACCCGCCGGGCGGAGGGGCGGACCGATCTTGGCCAGCGGCCCCCACCGCTCCATCTCGGAATCGGTGAGCAGGAGGTACTGCGGACACGTCTCGGTCCACACGCGCTGTCCCAGAGACTGGGCGAGCTTGATGCGCTCGAGCCCGAGCCGGGTGCTCAGGTGCACCACGTACACCGGGCACCCGGTGAGGGCGCCGATGTTGATCGCCCGGTTGATCGCCTCTTCCTCCGTCCAGTCCGGGCAGGTCGGGGGGAAGTCGGCGGGGGCCACCCGCCCCTCGGCGATGGCCTTGTTCTCGAGATAGTAGAGAATGTCGCCGTTCTCGCAGTGAAGCTGGCACAGCCCGCCGAGGGGGGCCAGCCGTTCCATGGCCATGGCGATGAACTCGTCCGAGCACATCCGGTTGGGTCGCTTCTTGTAGGTCATGAAGAGCTTGAACGAGGTCACGCCCATGGCCACGGCCTCGGCCAGGCCCTCGAGGATCCACGGCTGGTTGTTCAGGATGAAGTGGAAGCCGAAGTCCACCACCGACTGGGACGAGGCCTCGTCCTGCAACCGCTTGATCGCCTGGGGCAAGGTCTCGCGCGCCTGGTCGTTGTACTCCGCGAAGGAGAGGACGGTGGTGAGCCCGGCGTGCGCGGCGGCCCGCGGCCCGCTCTCCCAGCTGTCGTAGACCGCCCCGATGTGGACGTGGCAGTCGATGAGGCCCGGGAGCACGTACTTGCCGGTGGCGTCGATCTCGCGATCGGCGGCAGGCAGCAGCTCGGGCGGCCCGAGGGCGACGATGCGCTCCCCCCGGATCCCCACCGCGGTCTCCATGACCTCGGAGGCGGTCACCACCTTGCCCCCGCGGACGACCACATCGAGCCTGGCCGCGCGATCGGCGCTCATCGGTGCGGCTCCCGCTCGGTCACGGGCTGGAGCAGGTGGCCGTAGTGCTGGGGCTGCCGTCGCCCGAGGAAGTTCCAGCGGCGGCGGACGGGGACGATCTGGTCGAGGTCGATCGTGCAGACCACGAGCTCGTCGCCGGTGGTGGCCGCCCGGGCCAGCACCTGGCCGAGGGGGCTCACGATCGAGCTCCCCCCGATCAGCTCCATGCCGTCCTCGATCCCGGCCTTCGCCACCCCGACCACGAACACCGTGTTCGCGTATGCGCCGTGGCGAAGACACAGCTCGTTCAGGTCGAGGGCCAGCGCCGATAGCGGCGTGTTGTAGCCCATCAGGATGATCTCCGCCCCCAGGAGGGCCAGGCTCCGGTAGGACTCCGGATAGCGCCGGTCCTGGCAGATGGCGATGCCGACGCGGGCCGAGGCCGCGTCGAACACCCTGTAGCCGGTGTCGCCGTGGGCGAAGTAGTAGGGCTCGTACACCTGGGCAAACCCGTCGGGCGCCTTGGTGCCCGGCAGGTGGATCTTCCGGAACGTCCCGGCGAGCCGGCCGCCCTCGTCGGTCAGGAGTGCGGTATTGAAGTACGACCCGCCGGCCTTCTCGCAGAAGCCCACGTGCACGGCGACACCCGCCCGGGCCGCCCGGCGCAGCAGCGGCTCGAGCGCCTTGGGCGGCACCTCGTGTTCGAAGAACTGGTCGTAGTCGGCGCGGATCTTCTTCGGGAAATAGGTCGTGAGGGCCATCTCGGGGTACGCGATGAGCTGAACACCCTCGCGCACGGCCTCCTCGAGCAGGACGAGCATCCGGTCGACGATCTCCTCGCGGCTCACGCCCTCGTTGTTCGGACCCATCTGCGCGGCGGCGATCCTGATCTGGCGCGGCATCCCTGATCCTCCCGTCCGGCCGTTGGTCGCTCCCGCGGTCCGAGGCGCCATCGCCCCTGCCCCCGGGGAGCGGGAGACAGGCTATCAGGTCGGCCCCGCCTTGGCGACCTCCCCGGCGATACCCCCGGAGCACCGCAGACCCGACCGTGCCGGGCTGGGCCGTGGTGGCCACGTGGGGCCGCCCGGGCTCCGGCATCCCGCGGAGCCGGCCGGTGAGCGCGCGCCGGCCGGCCTCGCGCAGTGCCCCGGGGCGGGCGCGAACCGGAGCGACCTCGCGCCGCGAGTGGGAACGACGGCCAGGCCCGGCCCGGGCGAGGCCGCGCCGGCGCTATCGATAGGCGCACGGGGGCACGGGCGTCCTCCACACGACGGAGGGCAAGTGTCCCCCGGAAGCGAACAGCCGGAGCTGCTCGGCCGGCGGCCGGGTGGCCAGCCGACGGCCCCCGAGAATGAGAAGGTGTGCTGCGCGCCCGACGTCCACGCCGAGCCGTCGAAGGTCGCTGAGCCCGCGCAGCACGACCC
>DATKEI010000379.1:0-8898 GCA_035544455.1 Binatia bacterium | reverse complement strand
GCCCCGGCGGGGGCGCTCGGGGCCGGGGCGTGCAGAGCGCTCCGCCGGTCCGCGAACCTCCGCCTCTCGCCCGGCCCCGGGCCCGGCGCCATCCGCGCGGCGCGCCGGCGGGCCGGCATCGCGCGCGGTATAATCCGCAGCCATCCGGCCCGTCGCTCTCGTCGCGCGCACCGCTCGAGCGGGACAGCCGTCGGGCTCCCCGGGTCACCATCGCCGTCATCGTGGAGGGAGGAGCCATGGCCGCATCTCCATTCTCGCTGCAGGGCAAGGTCGCCATCGTCACCGGAGGCGGCGTCGGGATCGGCCGCTCGATCGCCGTGGAGTTCGCGCGGGCCGGCGCCGACGTCGCCATCGCCAGCCGCAAGATCGAGAATCTTTCGCCGGTTGTCGCCGAGATCAAGGGCCTGGGGCGCCGCTCCTTCGCCATGGCCGTCGACGTCAGGCAGGAGGACGGGGTCAAGGAGCTGGTGGAGCGCACCGTCCGCGAGCTCGACGGGCTCGACGTCATGGTGAACAACGCGGGCGCGTCGTTTCGCGCCAGGCCGGAGGACATCAGCGCCAACGGGTGGAACGCCGTCGTCGGCATCAACCTGAACGGAGTCTTCTTCGGCTGCAAGTGGGCGGGCAAGCAGATGATGGCCCAGGGCCACGGCGTCATCATCAACCTGTCGTCCATCGCCGGCGTGTACGGTTCGACCATGATGTCCCACTACGGCGCGGCCAAGGCCGCCGTCATCAACTACACGCGCACGCTCGGGATGGCGTGGGGCCGGCACGGCGTCCGGGTGAACTGCATCGCCCCCGGCCCGGTCGAGACCGAGGGATACCTCGACGTCCTGCACAGGACGAATCCCGACGCCCAGAAGGTCTACGACGGCGTCGCCAGCCGCGTGGCCATGGGCCGGTGGGGAAGGGTCGAGGAGATCGCCTATCCGTGCATCTTCCTCGCCTCCGACGCCTCGTCCTTCATGACGGGGACCACCATCGTCGTGGACGGCGGGCCGCCTCCACAGATGGGCGAGGGATGAGGGCTCGGCCGGCGGGGCGCGGGAGGTGAGGCTCGCGGGCAAGGTTGCCGTCGTCACCGGGGGCGGCACCGGGATCGGGCGGGCCATCGCCCTCCGCCTCGGCGAGGCCGGCGCGGCCGTGGTGGTGAATGGCCGCCGCGAGGCGCCCATCCGCGCCGTGGCGGAGGAGATCCGGGCCGGGGGCGGCCGGGCGGAGGCGGTGCCCGCCGACCTCGAGCGCGACGCCGACGCCGACCGCCTGGTCCGCGCTGCCGGCGAGGCCTTCGGACGGCTGGACGTCCTCGTCAACAACGCGGGCGCCGTCCTCCCGCGAGCGCGCGTGCCCGCGGGCGAGACCGATCTCGAGGCCTGGCAGGTCACCATGGACGTCAACCTGACCACGGCGTTCCGCGCATCGAAGGCCGCGCTGCCCGCCCTGCGCGCCTCGCGCGGCGTCATCCTCAACATCGCCTCGGTGGCCGGTCTCAAGGGCAACCCGAACAACACCGCCTACAACGTGGCCAAGGCCGCGATGGTGAGCCTCACCAAGAACATGGCCCTCGACTACGCAGCGGTGGGGATCCGCGTCAACGCGATCTGCCCCGCGTACATCGAGACCGATCTCAACCGCGACTACATGGCGCACCTGCGCGACACGGGAGGCTACCAGGCCCTGGTGGCCAAGCACCCCATGGGCCTCGGGCGTCCCGACGACGTGGCGTGGGCCGCCGTCTACCTCGCCAGCGACGAGGCGCGCTGGGTGAACGGGGTGGCGCTGCCGATCGACGGCGGCGTGATGGCCGGCGCCTGAGCGCGCGCGTCCTTGAGAACTCGCAACGGGGACAGCCCTCGTAGGGAGGTGGACGTGGAGACGAATGAGGTGCTCGTGAGTCGGGACGGGCCGGTGGTCACGCTCACCTTCAACCGGCCCGAGGCGCGAAACGCGCTCACCTGGACCATGTACGAGCGGCTCGAGCAGGCGTGCGAGGAGGTCGACGCCGACGAGTCCGTGCGCGTGCTCGTGCTCCGCGGCGCGGGGGGCAAGGCGTTCGTGGCGGGCACCGACATCAGCCAGTTCAAGGTCTTCGAGTCGGCGGCGGACGGGATCGCCTACGAGCGGGACGGAGACCGCCGCATGGCGCGCCTCGCCGCCGTCCGGAAGCCGGTGATCGCCCAGGTGCAGGGCTTCGCCGTCGGCGGCGGGTTCCGTATCGCCGCCGCGTGCGACCTGCGCATCGCCACTCCCGACGCGCGCTTCGGAGCGCCCATCGCCCGCACCCTCGGCAACTGCCTGTCCATCGAGGCCTACGCCGGGCTGCTCGACCTCTTCGGACCCTCGCGGCTCAAGGAGATGATCTTCACGGCGCGCCTCATCACCGCCGAGGAGGGTCTCGCCGCCGGCTTCGTGCACGAGATCGTGCCCGCCGAGGCGATCGACGCCCGCGTCGCCGCGCTCGCCGCCCAGCTCGTCGAGCACGCCCCCATCACGATCCAGGTCACCAAGGAGGCGGTGCGGCGCATCCAGGCGGCGCGGCCCAGGCCCGACGGGGACGACCTCGTGGCCCGCACCTACACCAGCGCCGACTTCGCCGAGGGCGTGCGCGCCTTCATGGAGAAGCGCAAGCCGAGCTGGACCGGGACGTAGTAGCCCCGTCCCCGCCCTCACGGCAGGCTCTGCGCGAAAAACTCGCGCAGCCTCCGCTCGAACCCCTCCCCCAGGTCGCCGTGGCGGCCGCGGTCGAGGAACAGGAACCGCGCCCGAGGATTGTCGCGGAGCGCCTCACGGAGGCGCTCCGCATGGGTGAAGGCGATCTGGTCGTCCTGCCGGCTGTGGACCAGGAGCACGGGGATCCGCAGAACGCGAGCCGCTTGCGCCGGCGAGGGCCGCGTGATGTCCGCGCCGAGGAAGAGCCACGCCCACAGCCGCATCATCCCGACGAACGGCGCGCCGAGCGGGCCGAAGCGCGCATAGAGCTCGCCCCCGAGGATCTGGAGGTCGGAGAATGGCGCGTACACCGCCACGGCGCGGATTCGGGGATCCTCCGCCGCCGTCATGATGGCGACGGCACCGCCGAGGGACAGGCCGAACACCCCGACCGCGGCCGCGCCGCGGCCAGCCAGGAAGTCGATGGCACGCACCAGGTCGCGGCGCTCGCGATGGCCCAGGGTGGTGACGCGCCCCTCGCTCGCCCCGAAGTATCGCTGGTCGACCATGAGCACCGCGAACTGCGGGGCGAGCGCGGCGGCCAGGGATAGCATGTCCCCCTTGTCGGTCGGATATCCGTGCAGCATCACCACCGCTGGCGCGCCGGGGCGGGGCAGGAACCAGGCGGCGAGCCGGAGGCCATCATCCGTCGGGATCGAGACATTCTCCATGGTCAGGCCGTACTCGGCCGGGCTCTGGGGCATAGCCGGGCGGGGCGGGCGCACGGCGAGCCAGAAGCTCCAGAGCGACAGGCCGAGGACGCCAGCCAGCACCAGGGCCCCGACGGCGATCCCGCGGCGCACGAGCGGAGCGATCGGGGGCCGGCGGAGGTCGGCGGAACCCGGCCGTGTCAGGGCCCGATGTCGAAGCGCAGGTGCGCGTGGGCCCGGCGCAGGGCCGCCTCCGCCGCCTCGGGGGTGGCCGCGCGCGAGAAGATGAAGCCGAGGTACTGCGATCCCTCGGGCAGCGGCACGATGGCCTGGCCGAGATGGGCCGAGATCGCGACGTCCTCGATGGCGGGCTCGGCGCGCGCCTCCTCTCGCCCGTGCACCGCGCGCAGGACGCCCGCGCGCGGGATCGGGATCATCATGACGCCCGCCGCCGCGCCCTCCCGCTCGGTCGGGCCCAGCGGCAGGGAAAGCGCGTGGCGGAGGATGATTTCCTCCAGCGTCATCCCCGTCCCGAAGCGCAGCGTGCGGGAGCAGAGGCCCCCGATGGATCGCCCGGCGATCTCGATCAGCCACGCACCCCCGGCGTTGACCCGGAGCTCGGCGTGCACCGGCCCGTCGCGCAGGCCGAGCGCCGCCGCCGCGCGCGCGGTGCCGTCGCGGACGGCGGCCTGGGTATCCGCGGGCAGTCGCGACGGCGTCACGTAGATCGTCTCCTCGAAGAAGGGGCCATCGAGCGGATCGGGCTTGTCGAAGAGGGCCAGGGTGTCGAGCACGCCGTCGCAGATCAGACCCTCCAGGGCAACCTCGGCGCCGGGCACGAAGGCCTCGACCAGGATGCGGTCCGCGCCGGCGCCCGACCCGGCCACGTCTGGCGTGGCGAGGATCGCGGCCACCCGGCGGAAGGCGTTCGCGAACTCCCCCGGGGTGTCGGCCCGGATGACGCCCCGGCTCGCGGACAGCATCAGGGGCTTGAGCACACAGGGGTACGACACCCTTTGGGCAACCTCCGCGGGATCCTCCGCGACGCCGGCGCTGGTGAAGAGCGGCGCGGGCACACCCGCGGCCCGGAGCTGCTCGCGCATGACCAGCTTGTTCCGCGTGGCCGAGGCCGCCGCCACCGGATTCGAGCGGAGCCCGAGAGCGTCCGCGATGGCCGCCCCCGCCACCACGGCGGCGTCGTCGACAGCCACCACCGCGTCGAGCCGTCGCCCCGCCGCCCACGTCTCGATCTGGCGGGCGGCCTCCTCGGGACGGTCGAACGGAAGGGTCAGCAGGTTGTCCGGGAATCGCGCGGCCATGGTGTTGTCCCGCTCGGACGCGACGACCAGGTCGACGTCCAACCGGCCCGCCGCCTCCATGAAGTCCTCGGTGCGATACGTGGTGGTCGGGACGAGGAGGAGCAGGCGCTTGCGGTGATTCGCGCAGCCGGCGCTCATGTCCGGTCCAATGCTCCGCTGGCCGTCCAGGCCTGTCAAGGCGCGCATGCTCCGCGTCTGCGATATGCTTCAGCGCATTCCGCGCGCGGCGACGGCCGCGTCCCATGCGGCTCCACCCCGCCGGGGGCCCGCGCTCCCGGACGCACAGGAGACATCCGATGCAGGTCGGGATCATGATCGAGGGCCAGGAAGGACTCACCTGGGAGCGCTGGTTCCGGCTCGCCGACGCCGTCGAGGAGCTGGGCTTCGAGTCGCTCTGCCGGTCCGATCACCTCACCGGCCTGACGGGCGAGCCCACCCGGCCCTCGCTGGAGACCTGGACGTCGCTCACCGCGCTCGCCACGCGCACCCGCCGCATTCGCTTCGGCCCCATGGTCTCGCCCCTGACCTTCTACCACCCCGCGATCCTCGCCAAGATGGCCCACGCCGTGGACCGGCTCTCCGGGGGGCGGCTCGACCTCGGCCTCGGCGCGGGCTGGAACGAGTACGAGCACGCGATGTTCGGCGTGCCGTTTCCCTCCCTCCGGGAGCGCCTGGACCGGCTGGAACAGGGCGGCCGGGCGATCCGCGCCCTCGACGCCGGCCGACCGGTGACGCTCGACCAGCCCCTCTACCCCCTGAGGAACGCGCAGACCCACCCCGGCCCCGCCGCGGGCCGCCTCCGCGTCGTGATCGGCGGCCGGGGCGAGAAGCGAACGCTGCGGATCGTGGCGGAGCTGGCCGACGAGTGGAACGCGACACGCGTGGACGTGGCAGCCTTCCGTGCCAAGCGGGCCGTGCTCGCCGCCCACTGCGCCGCGCTCGGCCGGGATCCGGAGGCGATCCGGCGGTCGCTCATGGTGCCCTGCGCGGTCGGACGCGACCGGGCGGAGGTGGCCGCGCGCATCGCCGCCGCGCGGGCGTCCTTCCCCGCCCTGCCGGAGGACGAGGTGGCGTGGCGAGCCGCTGGGTTCCTGGCCGGCTCGCCGGAGCAGGTCGCCGCCGACCTCGGCGAGTGGGCGAAGGCCGGGCTGCAGCGGGCACTGCTCCAGACGATGGACCAGGAAGACATCGCCGGGCTCACCCTGTTCGCGCGGGAGGTCGGGCCCCGCCTGCCCCGGCCCTGACGGGGCCCCGAGCAGATCGAGACCCGGATGGACGCGCTCCTCACGACCGACGGGGTGATCGCCCTCGTCACGCTCACGGCGATGGAGATCGTCCTCGGGATCGACAACGTGGTGTTCATCGCCATTCTCACGGGCCGCCTCCCCCTCCCCCAGCAGGGCACCGCGCGGCGGCTCGGCCTCAGCCTGGCCCTCATGATGCGGATCGGCCTCCTCTTCGCCATCTCGTGGATCATGGGGCTCACCCGGCCGTTCGTCACGGTCTTCGGACACGGCTTCTCCGGGCGCGACGCCATCCTGCTCGGCGGCGGGCTGTTCCTCATCTTCAAGGCCACCTGGGAGATCTACGACAAGCTCGAGGTCTCGCACGCCGGGGCGACATCCGGGGCTCGGGCCCGCGGCTTCGCGTCCGTGCTGGTCCAGATCCTGATCCTCGACATCGTCTTCTCGCTGGACTCGGTCATCACCGCCGTGGGCATGGCGAACGACGTCATCATCATGGTCATCGCCATGGTCATCGCCATGGTGGTCATGCTGGTCTCCGCCGGTCCCATCGGAGGGTTCGTGGAGCGGCGCCCGAGCGTGAAGATCCTCGCCCTGTCGTTCCTGCTCCTGATCGGGTCATGCTGGTGGCCGAGGGCATGGGCAGCCACATGTCCAAGGCGTACATCTACTTCGGCATGGCTTTCTCGCTGTTCGTGGAGCTCTTGAACATGCGCTACTGGCGGACGCAGAAGCCACTGGCGCTCCACGGGCGGTTCGAGGAGGGGACGGCTCCGCCGGCGCAGGGCGGCCCGGGCGGCGGGACGTGACCCTGGTCGCGAGCCTCACCGTCAGGCCGGGCTCCCGGCCCCCCCCACAGTGCTCGGGTGCAGCCGGGCCTCCCGGCCCTCCGGGCGCCGCGGGCACGCGCGCCTGGGCCGAGCCGCGGAGGCGGAGAGGCCCGCTCAGTCCACGGGCAGGCGGGCGCCCGCGGTGTACCAGACCGGATCGACCCCGCGGCGGAAGAGCTTCACCCGGGCAGTGCCGAGGGCGGTGACGGCACCGCACTCCACGCGGACCATCGCCCCCTCCTCGAGACCCAGGACGGGATTGGCGTTGACCACATGGTACTCGCGGATCCGGTCGTCGCGCGTCTCGCTCCCGGGCGCCATGGCGGGGTCGAGCTCCTTGTAGTGCGGGTTGATGTTGAAGCCAACCAGCTGGAGGGCGTCGAAGCGGTCGAGGCCCACCACGTTCCAGTCGTTGGTGGTGAGGATGGTGGGTCCGGCCACGTTGGAGCCGGCGCTGGCTCCCGCGTACGGCATGCCGGCAAGCACGCGCTCGCGGATGGCGGACAGCAGCCCCGACTGGCGGAGGCGCCGCAGCAGCGCATAGGTGTTGCCGCCCCCCATGAACACCGCCCCCGCCTCCGCGAGCGTCTGTGCCGGCCGGTCGTTCCACCGGACGTGGACCAGCTCGAGCCCGGCGCCCTCGGGGGGCGCGGGCGCCAGCATCCCGCGCGCCCGCTCGAAGTAGGCCGCCTCGTCGTGGAGGTTGGCGGCGGTCACGAAGCCGATGGGTCCCGACGCGGCGAAGAAGTCCGCGAGCGCGCGGCGGCCCTCGGGCCCGAGCGGGCCGCCGGAGTGGAGCAGCACGCGCCCGGAGCGGCCGCGGTCAGTCCCCGGCGTCATCGTCTCCGCCACCCGCGGCCGCGGACCGCGCCGGCCGGTCCCCGAGCAGCCGCCGGAGCTGGCCCATGGTGCGCACCACGTAGTGGGCCACGCCGTCGGGTCCGCCCTGCGGCGCGAACAGGACGGAACTCATGCCGATGCGCCGCGCGCCGCGGATGTCGGAATCGACGCTGTCGCCGACCATGGCGGCGTCCTCGGGTGCGAGTCCCATGTGCAGGAGCGCGCGCTCGAACAGGGGGGGCTCCGGCTTGCCCACCACGAACGGCCGCGCGCCGGCAGCGGCGGCCACCGCCTCCACGATCGCTCCGCAGCCGGGCAGGAACTCGCCGTCCTCGAGCGGCAGCCGCGGATCGAGGTTGGGGGTCACGAAGGCGGCGCCGCCCGCCACCGCGCGCGCCGCCGCGGTCAGCCGCTCGTAGCTCAGGTCGAAGTCGTTGCCGACCACGACCACGGTGGCCTCGCGATAGCGCTCCACCGGCACGAGGTCATGCCCGCCGGCGGCGACGGCCTCCGACAGTTCCGGGCCGCCGATGGCGAGAACCCGCGAGCGACCCCAGGCCGAGGAGACGACCTCGCCCAGGATCTCGAGCGGCGTCAGCACATCGGCCGGCGAGGCCTCGACGCCAAGGCGCGCGAGCTTGCCGGCGAGGGTTCCGGCCCGGGCCCGCGAGTTGTTGGTGAGAAAGCAGACGCCCCGGCCCTGGCGGCGGAGGAAGGCCAGGACGTCGGCGGCGCCGGGGACGAGCACGTTGCCCGTCCACACGCAGCCGTCGAGGTCGAACACGAATCCCTTGAGCTCTCGCAGTGCACGCCTGACTGGCATCGCCCCCTCCGGGCCACGCCGAGCCTACCCCGGATCGCGGGCGCGGCGCCAGCACCCGGGGGACCCGGCGCCGGGGGCGTCGCGGCTATCGACCCCAGGGAAGCGCGGACTATATAATCGCCGCCAGCCCGAGCTGGCTCGGCGGAGTCGCCGCGCGGCGCTTGCGCAACGAGGAGCGGCAACGGCGGGCCACCACCAGGGGAGGACACGCGATGAGCACGACGCGCCGTCAGTTTCTGTTCCAGGCGCGCGACCTCGACGTGTAGGATTCTTCGCCCCGGCCAGGCACAGCCATGGCGGAACCGGCGGTCGAGGGCAGCGCGGGCGACGACACGCCCCTCGCCCGGGGCTACCAGGCGGTGGCCGCGCTCTATCACGCGTACCTGACCGGGCTCATCCTCACCGTCGTCACGCGCCGGGGGGCGGCGGCCGCGGCGGAGCTCGTCTTCCGGGTGTTCCGCCGCCAGCAGCGCGAGAAGT
>DATKEI010000378.1:0-3151 GCA_035544455.1 Binatia bacterium | reverse complement strand
CGTGGGCTTCGCCAGGCAGATCGGTGATATCGGGGCCCTGGTCTCGCGCATCCTGGCCGCGGTCTTCTTCGCCATCCTCATCCTCACCGGCAACACCATGGCCCAGTCGATCCGGGAGCGCATCCCGGAGCTGGCCATCCTGAAGACCCTCGGCTTCTCCGATGGCAAGGTCACGGCGCTCGTGCTGGCCGAGGCCGCCCTGCTGCTCTTCGTCGGCGCGGCGGTGGGCATGGGGACGGCGATCGGTGTGCTGCCCGCCCTGAACGACGCGACCGGGGGGCGTTTCCCGCCGCTGTTCGTGACGGGCCACACCTGGGCCCTGGCCGCTGGCATCGCGGGCGTCCTGGCGATCGTCATCGGGCTGCCTCCCGCCCTGCGCGCGCGGCGGCTCAAGATCGTCGACGCCCTCGCCGGCCACCGGTGAGTCCGGTGGCTCCCCTCCGCGATCGGCGCACGACAGCCGCGGGAGGAGGCGTGGCGTGCGCGTCCTGAACCAGATCGCGCAGATCACGCTGGTGAACCTCTGCACCATTCCGATGCGCCTGGGGACTTCCCTGGTCGTGGTCGTCGGCATCGCGGGCGTGGTCGGGGTGTTCGTCTCCGTCCTCGCCATGTCCGAGGGGTTCCGCCACACGCTGGCCAGCACGGGGCG
Organism: Binatia bacterium; assembly: GCA_035544455.1. GTDB lineage: Bacteria > Methylomirabilota > Methylomirabilia > Rokubacteriales > CSP1-6 > DATKEI01. The sequence continues at coordinate 2,499 of DATKEI010000378.1, read as the reverse complement.
CCCGAACCGGGTGATCATGCTGCGCGCCGGGTCCGACTCCGAGCTGTCGAGCGGCGTGGCGCGCGACCAGGCGACGCTGCTGGGCGCCTTGCCCGGGGTCGCCCGGGACGCCGCCGGGCGGCCGCTCGCCTCCGCCGAGCTCGTGGTGATGGTGGACCTGCCTCGCCGCGGCGAGAGCGACCCGAACAACGTGCCCTTCCGCGGCGTCCAGCCGGCCGCCCTGGCCATCCGCGACGAGGTCGTCCTGGTCGAAGGCCGCCCCTTCGCCCGCGGCGTGCGCGAGGTCATCGTCGGCCGCAAGGCGTCGCAGCAGTTCGCCGGCCTCACCGTGGGCGCGCGCATTGGCTTCCGCGACAGCGACTGGACGGTGGTCGGCATCTTCGAGACCGGGGGCGACGTGCACGAGTCCGAGATCTGGGCCGACGCCGAGGTCGCCATGTCGGCGTTCCGCCGGCCGGGGTACCAGTCCGTCACCGCGACCCTCGCCGACGCCTCCGACGCGGGAATCGCGGCCTTCACGGAGTCGGTCCGCCGCGACCGGCGCCTCTCCATCACCGTGGTGCGCGAGCCCGAGTACTACGCCCGGCAGGCCCAGGTGCTGACCCGGCTGATCGACGTGCTCGGCTACACGGTGGCCGCGTTCATGGCGGTGGGGGCCACCTTCGGAGCGCTGAACTGCATGTACGCGGCGATCGCCAGCCGCCAGGTCGAGATCGCGACCCTGCGGGCGATCGGCTTCGGCAGCGCGCCGGTGGTGGTATCGGTGATGATCGAAGCGGTCGCGCTCGCCCTGCTCGGCGGCCTCCTGGGCGGGGCGCTCGCGTACCTGTACTGCGACGGCACCTCGCTGTCCACGCTCAACTTCAGCACCTTCTCGCAGGTGGCCTTCAACCTGCGGGTGACGCCCGACCTGCTGGTCCGCGGCGTCGCGTGGGCGCTGGTGATCGGCCTGGCCGGCGGCCTGCTCCCGGCCCTGCGCGCGGCGCGGGTGCCGGTCACCGTCGCGCTGCGCGGCCAGTAGTCCGGAGGATGCGTGGACAGAGGCCCACCCCCACCCCTTCCCTCTCCGGGGGCGAGGGAGCCGTTGCAATTCCCTCGCCCCCGGAGGGGAAAGTGCCAGGGTGAGGGGGGCGCAGGACGCGAAAACGTCGGGGCGGACGGCGCAGCGCAGGGGATCCGGCGCCGCGGGGTGGCCCGCCTCGATCCTGTCGCGTCCGCGGACCGCGCGCCCGGCCCGCGGCCACCGGCGGCGCGGCAAGCCGGCGCGGCCCAGAGCAAGTGCTACAATGTAGCATCATGAAGTCCATCGGCGTCCGGGAGCTGCGTCAGCGGGCGAGCGAGTATCTCCGCCAGGTCGAGGCGGGGCGGGCCGTCGAGATCACCGCGCGCGGCCGGCCGATCGCCCTGCTCGTCCCCCTGCGCGGTACCGGTCATGTCGAGCGCCTGGTGCGCCGCGGGCGCCTGATCCCGGCGACAGGCGACCTGCTCGATCTCGGGCCACCGCTGCCTCGGGCCGCGGGCAAGGCTCGTCCCAGCGCCGTTCTCGCGCGCGCCCGGGCGCGGGAGCGCTAGACACGGTGGTGTACCTCGATTCTTCCGCGCTCGTGAAGCTCGTCGTCGCGGAGCCGGAGTCCTCGGCGCTGCGTCGATACCTCGGGGGCGAGCCCGAGCGCGCCTCGTGCACGCTCGCTCGCCTGGAGGTACTCCGGGCCGTCCGCAGCCATGGCCCGGCCGCGCTGGCCCGGGCGCGACGGCTCCTCCCGCGGCTGAACCTGGTGCCGATCGACGACGAGCTCCTCGATGCCGCAGCAGCCCTCGACCCGCGGATGCTGCGGAGCCTGGACGCCATTCACGTGGCCGCCGCTCAACTCCTCGGCGACGATCTGACGGCGGTCGTGACTTACGACCGCCGAATGGCGGCCGCGGCGGGCCTTGTCGATCTGACCGTGACCGCTCCCCGGTGATGACCGCCATCGCGCCCGCGCGGCGGGCTTGGATTGGGCGGTCGCGGCGGAGGCAGACGCGCGAGCGCGACCTATGAACGTGCCTGTCATCTCCTGCGCGCCCCCTCACCCTGTCCCTCTTCCCCTTCCCTGGGGCGAGGGCACCGCACCCACTCCCCCGCCTCACCCGCCTCGGAGAGGGCGAGAGCGGGGGCGAGGGCACCGCACCGACTCCCTCGCCTCGGAGAGGGAGAGGGCGGGGGTGAGGGTGGGGCGTGTGTTCACGCATCGTCCGGGCTAGACTTCCGGACGTGCCATCCACCCCCGACAGGAGGATCACGTGAGCGCTACCGCGACGTACAAGGACATCGGTGTCAGCCTCTCGGGCCACGTCGGCCAGATCGAGATCCAGCGCCCCCCGCACAACTACTTCGACAACGCCCTGATCAACCAGATCGCCGACGCCCTGGAGGCGTTCGACCGCGACCCGGAGTGCCGGGCGGTCGTGCTGTGCGCCCAGGGCAAGTCGTTCTGCGCGGGCGCGGACTTCGCCAAC
>DATKEI010000377.1:0-15137 GCA_035544455.1 Binatia bacterium | reverse complement strand
GAACCTCGACGGCGTCGCCCTGCACGCCGCTGGCCTCAGCTTCGTTCATCCCGCCAGCGGCGCGCAGGTGGATCTCGTGTCGCCGACGCCTCCGCGCCTCGACCGCCTCATCGCCTACCTGCGCATGGCTCCCCGCCCGGCCGATGGGGGCGCCTGAGCCCTGCTTTCTCGTGGGAAATGTGTTGAAACGCCCGCACAAACGTTGCCCGCATGTCTGCGTTCCGCCCGGGGCCCACGGGCGGATCCCGAGGCGAGGTCTCGCTAAGCTCCCGTCAAGATTGACGCCGGGATGGCCACGACCGGAGCCGGATCGCGCGGAGGGCTTGGCATTCGACGTGCTAGCCTTCCCATCGAGATGACATCACGACCCATGGACGCTGGATCGTGCGCCGCAGGTGACCCGGTCGCGACCGCCGTCATCCTGGCGGCCGGGGAGTCGACCCGGATGCGCTCCAGCCTCCCCAAGGTCCTGCACCACCTGTGTGGCCGGCCCCTGATCGACTATCCCGTCCGGATCTGCCGGGCGCTCGGGGCGAAGGTGGTTCTGGTCGTCGGCCGCGGCGCGGGAGAGGTCCGGGCCGCCGTGGGCGACGGGCCCGACCTGGCCTATGTCGAGCAGAAGGAGCGGCTCGGCACGGGCCACGCGGCAATGCAGGCGCGCGGCGCTTTCCCGGACGGCGGCGGTCCGCTCCTGATCCTTCCCGGCGACTCGCCCCTCCTGTCGGAGTCGACGCTCCGCCGGCTGCTCGCGCACCATCTGGCCACCGGGGCGGCGGCGACGGTGCTGACGGCGGTGGTCGAGGATCCGACCGGCTACGGCCGGATGGTCAGGGCGGAGAGCCAGCCCGTCGGCATCGTCGAGCATCGCGATGCCACCGCCGAGGAGCGGGCGATTCGCGAGATCAACGGCGGCGTCTATTGCTTCCAGCCGGAGCAGCTGTGGGCGGCCCTGCACCGCCTGGCCCCCCAGAACGATCAGGGCGAGTACTACCTGACGGACGTCATCGGGATTCTCGCACGAGGCGGGGAACGGGTGGAGGCGCTGACTGCCGCCGACGCCGAGGAATGCCTGGGCGTGAACGACCGCAAGCAGCTGGCGGCCGTCGGCGCCATCCAGCGCCGCCGCATCCTCGAGCGCCTGATGGCCTCGGGGGTGACCTTCGTGGACCCGGCCACGACCTACGTCGACGACACGGTGGCGATCGGGCCCGACACGGTGGTGGCCCCCGGGGTGATCATCGAGGGGGCGACGTCGATCGGCGAGGCCTGCGCGATCGGCCCGGGCGCCCACATCACCTCGAGCCGGCTCGCCGACCGCGTCACGCTCAAGCCCTACTGCGTCCTGGCCGGGTCGGTGGTGGGGCCGGGCTCGCAGCTCGGGCCCTTCTGTCACCTCCGCCCGCAGAGCCACGTGGAGGCCGACGTCAAGATCGGCAACTTCGTCGAGCTCAAGAAATCGCGGATCGGGCGGGGCGCCAAGGTCCCGCACCTGTCCTACGTGGGCGACGCCACCGTGGGGCCGGAGGCCAACCTGGGCGCGGGCACGATCACGTGCAACTACGACGGCGTCAAGAAGCACGAGACGGTCATCGGGGCCGGGGCCTTCGTCGGCACCAACTCGAGCCTCGTGGCGCCCATCACCATCGGCGAGGGCGCCTACGTGGCCGCCGGCTCCGTCGTCACCCGCGATGTGCCGGCGGGTGCGCTCGCCGTGGGCCGTGGCCGCCAGGAGAACAAGGACGGCTGGGCCGCGAGCCGGCAGAAGCGCCCGAAGATCACCTGATCTCGCCGCGATCACCCGTCCGGGCACCGGGCAGGCCGCGGCGGCGAGGAGAGAGACTGATGTGCGGCATCGTGGGGTATGTCGGCGACAAGGACGCAGTGGACATCATCGTGCAGGGCCTGAGACGACTCGAGTACCGGGGCTACGACTCGGCCGGCGTCGCCGTGATCGGCCCCGAGGGCCTGCAGGTGCGGCGGGCCGCGGGCCGGATCAAGATGCTCGAAGGGCTCCTGCGCGAGCGGCCCACGCGCGGCACCATCGGAATCGGGCACACGCGCTGGGCCACGCACGGCCGGCCCACCGATGAGAATGCCCACCCCCACACCGACGGAGCCGGCAATCTCGTGGTCGTCCACAATGGGATCATCGAGAACTACCTGCCCATCAAGGAGCGCCTGACCGCCGAGGGGCACGTCTTCCGGTCCGACACGGACACCGAGGTCATCGCCCACCTCATCGAGCGCCACCTGCGCGACGTCCCCCGGCTCGAGGAGGCGGTGAAGCGGAGCCTGCGCGAGCTGCGCGGCTCCTACGCGATCGCCGTCCTGCACGCTCGCACCCCCGACCGCATCATCGCCGCCAAGCACGGGGCGGGCAGCGTGGTGGTCGGGCTCGGCCAGGGCGAGACGTTCCTCGGCTCCGACATCCCGGCCCTCCTCCCCCTCACGCGCGACATGGTGATCCTGGAGGATCACGACGTGGCGGTCATCACGCGGAGCGGCGTGGAGGTGAGCGACCTCGACGGCGCCCCCGTGGTGCGCACGCCGACGCGCATCCTGTGGGATCCGATCCTGGCCGAGAAGGGCGGCTACCGCCACTTCATGCTGAAGGAGATCTACGAGCAGCCGCGGGCCGTCGCCGACACGCTGCGCGGCCGCGTGATGCGCGAGGGCGGCACCGTCGTCCTGCCCGACATCGGCCTCGATCCCGACGTCGTCGCCGGCCTCCAGCGGGTCGTGCTGGTGGCCTGCGGGACGTCCTATCACGCCGCGATCGTGGGGCGATTCCTCATGGAGCGGCTGGCCCGGATCGGCGCCGAGGTCGACGTGGCGTCGGAGTTCCGCTACCGCGACGCGGTGCTCGGGCCCGAGACGCTCGTGATCGCCCTCTCCCAGTCGGGGGAGACGGCCGACACCCTGGGCGCGGTGCGGGCGGCGCGGCTCAAGGGCGCGCCCATCATCGCCGTCACCAACGTGGTCGGTTCCGCGCTCTCGCGCGAGGCCACGGGGACCCTGTACACCCACGCCGGGCCCGAGATTGGCGTGGCCTCGTCCAAGACCTTCACGTCGACCGTGATCGCGTGCTCCCTGCTCGCCCTGTGGCTCGGGCAACGCCGGGGCGCGCTCCCGCACGAGGAGGCCCGCAAGCACATCGAGGAGCTGCTCGAGGTCCCGCGGCTCATGGAGCAGACGCTCGAGCAGGAGCCGGCGGTGGCCAGCATCGCCCGCGAGATGGCGCGGTACCACAACTTCCTGTTCCTGGCGCGCGGCGTCCACTACCCGCTTGCCCTCGAGGGCGCCCTCAAGCTCAAGGAAATCACATACCTGCACGCTGAGGGGTATCCGGCCGGGGAGATGAAGCACGGCCCCATCGCCCTCATCGACCAGCAGATGCCCGTGGTGGCCCTCGTCCCGAGGGACAGCTCCTACGAGCGGATGATGAGCAACGTCGAGGAAGTCCGGGCCCGCGACGGCCGCCTGATCCTGATCGGCCACGAGGGCGACCGGGACCTCGCGGGGCGGGCCGACGTCGTCCTCACCGTCCCCAGCACCAGTGACCTGATCTCGCCCATCTTGATGGCGCTCCCGCTCCAGCTCCTGGCGTACCACGTCGCCGTGCGCCTCGGGCGTGACGTCGACCAGCCGCGCAACCTCGCCAAGTCGGTGACGGTGGAGTAGCGAGCCCCGCCCCTCCTGGCTCCTGCTGCCGGCTCCGTCCTGTTGCCGGGTCCTGCTTGACGGCCAGACCGGCCGCCCGTAGCCTGGCCAGCGCCGGCCATCGCCGGCGCCGCGGGGCCCGCCGAGCCCGCGTCAACTCCAAGCCCAGGAGAGGCCCATGTGCGTTGACGGCGACTCTCGTCCTCCGATCGCTCCCATCGCCGGCGGATCCGCCGACACCCGCGACCTCCGGCTCAGCTCGGCCGACGGCACGCGCTTCATGGCCCACGCGGCACGCGCGGCGTCGCCGTCGGGCGCGGGCATGGTCGTGATCCCCGACGTGCGCGGGCTGCACGTGTACTACAAGGAGCTGGCCGACCGGTTCGCCGAGGCCGGCGTGGACGCGGTCGCCATCGACTTCTTCGCGCGGACGGCGCCGAGCGACGACCGCGGGGACAGCTTCGACGTCATGGCCCATGTCCCGCAGACCACGCCGGAGACCCTGCAGGCCGACATTGCCGCGGCCGCCGCCTATCTCCGCAGCAAGGACGGCGGGGAGGTGCGGGCCCTGTACTCCGTGGGGTTCTGCTTCGGCGGGGCCCTGTCGTATCTGCAGGCGGCGAGCGGGCTCAGCTATGCGGGCGTGATCGGTTTCTACGGGTGGCCCCTCGGCCTGCGGCGGTGGCCGGAGCGGCCGAAGCCGATCGACGAGGTGCCGCGGTACACCTGTCCCGTGCTGTCGATCTTCGGCGGGGCGGACGAGGGTATTCCCCAGAGCGCGGTCGACGAGTTCGACAGCGCGTGCCGGCGGGCCAAGGTGCCTCACGACATGACGGTGTACCCCGGCGCCCCGCACAGCTTCTTCGACCGGAAGCAGACGGAGTTCCTCGAGGCCTCCGCCGACGCCTGGCGCCGGGTCCGGGAGTTCGTCAAGCGCCCCGCCGCAGCCTGAGGGGCGCCCGGGCCCGCGGCCGCCCGCACGCCGGGGCGGCCGCGGGCCGGGCGCCACCTGGTGTTCCGAGTCAGAAATGTGCCCGGCGCCGCGAGTCGACGAACTGACTCAGGACACTAGGCCGGCCCGGAGTTGGGCGAGGCCTCGCCAGCGTCGAGGTGGGTGCAGCAGTTCAGGAGGGTCACTCGCCAGGGGGCGGGGCCGTCCGCGATGGTCACCGAGGTGTTCTCCCAGCGCGCGGGGACAGCCTCGCCCGCGGGGAGGATGAGGTGGCGCTCGGCGAGCGAGCGGCACACGAGGCCGTGGGTGACGACGGCCAGATGTCCCTCCGTGCGCGCCGCCACCGCCTGCACCAGCGCCCACGCCCCGTCCACTCGCGCGTGGAACGCCATCCAGCTCTCACCTCCGGGCGGCTCGTAGTCGGGGGCGAACATGTCGAAGTCGAGATCGGCGTAAGGCGTGCCGCGGATGTCCCCGAAGCTCCGCTCCTGGAGGAGGGGATCGATCTCCAGTGAAGCGCCGGTGTCCTGCCGCAGGCGCTCTGCGGTCATGAGGGCGCGGGCGAGGTCGCTCGAGAGAATGCGGGCGATACCCGCGGGGGCCAGGCGCCGGCCGAGGCGCTCCGCCTGGGCGATGCCGCGCGGCGACAGCGGACTGCCCGCCACCTGGACGATTCGCGAGGAATTGCCGAGGGTCTCGCCGTGACGGATCAGGAAGATCGACATCGCGCGCCGCCGGTCAACCGGCCCTTCCGCTCGGCATTCGCCCGCTTCACGGCGTCCTCCGCCTTCGCGGGTGTCGTCCCGGGCCGAGGCCGCCCCGTGCAGAACGCGCACAAGAGCGTGCCCGCCTCCACGTGCCCATCGAGGGCGGGACGACCGTCTCGCCCCTGGCACCCGTCCTCCCCTCCCCGGAAGCCCCGCGCTCGTCCTCCGTGGACGGGTCGATGCCGGGCCGTACCGTACTCCGCCTCACCCGGGCCGGTCAAGGCGACGTATCGGGCCAATCTGGTGTCCTGAGTCCGACATGTGCCGACAAAGCGCCGGGTGGGGTGCGGGCCCTCCCTGCGGGACACGCTGAGTTGCGGGAGCGTCGCCGGCACTCGATGGGGCCACGAGATGGGTGGTGGGGGGCTTCGGCAATCCCCAGGAGAAGACGGTCCCGCGGGGAGGACCCCCACCCCACCCGGCGCCGCGAGTCCACGAACTTCTGACTCGGGACGCTAGCACCATGCCGCGCGCGTCCAGGGGCCCCTCGCCACCCCGGCCGTCTCCGGGCGGGGACACGCGGGCGGCCACGGGGGGGGCGGCGTGCTGACGGAGCTGTCGGCGCGCGCGCTGGGCGAGCGGTTCCGGAGCGGGGCGACCACGCCGAGCGAGGTCGCGGAGGCATACCTGGCGCGGATCGAGGCGCTGGATCCGCACGTGAACGCGTACCTCACGGTCACGGGCGAGCGGGCGCGAGCGGACGCGCGGGCCGCCGACCTCCGCTTTCGCGCCGGCCGGCCGCTGGGGCCGCTCGACGGCGTGCCCATCGCGCTGAAGGACGTCTTCTGCACGCGGGGCATCCGCACGACGTGCGGCTCGAGGATCCTGGACGCCTTCGCGCCCCCGTATGACGCCACCGTGGTCCGGCGCCTCGCCGAGGCCGGAGCGGTGCTCCTGGGCAAGCTCAACCAGGACGAGTTCGCGATGGGCTCGTCCACCGAGAACTCGTCCTACTTCGTCACGCGGAACCCGTGGGACCTCGGCCGCGTGCCCGGCGGCTCGTCAGGGGGGTCGGCGGCGGCGGTGGCCGCCGACATGGCCGTCGCCACCCTCGGCACGGACACCGGGGGGTCCGTGCGGCAGCCCGGGGCGTTCTGCGGTACCGTCGCGCTCAAGCCGACGTACGGCCGCGTCTCGCGCTACGGGCTCATCGCCTTCGCCTCGTCGCTGGACCAGGCCGGCCCGTTCGCACGGGAGGTGGCCGACGCCGCGCTCATGCTGGGGGTCATCGCGGGCCACGACCCGCGGGACGCGACATCGGCGGACTGGCCCGTCCCCGACTACGCCGCCGGCCTGGGCGAGGGCGTCGCCGGGCTCCGGGTGGGCATTCCCCGCGAGTACTTCATCGAGGGGATGGATCCGGAGGTGGAGCGCGCGGTCAGGGCCGGCGTCGACACGCTGCGCGGGCTCGGGGCGGAGACGGAGCCGGTATCCCTGCCCCACACGGAGTACGGCCTCGCCGCCTACTACGTCATCGCGCCCGCCGAGTGCTCCTCGAACCTGGCGCGGTACGATGGCGTCAAGTACGGCCTGCGCGTTCCCGGCCGCGACCTCCTCGAGATGTCCGCGCGCACCCGGGCCGCCGGCTTTGGCCCCGAGGTCAAGCGGCGGATCATGCTCGGGACGTACGTGCTCTCTGCCGGGTACTATGACGCCTACTACGGGCGCGCCCAGCGCGTGCGGACCCTAGTCAAGCGGGACTTCGACGCGGCCTTCGCCCGGGTCGACCTCATCGCGGCGCCCACCACCCCGAACGTGGCCTTCAAGATGGGCGACAAGGCCGACCCGCTCCAGATGTACCTGAACGACCTCTTCACCATCCCCGCCAGTCTGGCCGGGATCGCCGCGGTGTCCGTGCCCTGCGGCTTCACCCAGGGGGGGCTCCCCATCGGGTTGCAGCTCATCGCCAGGCCGTTCGACGAGGCGCGGCTGCTTCGCGCCGCCCACGCCTACCAGGCCGCGACCGACTGGCACCGGCGCCGCCCCGACCTGCCCGCCCCCGCGCGATGAACGCCGCTCCGTTCGAGACCGTCATCGGCCTGGAGGTCCACGCCCAGCTCACCACGCGGACCAAGATGTTCTGCGGCTGCTCGACCGCGTTCGGCGCCGCGCCCAACACCCAGACCTGCCCGGTGTGCCAGGGCATGCCGGGGACGCTGCCCGTGATCAACGGCCGGGCGGTGGAGCTCGGGGTCCGGACCGCCCTCGCGCTCTCCTGCGCGGTGAACCGGCACAACCGGTTCGCGCGCAAGCACTACTACTATCCGGACATGCCGAAGAACTACCAGATCAGCCAGTACGAGGAGCCGCTGGCCGAGCACGGTCAGCTCGTGGTCGAGAGGGCCGGGGCCGAACCGGTCACGGTCGGAATCCAGCGCCTCCACCTCGAGGAGGATGTGGGCAAGCTGGTGCACGAGGGCGACCTGGCGACGTCCCCGGCGAGCAACGTCGACTTCAACCGGGCGGGCGTGCCCCTCATGGAGATCGTCTCCCGGCCCGACCTCCGGAGTCCGGAGGCCGCCGCCGCGTACCTCAAGGCGCTCCGCACCATCCTCCTGTACCTCGGCGTGTGCGACGGCAACATGGAGGAGGGGTCGCTTCGCTGCGATGCGAACGTCTCGCTGCGCCTCCGAGGCGAGACGGAGCTCGGCACCAAGGTCGAGATCAAGAACCTGAACTCCTTCCGCCACGTGCAGCGCGCCCTCGAGTACGAGATGACGCGGCAGGCCGAAGCGCTGGCCGCCGGGGAGCGCATCGCGCAGGAGACGCGGCTCTGGGATCCGGAGCGCGGCCGCACCGTCTCCATGCGCTCCAAGGAGTTCGCGCACGACTACCGCTACTTCCCGGAACCCGACCTGCCCCCCCTCGACATCGATCCGGCGTGGGTGGAGGAGGCCCGCCGGGCCCTTCCCGAGCTGCCGGCGGCGCGCCGCCAGCGATTCATGGCGGTCCATGAGCTCTCCCCCTACGAGGCCGACCTCCTGACCCAGGGCCGCGGTCTCGCCGACTACTTCGAGGCCGTCGTCGCGGAGTACCCGACGGCGAAGACCGTCGCCAACTGGGTGCTGAACGAGCTGCTGCGGGAGCTGCCGGGGGATGACGACCAGGCGGTGGCGGCGGCATCCGTCGCCCCGGGCCGGCTCGCCGGGCTCCTCCGGCTCGTCGACGACGGCACCATCTCGGGCAAGATCGCCAAGGACGTGTTCGACAAGATGTCCCGGTCGGGCGAGGCCGCCGCCACCATCGTCGAGCGCGAGGGCCTCACCCAGGTCGCCGACGCCGGCGCGCTCGGCGCCGTGGTCGATCGGGTGCTTGCCGACCACGCCAAGGTCGTCGAGGACTACCGGGGCGGCAAGGCGGCGGCCCTGGGGTTCCTCGTCGGCCAGGTGATGAAGGCCACCCAGGGCAAGGCCAGCCCCGCCGTGGTCCACCAGCTCCTCCGGGAGAAACTTCCGAGCGGCTGAGACCGTCCGGTAGAATGGTGGCGCCCATGATCCGGCTCCACCACGTGTCGAAGGTCTACGGGGTGGGGTCCGCCCGGATTCCCGCCTTGAACGACGTGTCATTCACTCTCGACAAGGGCGAGTTCGCGGTGCTGTCCGGCCCGAGCGGGGCGGGCAAGACCACGCTGCTTCGCCTCCTGTATCGCGACGAGTGGCCGACCGAGGGAGAGATCGAGGTGGCGGGCTTCCCGGTGAGCGATCTCCGCCGTGGCCAGATCCCACCGCTGCGCCGCGCCATCGGCATCGTCTTCCAGGATGCGAAGCTCCTGCCCCGCCGGACCGTCTTCGAGAACGTGGCCTTCGTGCTTCGCGTCCTCGCCACCCCGCGGCGGGAGATCACGCCGCGCGCCTTCGCCGCCTTGAAGGCGGTGGGGCTGTCCGCGCGCGCCCAATCCTATCCGGCCCAGCTCTCCCAGGGGGAGGCCCAGCGCGTCTCGCTGGCCCGGGCCATCGTGAAGTCGCCGGCCCTGCTCCTCGCCGACGAGCCCACCGGCAGTCTGGACGACGGCATGGCCGCCGAGATCGTGGATCTCCTGAGGGACATCTGGACGCGGGGCACGACGGTGCTCCTGGCCACCCACCAGAGTGGGCGGTTCGCCCAGATCAAGCGCCGTACCCTCACCCTCACCGGTGGCCGCCTGGTCCGCGACGAATGACGGACGGGTCGCGGCGGCGGAGCGGTCCGTGCTCGCGTTCCTGATCGGCGAGGCCATGCGCGACCTGCGCCGGATAGGCCGCGTCGGCCTCACCGCGGTGCTCCTCATCGCCATCTCGCTGGCCGCCCTGGGCTGCTTCTGGCTCCTCTCCCTCAATCTGGGCCGGGCCGTGCACCTCTGGCGCGACCAGGTGCGCCTCGTGGCCTACTTGAGGGCCGAGCCCGGATCGGATGCGGTGGACGAGCTCGTGGGCAAGGTGGAGGGGCTCGACGGCGTCCAGCGCGTGCGGTACGTGTCCAAGGCCGAGGCCCTCACCTCGCTCCGCCGCTCGCTCGGCGCCCAGGCGGACGTGGTCGACCAGCTTCCCCGGAACCCGCTGCCGGCCTCGGTGGAGATCACGCCCGACCCGGGCCACGCCACCCCGGACGGCGCCCGCGATCTCGCCGACCGGCTGACCGCACTGCCCGAGGTGGAGGAGGTCCAGGGCGGGGCGGAATGGGTGGAGAGCCTGGCGCGCTGGCAGCGCCTGCTGCGCATCATCGGCCTGGCGGTCGGTGGCGTGTTCGCCCTGGCCGCGATCCTGACGGTGACGACTGCCACGACCCTCGTGCTTCATGTCCGGCGCCAGGAGATCGAGGTCATGCGCCTGGTCGGAGCGAGCGAGCGAGTGATCCGCCTGCCCCTGTTGCTCCAGGGCACCGTGCAGGGCCTGGGGGGCGCCGTGCTCGCCCTGGCCGCGCTGGGCGCCGTCTACGCGCTGGTCATGCCGCGCCTCGAGCCCCTGCTCACCGTGACGCTCGGGTTGCCGCACGCCGCCTTCTTCGGCCCGCGGGAGATGGCGGCGCTCCTTCTGGGCGGGGCCACACTCGGCGCGCTGGGCGGTCTCCTCGCCAAGGGCCGGCCGGAGCGATGGTGATGGGCAGGTGCGGCACATGAGGCTCGGGCGGCTCGCAGTCCTCATCGCGGGCGCCGGCCTGCTCGCTGAAGCCCTGGCGGGGCCGGTGGGGCCGGCCATGGCCCAGAAGAGGCCGGGCGCCCAGATGACCGAGAAGGAGCGCGCCTTGCAGCAGACCCGGAAGCAGCTCCGCGAGGAGCGGGCGAAGGCCGCGGCGGCCCGCCGCCGGGAAGCTGGCCTTCTGTCCGCGCTCGAGCGGATCGACCGGGGGTTGATCCAGAAGCGCCGGCAGGTGGCCATTCTGGACCGCAAGGTGCGGCAGGCGCAGGAGGGGATCGCCGAGCTGCGGGGGGAGATCCGCCGCCTGGAGACCCGGCGAACCGGGCAGGAGGAGGCCCTGGGTCGCAGACTCGAGGCGCTCTACAAGCTCCAGGTCCAGGGGGGAGCACTGCCCGCGCTCCTCAGCCGGGAGGACCCGCTCGACCAGGCCATCAGACTACGGCACCTCACCACGCTGGCCACGGTGGACGCTCGCTACATTCAAGAGTATCGTAGGACCTCGGACGGGCTCGCCGAGCGCCAGGACCGCCAGCAGGCTCAGGAGCGCAAGCTCGCCGCTCTTCGCGCCGAGGCCGAGGCCGAGCGGGCCAAGGCCGGTCTCGATGCGGCGCGCCGCCGGGTGCTGCTGGCCAAGGTCAAGGACCAGCGGGCCTATCACGACCGCGCGGTGGGGGAGTTGTCGGATGCGTCGCGGCGTCTCGAGGCCTTCATCCGGGACCTCCAGGCCAAGCAACGGCAGGCCGAGCTACGGCAGGCCGAGCAACGGCGCGCGGCGGCCAGGGCTCCGGCGCCGGCCAAGCCCCGGACGACCCCGTCGGAGGGAGCGTCGGCGCATGGCTTCGGCGGATTGCGCGGGCGCCTGGGGTGGCCGGTCGATGGCCAGGTGGTGGGCGAGTTCGGGGCTCAGGTGCATCCTCGCTTCGGGACAAGGACGTTCCGCAGCGGGATCGACATCGTCGTGCCCGAGGGTACGGCGATCGCGGCCGTCTACCCCGGGCACGTGGTGTATACGGGGTGGTTCCGTGGCTATGGCAATCTCATCATCGTGGACCATGGAGGCGACTACTTCACGCTGTACGCCCACGCCGCCGAGTTCCAGGTGACAGAGGGCGATGAGGTCAAGCAGGGGCAGACCATCGGGACGGTAGGGGAGACGGGCTCGCTGCAGGGACCGCGCCTGTACTTCGAGGTGCGGCACCAGGGCAAGCCGCAGGATCCCGCGCAGTGGCTTCGACCCCGCGGGTGAACGGGACCCGAGGAGGATCGCTCACATGAGTCCGATCAGGCAGTTGCGGAAGGTTGCCGTCGTCTCCACCCTGCTGCTTGTCCTGACGTTGTCGCTGAGAGGCGGCGGAGCCGCCAAGGACAATGCGTCGACGGCCGCCTACGAGAACCTCAAGCTGTTCACCGAGGTGCTGTCGATCATCCAGAGCCAGTACGTCGACGAGCTCCCGCCGAAGGACATCATCTACGGCGCGATCCGCGGAACGCTGAGGGGCCTCGACCCGCACTCCTCGTTCCTCGACCCGGAGATGTACCGCGAGATGCAGGTCGAGACGAGCGGGAGCTTCGGCGGCCTCGGCATCGAGATCACCCTGCGGGACGACGTCCTGACCGTGGTGGCCCCCATCGAGGGCACGCCGGCGTACCGGGCGGGCATCGTCTCCGGCGACCGGATCGTCAAGATCGAGGGCATGCTCACCAAGGACATGCAGCTGGCCGACGCGGTCAAGCGCATGCGGGGCAAGCCCGGCACCAAGATCACCATCAGCATCATGCGCGAGGGCTGGACCGAGCCGAAGGATCTCGACATCATTCGCGAGCAGATCCGGGTGCAGTCGGTGAAGACCCAGGAGCTCGAGCCGGGGATCGACTACATCCGCCTCCGCCAGTTCCAGGAGCAGACGGCCAGCGACATGGACACCATCCTCGAGAACTACGCGAAGGATGGGAAGCTCGCGGGGCTCGTCCTCGACCTGCGCAACAATCCGGGCGGCCTGCTCACCTCGTCGGTCGACGTGGCGGAGAAGTTCCTGGAGCCGGGCAAGCTGATCGTCTACACGGAGGGCCGGGTCCGGAATCAGAACATGCGCTTCCAGGGGCAGACCAAGAAGAGCTACACCCAGTTCCCCATGGTCGTGCTCGTGAACCAGGGCAGCGCGTCGGCATCCGAGATCGTGGCGGGCGCTCTTCAGGACTGGGGGCGGGCGGTCGTGATCGGCACCACCACCTTCGGGAAGGGTTCGGTGCAGACCATCATCCCGCTCACGGACGGCTCCGGCCTCCGGCTGACGACGGCGAAGTACTTCACCCCCAAGGGCCGGAGCATCCACGGCAAGGGCGTCACGCCGGACATCATCGTGGAGATGCCAAAGCCGGCGCCGATCCCGGCCGGCGAGGCTCCGAAGCCGCCGCCGCCGCCCACCACGGACATCAGGGAAGAGCTCAAGCGAGATCCGCAGCTGCAGCGGGCGCTCGATCTGCTCAAGGCCATGAAGATCATGGAGAAGACCCGCCCGGGAGCGCCCGTCGGGCAGCAGGCGCAGTTGCAGAGCCGCTGAGGCCGCGGCCGCCTCTCGGCGGGGCCGGGTGAGCGGTGCCCCGGTGTGCGTGGGCCTGGCTGTTCGGGTTCATCGCCGTGCTGCTCGTCGCGGTGGTGGGCCTGGACCAGTGGCAAGCTCGCCAGGGGGAGGCGAGCCTGTTCACGTTGCCATGGGCGGGGCGCGCGGCCGGCGGGCCGGAGGCCCGGCCCCGCCTGCGGAGCCCTCGGCCTCCCGCTGACCTGTCGGGGCCCCGCGTGGCCGTGATCGTCGACGATCTCGGCGGCCGGCGCGACGTGTTCGACGCGCTTCGCGATGTCGGCCGTCCGCTGTCGGTGGCGGTGCTTCCCGGGCTGCCGCTCTCGAGGTGGATGGCGGCGGAAGCGGCCCGGGTCGGCATGGAAGTCCTGCTCGACCTGCCGATGGAGCCCTACCGCTTCCCGGAGCTCGACCCGGGTCCGGGGGCGGCCACGATGGCCATGACACCCGCGGAGATTGCCCGGCTAGTCGGGCAGCACCTGGCGGCATTCCCCACCGCGGCCGGCGTGACCAACCACATGGGCTCGCGCCTGAGCGAGGACGGAGAGCGAATGCGAGCCGCCCTCGAGCCGCTGAGAGGGCGGCGGCTATTCTTCGTGGATGCCATGACGAGCAATCTCTCGGTTGGGCACGAGCAGGCGCGGCGCCTCGGCCTGCGCGTCGCGCGCCGCCACCTGCTCATCGACCACCTGGACGGCGAGGGCGGCGACCGCCGGCGCTGGGAGGAGGTCGGGCGCCTCGCCGCCCGGCGCGGCGAGGTGGTCGTCATCGCCCACGGCCATCCGCTCACCGCGCGGCTGTTGCGCGAGTACATCCCGCGCTGGGAGGCGCAGGGTGTGCGACTCGTCCCGGCCTCGCACCTCGCGCGGTGACGGAACGGGGGCGGCGCCGATGATCGTGCTCGGCATCGAGACCTCGTGCGACGAGACGGCGGCCGCCGTGGTCGACGGCCGCACGATCCTCGGCAGCGTCGTCGCCTCGCAGGACGCCGTCCACGCGCCCTACGGAGGCGTGGTCCCCGAGCTGGCCTCGCGCCGCCATCTCGAGTCGATCTTGCCCGTGGTCCGTGGGGCCCTCGACCAGGCCCGCCTCCGGCTCAAGGATCTCGACGGCATCGCCGTCACCCAGGGGCCGGGGCTCGTCGGTTCGCTCCTGATCGGCTGCGCGGTGGCCAAGTCGCTGGCCTATGCCGAGGGCCTGCCCCTCGTCGGCGTGAACCACCTGGAGGGCCACATCTACGCGGCCTTCCTCCAGGACCCCGACCTGGCCCCGCCCTTCCTCGCCCTCGTCGTCTCCGGAGGGCACACCGCGCTCTACCTCGCGGAGCACGTGCGCCGCTACCAGCGGCTCGGCCAGACGAGGGACGACGCTGCCGGCGAGGCGTTCGACAAGGTGGCCAAGCTCCTGGGCCTGGGGTATCCGGGCGGTCCCGCCATCGAGCGCGCCGCCCGGGAGGGGGACCCGAAGGCCATCGCCTTTCCCACGGCCAACATGAGCGACGGCTCGACCGACTTCTCGTTCAGCGGCATCAAGACCGCGGTGTCGCTGCACGTCAAGCGCCGCGGCCCCCTCGCCCCCGCCGAGGTGGCGGATGTCGCCGCGTCGTTCCAGGCCACGGCGGTGAAGATGCTGGTGCGGCGGACCGTGCGCGCGGCCCTTCTGGCCGGCGTCTCGCGCCTGGTCCTCACCGGCGGCGTCGCCGCCAACACCGCGCTGCGAGCGGCGCTCCAGGCCGAGTCCGACGAGTGCGGCTTCAGGCTGTCCGTGCCGGCGCGGGCGCTCTGCACCGATAACGCGGCGATGATCGCCGCCGCCGGGCACGACCGCCTGGTCGCGGGAGAGCGGGCGCCGCTGACCATGAACGCCGTGCCCGACCTCGCCCTCTAGTGTCCCGAGTCGAGTTCGTTGACTCACGGCGCCGGGCGGGGTGGGGGCCCTCTCCGCGGGACCGTATCTTCTGCGGATCGCCGAAGCCACCCACCACCCATCTCGTGGCCCCATTGAGTGCCGGCGACGCTCCGCCACTCAGCGTGTCCCGCGGGGAGGACCCCCACCCCGCCCGGCG
>DATKEI010000376.1:0-29500 GCA_035544455.1 Binatia bacterium | reverse complement strand
TATCTTCTGCGGATTGCCGAAGCCACCCACCACCCATCTCGTGGCCCCATCGAGTGCCGGCAGCGCTCCCGCGTTACAGGCGTGTCCCGCGGGGAGGGCCCCCACCCCGCCCGGCGCTTTGTCGGCACGACTCGAAGGGATCCGGTACGACGCCTCCCGCCGGAGGAGCGCGCGTTCCGGCGCGGCGTCCTCCAGCGACCTGACGGCCCTCTGGCGAGTGACCTGATGATCGTGGGCCCGGGATCCCGGGCCCACGACACCTGGCTGCGGACCGACAGCGGGGGGGCTGCCCGGTGCTGGGCACCCCGGCGGCGCGGCGGAACCCAGGGACGGGTCAGGGGCGGTTGGCGAATGGCTGGCCGGAGGCCGGGTCCAGGGCTGGGCCTCCCTCGGCCCAGCGGCTGAATGCCGCGAGTTGCTCGGGCCGCCCGAAGGCGTGCAGGCGGTCGCCGGCCCGGACGATCGTGTCGGCGGGAGGGTTCTGCACGACGTCGCCGTCGGCGCGCGTGATGGCCACAACGGTGACCCCGAATCGCTCGCGGATATGCGCCTCGCGCAGTGACTGATCGGCGAGGTCGGAGGCCCCGACCTCGATCACCGTCACCCGGGGCAACGTCTCGAACCCCGGAATGTCCCCGGCCCGCCCGGTCTCGCGAGCATCGCGGAAGCGCTCCAGATAGGCGAGCACCCGGTCGCGCGGCAAGCCGAGCCGCGTCAGGGAGTGCCGGATCAGCGTGAGGCCGGCCTCGAACTCCGGCTGGACGATCTCGGTCGCCCCCGCCTCGCGGAGAAGCGCTTGTCCCTCCCGGGCGTCGGCCCGCGCCAGGATCGGCGCCGACGGATTGAGGGCGCGGGCGGCGCGGACGGCGAGACGGGCCCACTCCATCTCCGGCAGGGTGACCACCACCATGGCCGCCGCCGGCGCGTGAGCCGCCTCCAGCAGCTTGTGGTGGCTGGCGTCGCCGTACAGGCAGGTCACTCCGCGCGCGCGGAGGGCCCGCACGACGTCCAGGTCGTTCTCGACGACGACATACGGGAGGCGGAAGGTGTCGAGGGCATCGCCCACTGCGCTCCCCACGCGCCCGAATCCGCAGAGGACGATGTGATCGCGGCGCTCGCCGGGGTCGGCGACGGCGGCGGCCGCCCGCTCGCGCGCCGGGCGCTGGAAGCGGCCGAGAAGCCGCGCCGCCCCACGGATGAGCACGGCGTTGATCAGGATCGTGATGAGGGAGGCGGCCAGGGTCGCGTTGTACACGTCCTTGCCGACGTGGCCGGCGGTATGGGCGATCTGGACGAGGATGAACGAGAACTCGCCGATCTGGGTGAGGCCGACTCCGACCAGCAGCGCCGTGCTCCATCCGTAGCCGAAGAGAACGACCACGATGGTCCAGATGGCGAGCTTTCCCACCACGACCATGCCCACGATGGTGGTGAGCAGGGGCCAGTGGTCGAGCACGGTCTGGGGATCGATCAGGGTTCCGATGGTCACGAAGAAGAGGGCGACGAAGACGTCGCGCAGGGAGAGGAGGCGGGCCAGGGTCTCGTGGGCGTAGTCGGACTCGCTGATGACGAGGCCGGCCAGGAACGCACCGGCGGCGAGCGAGAGTCCGGCCGCCTGGGTGAGCGCCGCCGTGCCCAGCCCCACGGCGAGGGCCACGAGCAGGAAGAGCTCGTCGTTATGAGTGCGGACCACCCGCGTCATGAGCGCGGGGACGACCTTGGCCGCCAGGTAAGCCACCGGGGCCAGGATGGCGAGGGACTTGCCGATCGCCACAGCGACGGCGAGGAGCCGGCCCGGCTCGAGCGACCCGAGGGCTGGCACCAGCACGGTGAGGACCACCACCGCGAGGTCCTCGACCAGGGTGATGCCGATCATGACCCGTCCGTGGCCGGTGTGGAGCTCGCCGCGGTCGAGCAGCAGCCGGGCCAGGACCATGGTGCTGGCCACGGAGATCACGATGCCGATCATGACGCCCTGGAGCGGGGGCCACCCGGCGACTGCCGCCACGGCGAGGCCCAGGACGACCGACAGGACGATACCGAGGGGGCCGCCGCCGAGAGCGACCCACTTCACGCGCAGGAGGTCCTTCAGCGAGAACTCGATGCCGATGGTGAACATCAGGAGGATGACGCCGATCTCGGCGAACAGCTCGAAGGTATGCAGGTCGGACACCGCCGGGCCCGGGGTGAGCGGGCTCACCATCAGCCCGCCGAGGACGTACCCCAGGATCAGCGGCTGGCGGGCGAGCCAGGCCAGCCCGCCGCCCACCACTGCCGCGGCGAAGACATAGGCCAGGTCCCGGAAGAACAGGGGGTCGGGTAGCATCTGCTGCGGCGGTCTCTTGGCGCCTTGTGAAAGCTATGCCATAATGCAGCCCGAGCGCCGTAAGGACAAGCATTTATGGGAATTTCGCTCCCCCTCCTCCAGGCATCGCCGCCCCCAGCGTCTCCCAAGCCGCGGTGGCTGCGGGTCCGCGCGCCCGGCGGGCCCGGCTACGTGCGCCTGAAGGGACTCATGCGGGAGTGGAACCTCCACTCGGTCTGCGAGGAGGCCCACTGCCCGAACATCGGCGAGTGCTGGGAGGATCTCACTGCCACCTTCATGATCATGGGCGACGTCTGCACCAGGAACTGTGGCTACTGCGCCGTTGCCCACGGCAAGCCCGTGTGGGAGGACCGGGAAGAGCCGGAGCGCGTCGGTCGCGCCGTCCGCGCCCTCGGGCTCGAGCACGTGGTCATCACCTCGGTGAACCGGGACGATCTCGCCGACGGCGGGGCGGCCGTGTTCGCGGCCACGGTGGGCGCCGTGCGCCGGGAAGCCCCGGGGTGTCGGATCGAGCTCCTGATTCCGGACTTCCAGGGCAGTGCTACCGCGCTCGCCACCGTGGTCGAGGCTCGCCCCGACGTCCTGAACCACAACACGGAGACGGTGCCGCGCCTCTACACGGTCGCCCGCCACGGGGGCCGCTACGAGCGGACGCTCGAGCTGTTCCGTCGGGCCCGCGCGGCGGCTCCGGGCCTCCTGACCAAGTCGGGGATCATCCTCGGCCTCGGGGAGGAGCGCGACGAGCTCCTGGCGACGATGCGGGATCTGCGGGCGGCGGACGTGAACGTCCTGACCCTGGGGCAGTATCTGCGCCCGTCCACGCACCACCTGCCCGTCGCGCGCTACTATGCCCCGGAGGAGTTCGCGGAGCTGGCCGCGGCCGGGCACGCCATGGAGTTCGCCCATGTCGAGGCCGGGCCCCTGGTCCGCTCCTCGTACCATGCCAGGCGCCAGGTTGATTCCCTGGCCATGCCGAGAGCGGAGAGGTCCTAGCCGTGGAGCACATCTCGATCATCATGGTGTTCGCGATAGCGGCCGGGGTGGGTGGCCTCCTCCTCGGGATTCCCGCGCTCATCGCCCCTCGGCGCCCGACTCCGGTCAAGCTCGAGCCATTCGAGTGCGGCAAGGACCCCTTCATGATCGCGGAGGGGCGAATCGCCATCAAGTTCTCGACCATCGCGATCTTCTTCATCATCTTCGACATCGAGCTCATGTTTTTCTGGCCCTGGGCGGTGCTCTACCGCTCGCTCGGGTGGGCTGGGCTGGTCGAGATGATGGTCTTCCTCGGCCTGATCATGCTGGGGTTCCTGTACATCTGGAAGAAGCGAGGCCTCGAATGGGAGTAGGCGCGTTCTTCACGTCGAAGCTCGACGATGCGATTGGCTGGGCCCGGAAGTTCTCGATCTTCCAGTACCCATTCGTGACGGCATGCTGCGGCATGGAGTACATGGCGACCGCCTGCTCGCACTACGACGTCGACCGCTTCGGGGCCGGCCTCCCGCGCTTCTCCCCGCGCCAGGCCGACGTGCTCTTCGTGGTGGGCACCATCAGCCACAAGATGGCGCCGGTCCTCAAGCGCGTGTACGACCAGATGTGCGAACCCAAGTGGGTGGTGGCATTCGGCGTGTGCACGTGCACGGGCGGCTTCTACAACAACTACGCCACCGTGCAGGGCATCGACACCATCATCCCCGTGGACGTGTACATCCCCGGCTGCCCGCCCCGACCCGAGAGCGTGATCGACGGGCTGATGAAGCTCCAGGAGAAGATCGCCACCGGCACCCAGCGGTTCTGAGCGCCGGCAACGCCGCCGGCGCGCCGCGGTGGCCACGACACCGGAACACGACCCGGGAGACTGAGGCCCCCCTATGGACGGAGACGCGATCCTCGCCCGGCTCCGCGAGCGCCTCGGCGCCCGTGTGCTCCACACCCACGCCCAGGGGGGCGACCACACGGCGGTGCTGACCCGCGAGGCCGTCCCGGAGGCCCTCGCCATCTGCCGGGACACCGCGGACCTCCGGTTCGACCTGCTGGTGGACATCACCGCCGTCGACTACCTCCGCTTCCCGGGCCGCGAGGACGGGCCGCGCTTCGAGGTCGTCTACCATCTCTATTCCGTCCCCCACAACCACCGGGTCCGGCTCAAGACCCAGGTGGAGGAGGACGACGCGGTGGTGCCGACGGCGACCGGCCTCTGGCCCATCGCCAACTGGCTGGAGCGCGAGGTGTGGGACATGTTCGGCATACGGTTCGCGGGGCATCCCGACCTGCGCCGCCTCCTCATGTACGAGGAGTTCGTGGGGCACCCGCTGCGCAAGGACTACCCGATCGACCGGCGCCAGCCGCTGATCGGGCCCAAGGTCTAGCCATGGCCGAGCGCGTGACCCGCGAGCTGTTCCTGGGGGAGGGCGCGGGGACGGGCGGCGGCCCCCACAACGTCCAGGTGAACATGGGTCCCGCTCACCCCGCCATGCACGGGATCATCCGGATCGTGGCGGAGCTGGACGGCGAGGTCGTGGTCAAGGCCGACATGGAGATCGGCTATCTGCACCGCGCCTTCGAGAAGGACTGCGAGGCGGGCCCCTACAACAACGCCATCCCCTTCACGGACCGGCTCAACTACGTCTCGCCCCTCATCAACAACTTCGGATACTGCTCGGCGGTGGAGAAGCTCCTGGGTATTGACATCACCGAGCGCTGCAAGTATGTCCGCGTGATCATGAGCGAGATCTCCCGGATCTGCGACCATCTCACCTGCGTGGGCGCCTCGGCCATGGAGCTCGGCGCCTTCACCGTCTTCCTCTACATGATCAAGGCCCGCGAATTTCTGTGGGAGCTGGTCGAGGACGTGACGGGGGCGCGCCTGACCATCTCCTACGGGCGCGTCGGCGGGGTGCGGGCGGATCTGCCGCCCGGATTCGACCTCAAGGTGAAGAAGGCGTTCGGCGAGACCCGCCAGGTGCTGGAGGAGGTCCACAGCCTCGTCACCAGGAACCGGATATTCATGGACCGGATGGTCGGGGTGGGGGTGCTGTCCGCCGCGGAGACGGTGGCGTGGGGCATCACCGGACCGCTGCTGCGGGCGGCCGGGGTCGCCTACGACATTCGCCGGGCCCAGCCCTACTGGGCCTACAGCAAGATCGACTTCGAGATCCCGCTCGGCAAGAACGGAGACAACTACGACCGCTACCTCGTGCGCATGGCCGAGATGGAGCAGTCCATGCGCATCGCGGAGCAGGCGCTCGAGGGGTTGCCCGGCGGCTCGATCCAGGTGGACTGGGAGGGGCGGGCCATCGATCCCGCCGCCTACGTGGACCGCGGCAAGCAAGGCAAGACGGAGGGGCTGCTCCTGGTGCCCATCAAGCTGTCGCCGAATCTTCTGGGTCAGGACCGGGCCGCCCACGCGCGGATGGACAGCGGCGACAAGCGCGTGACCCTTCCGCCCAAGGAGACGACCTACGGATCGATCGAGGGCCTGATGAACCACTTCATGCTCGTGATGGACGGCTATGGTATCCGGCCTCCCGCCGGCGAGGCGTACGTGGCGGTGGAGGGCGCGAACGGCGAGCTGGGCTTCTACGTGGTCTCGGACGGAAGCGATCGGCCCTACCGGGTCCGCTGCCGCCCGCCGTGCCTGCCGCCGGTGGCCGCCTTGCCCCGCATGATCGAGGGCGAGATGGTCGCCGACATCATCCCGACGTTCGGCTCCGTCAACATGATCGGCGGCGAGCTGGATAGATGATTCTCGAGCCGAGGCGCGGCCGAGGAGCCGCAGGCGACGAGCGCGCCGAGGCGAGGACCGACCCATGACCGATCACCCCGAGTTCACGGACGCCCAGCTCGCCGAGGTTCGCCGCCTGCAGGGGCTGTATCCCGACAAGCGCGGCGCGCTGCTCCCGGTGCTGCATCTGGCCCAGGACGCGTTTGGCCATGTGTCCCTGGAGGTGGAAGAGTACGTGGCCGGCCTCTTCGACCTCCCGGCCTCCCACGTCCACGAGGTCGTGACGTTCTACACCATGTTCTTCCGCGCGCCCAAGGGCCGCCACGTGCTCGCCGTCTGCCACAACCTGTCGTGCCATCTGCTCGGGGCCAAGGGCATCCTCGACCACCTCACGCGGCGGCTGGGCATCCAGGTGGGGGAGACCACTCCCGACGGCAAGGCGACGCTGCTCGCCGTCGAGTGCCTGTGCGCGTGCGAGCAGGCGCCCATGATGCAGGTGGACGACCGCTACGAGGGCCTGCTCACGTCGGCGAAGGTGGACCGGATCCTGGAGGGCCTCACCTGATGGCGGAGATGATTCTCACCCGGAACTTCGAGCGGCCCGACTGCCACACCCTTGGCGGGTATCGGGAGACCGGCGGCTACACGGCCTGGCCGAAAGCCCTGGGCATGGAGCCGGCCGCCATCACCGAGGAGGTCAAGAAGTCCAACCTCCGCGGGCTCGGGGGCGCCGCGTTTCCCACCGGCGTGAAGTGGGGATTCGTCCCGAAGGGATCGACCGCCCCGAAGTACCTGGTGATCAACGCCGACGAGGGCGAGCCCGGCACGTTCAAGGACCGTTACCTCCTGGAGAAGAACCCGCACGGGCTGATCGAGGGGATGCTGATCGCGGCCCGGGCCATCGGCTCCGAGCTCGGCTTCGTCTATATCCGGGGGGAGTACGTGGAGCCGTGGCGGATCTTCAGCGAAGCCGTGCGGGAAGCGTACGCGGCGGGTCTGCTCGGCACGGACATCCAGGGCTCGGGCGCGAACTTCGACATCATCATCCACCGCGGGGCCGGGGCCTACATCTGCGGGGAGGAGACCGGGCTCCTGTCGTCCCTGGAGGGCAAGAAAGGCTGGCCCAAGATCAAGCCGCCGTTCCCGGCGGTGAAGGGGGCCTTCGGTCACCCGACCATCGTGAACAACGTGGAGACGATCTCCTGCGTGCCCCACATCATCGCGCGGGGCGCGGAGTGGTTCGCCTCCCTGGGCACCAAGACCCAGGGCGGCACCCGCATCTACTCGATGTCCGGGCACGTGGTGAAGCCGGGCATCGTGGAGGCGCCGGCGGGAGTGATGCTCCGGGCGCTCATCTACGAGCACTGCGGGGGCATTGCCAATGGCCGCCGGCTCAAGGCGGTGATCCCCGGGGGTTCCTCCTCGGCGGTCCTCACCGCGGACGAGATCGACGTCGGCATGGACCCCGACAGCCTGCAGAAGAAGGGCTCGATGATCGGCTCCGCCGGGGTGATCGTGATGGACGACACGGTGTCGATGCCCGAGGCCTTCATGGTGCTGACCCGCTTCTACGCCCACGAGTCCTGCGGCCAGTGCACGCCGTGCCGGGAGACCACGGGCTGGATCCACAAGATGGCGTGCCGCATCGTGGAGGGCCGGGGCCGCAAGGAGGATCTCGACACCATCCTCGACGTGTCCCGCCGGGCGGGGGGAACCACGATCTGCGCGTTCTACGACGGCGCCGTCGGGCCCTACATCAGCTTCGTCGAGAAGTTTCGCGAGGAGTTCGAGGCCATGATCCGGACGGGGGCCCATGCCTAGGCTCACCATCAACGGCAAGGAGATCGAGGTGCCCGCGGGCACCAACCTGATCGAGGCCGCTCAGCTCGTCGGCGTCGAGGTCCCGCACTACTGCTATCACCCCGGTCTGTCGATCGTCGGGCAGTGCCGGCTGTGCATGGTCGACATCGAGAAGTTCCCCAAGCCCCAGATCGCCTGCAACACGGTGGCCACTGACGGGATGGTAGTCAGCACCGAGACCGAGCGGGTGCGGGAGACCCGCCGGTCCGTCATGGAGTGGCACCTGGTCAATCACCCGCTCGACTGCCCGGTGTGCGACCAGGCCGGCGAGTGCTACCTGCAGATCTACTACATGAAGCACGGGCTCTACGACCCCCGGATGACCGACGAGAAGGTCCACAAGCCGAAGGCGGTGCCGATCGGCCCCCACGTGATCCTCGACGCCGAGCGGTGCATCCTCTGTTCGCGCTGCGTGCGGTACTGCGACGAGATCACGGGGACGGGCGAGCTGGGCATCTTCAACCGAGGCGACCACTCCGAGATCGGCCTGTTCCCCGGCACCGTCCTCGACAACAAGTACTCGGGCAACGTGATCGACATCTGCCCGGTCGGCGCCCTCACCGATCGCGACTTCCGGTTCCAGGTGCGGGTCTGGTATCTCGACACCGCCAAGTCGATCTGCAACGGCTGCGCGCGCGGCTGCAACATCGAGCTCCACACCAGCCAGCGCCGCACCCACCACAACCAGGGTCGGCGCATCGCCCGCATCAAGCCGCGCCAGAACCCCGAGGTCAACCGGTGGTGGATCTGCGACGCCGGGCGCTACGGCTTCAAGTGGATGGACGACGATCGCCGGCTCACCACGCCGCGGCGCCGGGAGGGCGAGCGGCAGGTGGAGGCGACCTGGGAGAGTGTGCTGGCCGCCCTCGCCGATGCCCTGCGCCGCCGCCGCCCGGAGGAGATCGGCATCCTGGCCTCGCCCCAGCTCTCGAACGAGGACCTGTTCGTCCTCCGGCGGATCGCGGACCACCTGGGGGTGACCCAGCGCGACTTCGACGTGCCCCCGCACGAGCCGGGAGACGAGGACGACTTCTTGATCCGGGCCGACAAGAACCCGAACCGGCGCGGTGCCGAGGTGATCGGGCTCGCCCCGCCGCCCGGCGGGCTCGACGGGCGCGGGATTCTCGCCGCCGCTGCCGAGAAGCGGATCACGCTGCTGTGGGTGCTCCACCACGATCTCCTGTCCTCGGCCTGGCCGGCCGCGGACGTCCGGGCCGCCCTCGCCGGCGCCGAGACGCTGGTCTTCCAGGGGCCGACGGGCGGCGACGCGGCGGGCCGCGCCCATCTCGTGCTCCCGAGCGCGGCCTATGCGGAGCGCGAGGGAACCTTCACGAACTTCCAGGGGCGCGTCCAGCGCTTCCGGACGGCGCTGCCGCCCGTGGGCGAGGCGCTCCCCGACTGGGACATCCTCGTGCGGCTGGGTCGGGACCTCGGGGTGGCCGAGCCCCTCTTCCTGGCCGGGCGGGCGGAGCACGTGTTCCGGCAGCTCGCCGCCACCGTCCCCGCGTTCGCCGGGCTCTCCTACCGGAGCGTCGGGGACGGGGGGCAGCTCGTGGCCGATCCGGTATGAGCGGCGTCGTCGGCGATCTCCTGGCCGCCCTCGGCCCGGTGGTCTTCGTCATGCTCGTGGTTTTGAACATGGGCGGCATCCTCACCTGGGTGGAGCGGAAGCAGTCCGCCATCATGCAGGATCGGATCGGCGCCAACCGGGCCTCGATCTTCGGGATCCGGATCCTCGGGTTGCTCCATCCGCTCGCCGATGCCATCAAGATGCTCACCAAGGAAGACTTCATGCCGGCCCGGGCGGATCGCGTCTTGTTCCAGTGGGCGCCGTTCGTGTCGGTGTTCTTCGCCCTCGTGGCCTTCGCGTCGATTCCGTTCGGGGACCGCCTGATGGTGGGTGGGCGCGAGATCGAGCTACAGGCGGTGACGCTGAACGTGGGGATCCTCTACGTGCTCGCCATGCTGTCGATGGGCGTGTACGGGCTCATGATGGCCGGCTGGGCGTCGGGCAATAACTACGCGCTCCTCGGCGGGCAGCGGGCGGCGGCCCTGATGATCTCGGCCGAGATCGCCATCGGCGCGTCCATCATGGGCGTGATCATGGTGTACGGCTCGCTCAACATGCAGGACATCACCCGCGGCCAGGGCCAGCCCCTGCTCCCGCACCTGTTCGGCGGGTGGATCCCGGCCTGGGGTATCCTCACCCAGCCCCTGGCCTTCGTCATCTTCCTGACCGCCGGGATCGCCGCCACCAAGCGCATCCCCTTCGACACCCCGGAAGGGGAGTCGGAGATCATCGGCTACTTCATCGAGTACAGCGGCATGAAGTTCGGCATGTTCGCCATGGCCGACTTCCTGGAGACGGTTGTGATCGCGGGGATGACCACCGCGCTCTTCCTGGGTGGCTGGCAAGTCCCGTACCTCCAGGCCGGAGGGTTCGTGTTCCCGTGGGGGGCGGCGGTCGACCTGCCGCATCTCATGGTCGTCGTCCTCCAGGTGATCGCCTTCCTGCTCAAGGTCTCGGTGATGATCTTCTTCCTCATGCTGATCCGCTGGACGCTTCCGCGCTTCCGCTACGACCAGGTCATGCGGCTGGGCTGGCTCGGCCTGCTTCCCCTGTCCGTGCTGAACATCGTCGTCACGGGCCTCGTGCTCCTGGCGATCGGAGGCTGAGAGGCCACCATGGCGCCACCCGACCGGACTCCTCGCATCCAGCCCGTCTCCGAGGATGGGCACCTGAGCTTCCGCCAGCGGCTCTATCTCGTCGAGGTGCTGGGGGGCCTGGCCCTGACCCTCGGCCACTTCCTCGGCAACATGTGGCGCCACACCCAGCACGCGCTCGGCGTCAAGGGGGCTCGGGGCGCTGTCACCATCCAGTACCCCGAGGAGCGGCGCCCCTATTCGCCCCGGCTGCGCACCCTGCACCGGCTCGTCCGGCGCGAGGACGGCTCGCCCCGCTGCGTGGCGTGCATGATGTGCGAGACGGTGTGCCCCGCCCATTGCATTTACATCGTCGCCACCGAGCACCCCAACCCCGAGATCGAGAAGGTGCCGGAGCGCTTCGACATCGACCTCGGCAAGTGCGTCTTCTGCGGATACTGCGTGGAGGCCTGCCCGGAGGACGCCATCCGGATGGACACCGGCATCCTGGAGTTCTCCGCCTACAGCCGAGGCGCGATGATCTACACGAAGGAAGCGCTCCTGGCGCTGGACCAGGCCCGCCCGGACGGCACCCCGACCTCGCCGGTGCCCATCCCGGCCGACCGTCACGGCGCGCGATGAACGCCGGCGTGTTCGCGGTGCTGGCGGCCATCGCGATCCTCTCCGCCTGCGGGGTGGTGCTGCGGACGAACGCCATCCACGGGGCCCTGTTCCTGGTGGCGAACCTCGCCACCCTCGCCGTCTTCTATCTCCTGATGCGGGCCGAGTTCCTGGCCGTGGTGCAGGTCGTGGTCTATGCCGGGGCCATCGTCGTCCTCTTCGTGTTCGCCATGATGGTGCTGATCCCCGGCAAGGACGAGACAGGACCGGACCCCCTGCGAGCGCAGCGATGGCTCGCCGTTCCCCTGGCCGGGCTGCTGCTCATCGAGCTGGGCCTCATCCTCACCTCCCGGCTCCTCTCGGCGCCCGCGGCCCGGCCGGAGCCGCGCATGGGTCTCGAGCCCCTGTACCGCGCCCTGCTCACGGACTACATGCTGCCGTTCGAGGTGACCTCGGTGCTGCTCCTCGCCGCGCTGGTCGGCGTGATGGCCCTCACCAAGGGCCGGCCGTCCTAGCCATGGTCGCCGACTCCTGGTACGTGGCCCTCTCCGCCGTGCTGTTCGCCATCGGGGTGACCGGTGTCCTCATCCGGCGGAATCCTCTGGTGATCTTCATGTCCATCGAGCTCATGCTGAACGCGGCCAACCTCGCCCTGGTGACCTTCGGCCAGCGGCACGGAACCCCCGCCGGCCAGGCCATCGCGCTCTTCGTGATGGCGGTGGCGGCGGCCGAGGTCGCGGTCGGTCTCGCCATCATCGTGCTGATCTTCCGCACGCGGCGCCGGCTCTCCGTCGACGAGCTCAACCTCATGCGGTGGTAGCATCTCAGCCTGAGTGGTGGTTGCCGCGCCCGGGGCGAGGCGAGCATCGAATCTGACGGAGGCATGCACATGGCCCAGACCAAGATCGCGCAACCCGCCGCTCGACTCGACGGCGAGCTGGCCAATCAGCTCCTGAGCCAGATGTGGCTCATCCGCCGGTTCGAGGAGAAGGCGGCCGAGATGTACGCCCACGGAAAGATCGGGGGCTTCCTCCATCTCTGCATCGGCCAGGAGGCGGTGGCGGTCGGCGCCAGCTCCGTGGTGCGCGCTGACGACTACGCCATCTCGTCGTACCGCGAACACGGCCACTGCCTGGCCAAGGGGTCGGACCCCCGGCGCATGATGGCCGAGCTGTTCGGTCGCCGCGACGGCCTCTGCAAGGGCAAGGGCGGGTCGATGCACCTCTTCGACAGGAGCGTCAACTTCCTGGGGGGTCACGCCATCGTGGGGGCGCACCTGCCGGTGGCCGCCGGCGTCGGCTTCGCCATCAAGTACGAGGGCGGGGACCAGGTGGTGCTGTGCTACTTCGGAGAAGGCGCCGTCCCCCAGGGCGAGTTCCACGAATCCATGAACCTCGCCGCCCTGTGGAAGCTGCCCGTCATCTTCATCTGCGAGAACAACCGCTATGCCATGGGTACCGCCATCGATCGCGCCCTCGCCCAGACCGAGGTCTGGCGCTTCGCCGAGAGCTACAGGATGCATGGCGAGTCGGTGGACGGCATGGACGTCCTCAGCGTGCGGGAGTGTGTGGGGCGCGCGGTGGAGCGGGCGCGCCGGGACAAGGTCCCCGCCCTGATCGAGGCGCGGACCTACCGCTTCCGCGGCCACTCCATGCGCGACCCGGCCGGCGCGGTCTACCGCACCAAGGACGAGGTGGAGCGGGAGAAGCAGCGCGATCCGATCGTCATCCTCTCCGAGCGATGCCTGCGCGCCGGCCTCGTCACCGAGGCCGACTTGAAGGGTTTCGAGAAGGACGCCTACGACATCGTGGACGAGGCGGTGGCCTTCGCCGAGGCCTCGCCCGAACCGCCGGCCGAATGGCTGCACACGGACGTCTACAAGGACTAGGGCCCGGGCCGGTACGGGGCCCGGGAAGGAGGATGCGGCGGTGGCGGTGATGACCTATCGGGAGGCCCTGAACCTGGCGCTGCGGGAGGAGATGCGGCGGGATCCGCGCGTCTTCGTGATCGGTGAGGAAGTGGGGCTGTACGACGGGGCCTACAAGGTCACGCAGGGCCTCCTCAAGGAGTTCGGACCCACGCGGGTGGTGGACACGCCGATCTGCGAGTCGGGGTTCACGGGGGTCGGGATCGGGGCGGCCATGTCCGGCCTGCGGCCGGTGGTCGAGATGATGACGTTCAACTTCGCCATTCTGGCCCTCGACCAGATCGTGAACTCGGCGGCGAAGATGCTGTACATGTCCGGAGGGCAGTACAACATCCCCCTCGTCGTGCGCGGGCCGGGGGGGCCGGCCGCGCAGCTCGCCGCCCAGCACTCGCAGAGCATGGAGGTGTACTTCTACCACGTGCCCGGGCTCAAGGTGGTGCGGCCCTCCACCCCGGCGGACGCCAAGGGGCTCCTCAAGTCGGCCATCCGCGACGACAACCCGGTCATCTTCATCGAGGCCGAGACGCTCTACGCGGTCAAGGGCGAGGTGCCGGAGGACCCCGAGTTCACCATCCCCCTCGGGCAGGCGGCGGTGCGGCGCGAGGGGACGGACGTCACCGTCGTCGCCTACATGGGCATGATGTACCGGAGTCTCGAGGTGGCCGAGGAGCTCGCCAAGGAGGGGATCTCGGTCGAGATCGTCGACCCCCGCACCCTCCGGCCCATGGACATCGGGACGATCGTGGGCTCGGTGCGGAAGACCCACCGCGCGGTCGTGGTCGAGGCCGGGGCCGGGTTCGCCGGCATGGGATCGGAGATCGCCTCCGAGATCACCGAGGAGGCCTTCGACGACCTGGACGCGCCGGTCGAGCGCGTGACGGGTGAGAACGCACCCATGCCCTACGCCCGCAATCTCGAGCTGCTCAAGACCCCCTCGCGGGCCAAGATCGCCGCGGCGATTCGCAAGGTCCTGAACCTATGATCACCAAGGTCCTGATGCCCAAGCTGTCGGAGGCCATGGAGACTGGCAAGGTCATCCAGTGGCTGAAGAACGAGGGGGACGCGGTCAAGGACGGGGACGCCATCGCCGAGATCGAGACCGACAAGGCCAACGTCGAGATCGAGGCGTTCGGGTCCGGCGTCCTCCGGAAGATCGTGGCCGGACCCGGCGCCCAGACCCCCGTCGGCGAGCTGATCGGGGTGATTGCCGACCCATCGGAGGACATCGCGGGAGCGCTGGCGAGCGGTGGCTCCGTCGCCGCCGCCGCCGGGGAGGGCCAGGGCCCGGCACCTGACGCCCCCGCGGGGCCCGCCGCCGCATCACCTCTCCCCGCCGCCGAGACGTACACGTCGACGCCGGCGACCACGGACGTCGTCCCGGTGAGTCCGGCGCCGGCTCCCGAGGACTCCCAGCCCCTCGCCGAGGCTCCAGCGGCCCCGGCCGCCGCCGGCCGTATCAAGGCGTCGCCGCTCGCGAAGAAGATCGCGGCGCAGTCGGGGGTGGATCTCCGCCTGGTCCAGGGCAGCGGTCCGGGAGGTCGCATCGTGCGCCGCGACGTGGAGGGCGCGACCGCGGCCGGTCCTGGCGCTGCGGCGCCGGGGGCCGCTCCCACCCGCCCGACCTTCTCCATCCCGCCCCGGGCCGAGGCGGAGTTCGAGGACGTCGCCCTCACACCGATGCGCGCCGTCATCGCCAAGCGCCTGCCCCAGTCCAAGGGCCCGGTGCCGCACTTCTACGTGACCTCCGAGGTCGCCATGGACCGGGCGGCCACCCTCCGCGCCGATCTGAACGCCCTCGAGGGCAGCGCGAAGGTGTCTTTTACCGACATGATCGTCAAGGCCTGCGCTCTGGCCCTGCTCCGCTACCCGCGGGTCAACGCGTCCTTCCAGGGGCAGTCCATCCGCGTCCACCACCGCGCCCACATCGGGATCGCGGTCGCGTTGGACGACGGGCTGATCACCCCGGTGCTTCGCGACTGCGACGCCAAGCCGCTGCTCCAGATCGCCCGGGAAGTCCGGGACCTCGCGGAGCGGGCCCGGGCCGGGCGGCTGCGGGCTCCGGAGATCTCCGGGGCCACCTTCTCCATCTCGAACCTCGGCATGTTCGACGTGGAGGAGTTCTCGGCGATCATCAACCCACCCGAAGGGGGCATCCTCGCCGTGGGTTCGATCCTCGAGAAGCCCGTGGTGGTGGACGGAGCCCTCGCCGTTGGCCACCGCATGAAGCTGACGATCTCCTGCGACCATCGGGTGACCGACGGGGCCTACGCGGCGCGGTTCCTTCAGGATGCGAAGCGGCTCCTCGAGGAGCCCCTCCGCCTGCTCGTGTAGGCGGGCGCGATGGGCGTGCAGAAGGTTGACGTCGCGGTGGTCGGTACCGGCCCCGGAGGGTACGTCGCGGCCATTCGCTGCGCCCAGCTCGGGCTGACCGTGGCCGCTGTCGAGGACGATCGCCCGGGTGGCGTGTGCCTCAACTGGGGATGCATCCCCACCAAGGCCCTCCTCCGGAACGCCGAGGTCGTCGGCCTGTTCCAGCGGGCGGAGGAGTTCGGCATCACGGCGGGGCCATGGGAGGCGGACTACGCCCACGCCATCCAGCGCTCGCGTCGGGTGGCCGACCGGATGGCCAAGGGCGTGGACTTCCTTTTCCGCAAGAACAAGATCACCCTCGTCCCCGGCGTCGGCTCCCTGAAGGCGAGGAACGTCGTGGAGGTCAAGGGCGCCGGGGGCATCGAGACCGTGGAGGCGAAGAGCGTCATCCTGGCCACGGGATCGGAGCCCCGCTCGATCCCGGGGGTGGCCATCGACGAGAAGCGGGTGATCTCCTCCAACGGGGCCGTCCGCAGCGAATCACGGCCGGCGTCTCTCGCCGTGGTCGGAGCGGGGGCGGTGGGCATGGAGTTCTCGGACGTGTATAGCGCCTATGGTACCCGGGTGACCGTCCTCGAGGCCCTCCCTCGAGCGCTCCCGCTGGAGGACGAGGAGGTCTCGACGCTGATGGCCCGCCTCTTTGGCCGGCGGGACATCACCGTGCGGACGGGGGTCAAGGTTCAGAAGGTCACCCCGGGGAGCGACGGTGTCCTGGTGGAGATCGAGGCCGAGGGCAAGGCGGAGCGCATCGAGGTCGAACAGGTGCTGATGGCGGTGGGGCGGGCGGCCCGCCTCCGCGGGCTTGGTCTGGAAGCGCTCGGGGTGGTCACGGACCGCGGGTTCGTGACGGTGTCGCCCACCATGGAGACCAGCGTGCCTGGCATCTACGCGGTCGGCGACATGGCGGGCCGCCAGCTCCTCGCCCACAAGGCCTCGGCCGAAGGGGTGGTCGCGGCGGAGGCCATCGCGGGCCGCGCCCCGCGCCCGGTTGACTACGGCAACGTGCCGTCGTGCACATACTGCCGGCCGCAGGTGGCGTCCATCGGCCTGAGCGAGGCGAAGGCGGCGGGCGGCGGCCGGCAGGTCGCCGTCGGCAAGTTCCCGTTCACGGCGAACGGCAAGGCGGTGGCCCTGGGCGACACGGAGGGCTTCCTCAAGATCGTGGCCGACAAGGGCACCGGTGAGATTCTGGGTGTCCACATCGTCGGGGCCGAGGCCACGGAGATCATCCACGAGTTCGCCGTGGGCCGCACGCTCGAGGCCACGCTCGAGGAGTTCATGCACACGATTCACGCGCACCCGACGCTGTCCGAGGCCGCCCTGGAGGCGACCCTGGCCGCTCTCGGCCACGCGATCCACATCTAGTGTCCCGAGTCAGACGTTCGTGAACTCGCGGCGCCGGGTGGGGTGGGGGTCCTCCCCGCGGGACCGTGTCTTCTGCGGATCGCCGGAGCCACCCCCCACCCATCTCGGGGCCCCCCATCTCGTGGCCCCAGTGCGGGCCGGCAGCGCTCCGCGACTCAGCGTGTCCCGCGGGGAGGGCCCCCACCGCGCCTGGCGCTTTGTCGGCCCATTTCTAACTCAGCACACGAGCCCCGTGCCCGCGCCCGGGCTTCGAGGAGCACGGCGGTGAACTTCGACCTCACGCCCGCCCAGGAGGCTCTCCGCGCGCGCGCCCGGGACCTGGCCGACTCCGTGTTCCGGGAACGGGCGGCCCGCTGGGACACCGCCGAGGAGTACCCCTGGGACAACGTCAAGGACCTGGTCCAGGCCCGCTTCATGGGACTCACCATCCCGGCGGCCTACGGTGGCGCAGGGGGGACGGTGCTGGACGCGGTGCTGGTCGTCGAGCAGGTGGCCCGCGCGTGCGGCGTGACGGCGCGCATCGTCGTCGAGGGCAACCTCGGCGTCGTCGGGGCCCTCGGCGCCTACGGGACGGAGGCGCAGAAGCGCCGGTACTTCCCGTGGGTGCTCGACGGCGAGAAGCCGGCCATCGCCATCACCGAGCCCGAGGCCGGCTCGGCGGCGACGGATCTCGTGACCCGGGCCGACGAGACCCCGGGTGGTTTCGCCGTGACCGGCGAGAAGCGGTGGATCACCGGGGCCGGCACCTCCCGGCTCTACCTCGTGTACTGCCGCATGGGAAGCGCGCCGGGGGCCGGAGGGATCGGCGGCGTGCTCATCGAGCGGGACGCTCCGGGCTTCACCATCGGCGCGCGCGACCGCACCATGGGTCTTCGCGGCATCCCGGAGGGCCGCCTGCACTTCGACCGGTGCCACGTGGCGAGCGAGAGCGTGCTGGTCGGGCCTCCGGACGGGTTCAAGAAGCTCATGCAGGCCTACAATGGCCAGCGCGTCGGGGCAGCCACGGTGGCGCTCGGGCTGGCCCAGGGCGCGTTCGAGCTGGCCGTCTCCCATGCCGCGGAGCGGCGGCAGTTCGGCCGCCCGATCGGAGATTTCCAGGGGATCCGCTGGAAGCTCGCGGACATGGCAATCGCGCTGGACGCGGCCAGGCTCCTCGTGTACCGCGCCGCGGCCCGGGCCGGAACGGGGTTCCCCGACCCGCTGGAGGCGGCCAAGGCCAAGACCTTCGCGGCGGAGGCCGCGCAGGAGATCACGAACCAGGCGCTGCAGATCCACGGCGCCGCCGGGTACGGGCGCGCGCTGCCCCTCGAGCGCATGGTGCGCGACGCCCGGATGTTCGCGATCGGCGGCGGCACCGTCGAGATGATGCGCAACCTCATCGCCGACCGGATCCTGCCGGGTCGCGCGGACTTCCGGCGCTAGCCATCCATGGCCGAGTTCGTCATCGAGGGACGGGCCGCACTCAAGGGCACGGTCCGCCCCGGCGGCAACAAGAACGCGGCGTTTCCCGCCATCGCCGCCGCCCTGCTCACGGACAAGCCCATCACGCTCCGCAATCTGCCCGCCATCGACGACGTCCGCACGATGCTCGCGATCGTGGAGGGCCTCGGCGTCGCCGTGTCCCGGCACGACTCGCACACGGTGACCTTGCAGGCGCGCACCCTCCGGAGCACCCGCCCCGATCCCGACCTGCTGCGGAGAATCCGCGGGGCGCTGGTCCTGATGGGTCCCTTGCTCGCCCGTGAGGGCCGCGCCGAGTTCGGTCACTCCGGGGGCGACCGCATCGGCCGGCGCCGGATCGACACCCATGTCGTCGGGCTGCAGGGCCTGAGCGCCGCCCTCGAGTACCGGGCCCAGGACCTGGTGCTCTCCTCGCCGCGGCTCCGGGGGCATGACATCTTGCTCGACGAGGCCAGCGTCACCGCCACCGAGAACGTCGTCCTGGCCGCCGTCCTCGCCGAGGGCACCACCGTGCTCCGCAACGCCGCCTCGGAACCCCACGTGCAGGACCTGTGCGCCCTGCTCGCAACCATGGGCGCTCGGATCGAGGGCGTGGGCTCGAATCTTCTGGTCATCCACGGCGGGAGCAGCCTCGGGGGGGCCGACTTCGCCATCGGCCCGGACTTCATGGAGATCGGGAGCTTCCTGGTCCTCGCCGCGATCACCAACGGCGACGTGGTGATCCAGGGCGTGCGGGCCGAGGATCTGCGCATGACGCTGTCCGTCCTCCGGCGGCTCGGCATCGTGGCCGAGGTCGTCGGCCAGGACCTCGTCGTGGCGCCCGGGCAACCCCTCGAGATCCAGAGCGATCTCGGCGATGCCATACCGCGCGTGGACGATGGCCCGTGGCCGGCCTTCCCCGCCGACCTCATGAGCGTGGCCGTGGTGGCCGCCACTCAGGCGAGCGGGGCGGTGCTGTTCCACGAGAAGATGTACGAGAGCCGAATGTTCTTCGTCGATCGCCTGATCGGAATGGGAGCGCGCGTCGTGCTCTGCGACCCCCACCGCGCCCTGGTCCAGGGGCCAGCCCGACTCCGGGGAGAGCCGGCGGGGATCCCGAGTCCCGACATCCGGGCCGGCATTGCGCTCCTGATCGCCGCCCTCTGCGCCGAGGGCCGCACCGTCATCCGCTCCATCGAGCAGATCGAACGGGGCTACGAGAACATCGAGGGCAAGCTGCAGGGGCTCGGGGCCCGGATCACCCGGATCCCCGGCTGAAGCGCGTCGATCCCGCCGCCCTCCGATCGTCGTATGGGTGGGAGGCGGGCACCGACCCGCCGATCCCCTGGGAGGGCGAGATGAAGTTCATGATCCTGATCCACGGGGACGAGAGGGTCGAGGCCCGGCGCAGCGAGGCCGAGCCCCTGCCCGGCCCCGGGCCGATGGCGCGGGGCTCGCCGCGCCGCCGTCAGGCGCTTTCGCCTCTGTCCATTTCCTCCCGCATGGCCGAGCGGCCAGCGTCGAAGGCGGACCGGAGCCGATCCGCCTGCTCCTGGACATAGTCCCGGCCCTTCTCGAGGACGTCGCCCGTCCGGTCTTGCGCTGTGCCCGTAGCTTCCTGGGCCTTCTTGAGGAGCTCAGCGCCCTGCTCGGCGAGGAGATCTCGCGTTTCCCGGCCCGTCTTGGGCGTCAGGAGGAGCGCGGCGGCGGCGCCAGCCAGCCCCCCCAGGAAGAACCAGCCCAGATACCCCGCGGTGGAGTCACTGCCCCGTTGCTCTGCCATGGTCTTGTCCTCGCTCGTGGTGCTTGTTCCTGAGCCGGGCGGCGAACACGCTCGCGCCCTTCCTGAGCCCTGCGGCCAGGCCCGCGACCTGGCCCGCTCTCGTCAACGTGTTGACGGCGCCGATCAGCGTCGAGATGCGGCCGGTGACCTCCTCGGCGCGCCTGATCACCACGCCGGCCCGCTCCAGGGTGACGGTGGCCTCGCGGGTGAGCGTGCGCGCGTCCTCGGAGAGCGCGCCGACCTGTGTGGTGAGCGGCCCGAGATCGTGCTCGACGACCGCCAGCACCGCCTCTGCCCGCGTGAAGACACGGCGCAGGGCGAGGAGGGCCGCGACCAGCGCCGCCGTGAGCGCCACGACGCAGATGAGAACCACCGCCTGGCCGAATGGGGTCATGGGTCGTCAGCGTATGCCGACCCGGTCCGGGAGTCAATCGAAGTTTCGTCGAAGCCCTTGGCTTCATTGACTTTCCGCCCCGCTCATCTATACTGCCCGCAGGTTCGTCAGTCCCGCGCCGACAATCCTGAAGGAGTCCTCCTGTCATGCCGCTCGAAGATCGCATCGAGGAGCTGCGCCGCCGGAACCGCGCCGCCGAGCTCGGGGGCGGAGCCGAGCGCATCGAGCGGCAGCACCGCGCCGGCAAGAAGACGGCGCGCGAGCGCCTCGAGGGGCTCGTCGACAAGGGCACCTTCGCCGAGATCGACCGCCTGGTCGTCCACCAGTCCCACGACTTCGGGATGGACGCCCAGCGCATCCCCGGCGACGGGGTCGTGACCGGCTCGGGCCGGATCCATGGGCGCCCGGCCTTCGTCTTCGCCCAGGACTTCACGGTCTTCGGCGGGTCGCTGTCCGAGACCTACGCGAGGAAGATCTGCAAGATCATGGACCTCGCCCTGAAGGCCGGAGTCCCGATCATCGGGCTGAACGACTCCGGAGGGGCCCGCATCCAGGAGGGCGTGATATCCCTGGCCGGCTACGCGGACATCTTCCTGCGGAACACGCTGGCGTCGGGCGTGGTGCCACAGATCTCCGCCATCATGGGTCCCTGCGCGGGCGGGGCGGTGTACTCGCCGGCGATCACGGACTTCATCTTCATGGTGAAGCACTCGTCGTACATGTTCGTGACGGGCCCCGACGTCATCAAGGCGGTCACCCACGAGGAGGTCTCGTTCGAGGATTTGGGCGGGGCCCAGACCCACGGAAGCGTGTCCGGGGTGGCCCACTTCGCGGCCGAGAACGAGGACGAGTGCCTGGCCCTGATGCGCGAGCTGATGACTTTCCTGCCCCAGAACAACCTCGAGGACCCGCCGCTCCGGCCCACGACCGACCCCCCGGATCGCGGTGACGAGGAGCTGCAGACCGCGGTCCCCGACCAGCCGAACAAGCCCTATGACATCAAGGACGTGGTGCGCGCGGTGGTCGACGACCGGTACTTCTTCGAGGTGCAGGCGGACTACGCCCCCAACCTGGTGATCGGCTTCGGGCGGCTGAACGGCCGGCCCGTCGGCGTCGTGGCCAACCAGCCCGCGCACCTGGCCGGGTGCCTCGACATCGGGGCATCGCTCAAGGGCGCGCGGTTTGTCCGCTTCTGCGACTGCTTCAACATCCCGCTGGTGACCTTCGAGGATGTCCCGGGGTTCCTGCCCGGGACCGCCCAGGAGTTCGGCGGCATCATCAAGCACGGGGCCAAGCTCCTCTACGCCTACTGCGAGGCCACCGTGCCCAAGCTCACGGTGATCACGCGGAAGGCCTACGGCGGCGCCTACTGCGTCATGTCCTCGAAGCACATCCGCGGCGACGTCAACCTCGCCTATCCCACGGCGGAGATCGCGGTGATGGGTCCGGATGCCGCCGTGAACATCCTGTACCGGCGCGAGATGGAGACGGCGACCGACCCCGCCGCCCTGAAGGTCGAGAAGATCCGCGAGTACCGCGACAAGCTCGCCAACCCGTACGCCGCCGCAGAGCGTGGGTACGTGGACGAGGTGATCGAGCCTCGCGACACCCGGCGGAAGCTGATCCAGGCGCTCGAGGTGCTGCACACCAAGCGCGATCACAACCCGCCGAAGAAGCATGGGAACCTCCCGCTGTGAGGGCCTCCCGGCGCATCGAGGCCCCGGCGCCCGGTTCTCGGGATGGACAGAGGACGCCATGACACGGCCGGACATGACCCCCGAGGATTCAGGACGCATCGAGGAGGCCCGGCGCTCGTGGGAGGAGCGCGAGGTCAAGCCCGCGCTTCGCCGATCCCCCGAGCGCCCCAGCCTGTTCGCGGACTCCAGCGGCGCGCCCGTCGAGCGGCTCTACACCCCGGCCAGCACGGCGGGGCTCGACTATGTGCGCGACTCCGGCTTCCCGGGGGCGTTCCCCTTCACCCGGGGCGTGCAGCCGACGATGTACCGGGGGCGCTTCTGGACCATGCGCCAGTATGCGGGCTTCGGCTCGGCGGCCGAGACCAATCGCCGCTACCACTATCTCCTGGGGCAGGGCCAGACCGGGCTCAGCGTGGCCTTCGACCTGCCGACGCAGATGGGGTACGACGCGGACCACGATCTCGCCCGGAGCGAGGCCGGCAAGGTCGGCGTGGCCATCTCCAGCCTGGCCGACATGGAGGACCTGTTTGCCGGGATTCCCCTGGATCGCGTCTCCACCTCCATGACGATCAACGCGACCGCGGCCATCCTGCTCGCACTCTACGTCGCGGTGGGGGAGCGCCATGGGGTGCCCGCCGACCGCCTCTCCGGCACGGTCCAGAACGACATCCTGAAGGAGTACATCGCCCGCGGGACGTACATCTACCCGCCCGGCCCCTCGATGCGCCTCATCACCGACCTCTTCGCGTTCTGCAAGGACCGCGTGCCCCGCTGGAACACCATCTCCATCTCGGGCTACCACCTGCGGGAGGCCGGCAGCACCGCCGCGCAGGAGGTGGCCTTCACCCTCGCCAACGGGATCGCCTACGTGGCGGCCGCGGTCGAGGCGGGGCTGGCCGTCGACGAGTTTGCGCCCCAGCTCTCGTTCTTCTTCAACGCGCACAACAACCTCCTCGAGGAGGTCGCCAAGTTCCGCGCGGCTCGCCGCCTCTGGGCCCGCCTGATGCGGGATCGCTTCGGGGCCGCCGACCCGCGGTCGCTCATGCTGAGGTTCCACGCCCAGACGGCGGGCAGCACCCTGACGGCCCAGCAGCCGGAGAACAACATCGTGCGCGTGACCGTCCAGGCGCTGGCCGCGGTGCTGGGGGGCTGCCAGTCGCTGCACACGAACTCGATGGACGAGGCGCTGGCCCTGCCCAGTGAGCACGCGGTGAGGGTTGCCCTGCGCACCCAGCAGATCCTCGGCCACGAGTCGGGGGTGGCCGACAGCGCCGACCCGCTCGGCGGCTCCTACATGGTGGAGCACTTGACTCGCCGCATCGAGGAGGAGGCCGAGGCCTACGTGGCCAAGATCGATGGCATGGGTGGCGCGGTCAACGCCATCGCGTTCATGCAGCGGGAGATCCAGGAGGCCGCCTACCGCCACCAGCAGGAGGTGGAATCCAAGGCGCGCGTCGTGGTCGGCGTCAACGAGTTCGCCATGGACGAGCCGGCGCTCACCGGCCTCTTCCAGGTCAACCCCGGTTTCAGCCGGGCCGCCGTGGAGCGGCTCGACCGGCTGCGCCGGGAGCGCGACGGCGCCGCGGCGGAGCGCGCGCTCGAGGCGATCGACCGCGCCGCCCGCGGCCGGGACAACCTGATGCCGTTGATCCTCGCCGCGGTGAGCCAGTCGGTGACCCTCGGGGAGATCTGCGACACGCTCCGGGGCGTCTTCGGCGTGCACCGGCCGTCGGTAGCGTTCTAGCATGCGCTTCCGGACGGCGCTTCTGGCCGTGGCGTGGCTCCTCACAGCGGCCAGCCCGGTGGCCGCGGGGCTCGCCGACCAGATCGGCGCCACCTTTGGGCTCATGGTGCAGGACATCGGCGACGCCTTCCCGCCCATCGAGGGGCTGGTGGCCGGCGTCCAGGGGGACCAGATCTTCATTGCCCTCGCTGGCAAGGACGGGATCCAGGTCGGTCAGGAGCTCACCATCTTCCGCAAGGGCGAGGTGTTTCGCCATCCCCTGAGCCGGCGCCCGATGGGCCGGCACGAGGAGGTCCTCGGCCACGCGCAGGTCCAGCGCGTCTACCCCGACTTCACCGAGGCGGTGTACGTCGCGGCCGACGCGCGGACGCCCGCGCGTGCGGAGGACGGAGTGCGCATCACGCGGGGCCGGATCCGGGTCGCCGTGACTCCCGTCGTCGACCTGACCTCGCTCCGCGCCGATCTGCGACGGGTGCCGTTCATGCTCGCCCTGGGGCTGGAGCAGACCAGGCGCTTCCAGGCGGTGGACTCCTCGGTCGTGCAGGACCAGCTGCTGAACAGCCAGACGCGGCCCGAGCAGTTCTTCATGGAGCCCGAGCGGGCGGTCACCCTGGCCAGGCCACTGGAGATCTCGGGCTGGCTCGTGCCGGTGCTGATGGAGCGGCGCGGCGCCCAGTACCTCGACGTCACGTGGATCTCGGCGGCGACGGGCCGCGCGCTCTTCTCGCGACGGCTCTCGCTCATCCGCGGACTGGAGGCGGCGGGAGAGCCGCGGTTCCCGTGGGAACCGCGGCTTCAGGATTAGATGGTCGGAATCTGCTATGCTCTGCGGTCGATGGCGATGTCGGTGTTGATGCGGCTCGGTGCCGGCGGCGCGCTCTGCATGGTCCTGCTGACCGGCTGCGTGAGTGTCGGCGAGCTGGTCGGCGTGCCCAGCAAGGGCGACCCGTCGGTCGAGATCAAGGCGTCGGGTCCCCGCTGGCTGCTCATCAAGAACCCCCGGTTCGGCGATGTGCCGAGCGAGCCCGAGTACATCTGGGTGGAGGAGGACAAGGTGCCGATGAGCATGCGGACCCTTGTCTTCGGCAAGTCCAGCATCATGGCCTCGCCGGAGATCGTCGCCAAGTACGGTCAGCCGCCGGGCGGAGGCCAGATCAGCCCGCGCCAGCGCGTGGCCCAGAACGTGGCCTCGCCGCACGAGGCGCCGGCGGCGCGAGGGGCGGCCGGAGCGGTCGCGGGGGCGCCCCCGCCGAACGGCGGTGCGGGGGCGGTGACCGGGACCCCGAAGGGCCTCGTGCTGTACGTGGACACCGACCGCATCGTGATCGATCTCACCGCGCGCGACGGGGTCAAGCTCGGGAGCACCGTGAGCCTCCGTCGCGACACCATCCCGATCGTCCACCCCGTCACCGGTGAGGTCCTGGGAGAGCTCGACCAGGAGGTCGCGACGGGAAAGGTGACCGAGGTCCGCGACCGCTTCTCGGTGGTCGAGATCCAGTCCGTGGCTCCGGGAGCGGAGATCAAGGTCAAGGACCGGGTCGTCGTCCGTTGACGCGCCCGCCGAGCCCTTCCGGTCTGGCCGCCCGGTCGTGAAGCCCGCCACCGTGCTCGAGACCCTGTTGCGGGAGCGCGTTGCCCTGCACATCGGGGGTGATCTGGCTGCCGTCGAGCGGGAGATCGCGAGCGAGATCGGCTCGCCCGTCTCTCTCATCCGGGAGATGGGGGAGTTCATCGCGGCCGCCGGCGGCAAGCGCCTCCGGCCGATCCTCCTGCTGATAGCGGCCCGCCTCGCCGGCTACTCGGGACCGCGGGCGGTCCGGATGGGGTGCGTGGTGGAGCTCCTGCACACCGCCACCCTCATCCACGACGACGTGGTGGACCAGGCGCCGCTCCGCCGCGGCAAGCCCTCCGCCAACGCGCGCTGGGGCGACGACGCGTCGGTGCTGGTCGGCGATCACCTCTACTCGAAGTCGTTCGCGCTCATGGTCCGGGACGGCGACCCCGCGGTGCTGGAGACGCTGGCCCGGGCCACCGTCTCGATGACCGAGGCCGAGGTGTTCCAGCTCGAGCGCAAGCGCAGTGGCACACTCTCCGAGGCCGACTACCTCCGGATCATCACGCAGAAGACGGCGTCGTTCATCTCGGCCTGCTGCCGGATCGGCGCTCTCCTGGGCGGGGTGAGCGCCGAGCAGGTGGAGGCGTTGACGCGCTACGGGTTGCACGTGGGGATCGCCTTTCAGATCAGCGACGACGCGCTCGACTTCGTGGCCGACGAGGCGCGTCTCGGCAAGGCGGTGGGCGCCGACCTCAAGGAGGGCAAGCGCACGCTGCCCCTCATCGCGGCGCTGGAGCGCGCAGCCCCGGCCGAGCGCGAGCGCATCCACGCGGTGCTGCGGCGGCGCATCCCGACCGTCGACGAGGTCGACGAGGTCCGCCGCCTG
This sequence comes from Binatia bacterium, assembly GCA_035544455.1. Taxonomy (GTDB): domain Bacteria; phylum Methylomirabilota; class Methylomirabilia; order Rokubacteriales; family CSP1-6; genus DATKEI01. The sequence continues at coordinate 3,168 of DATKEI010000376.1, read as the reverse complement.
GTCGTGAAGTACGAGGGGGTCGACTATTCCTTGCAGCGGGCGCACGCCTATGCCGAGACGGCCAAGGAGGACCTCGGGCGATTCCCGCCCTCGGACGACCGGGAGACGCTCGTCCTCATCGCCGACTTCGTCGTCGACCGGGACCGGTAGCCGCCCGCGCCCCGTCGTCACCCTGACCACCGACTTCGGGCTCCGGGATGCGTTTGTCGGGGTCCTGAAGGGGGTCATCCTCGGCATCTGCCCCGATGCCGTGATCGTCGACCTGACTCACGACGTCCCGCGGCACGACGTTCTCCAGGCTCAGCTCGCCCTGGAGGCCGCCCACCGGTTCTTCCCGCCGGGGACGGTGCACCTCGCGGTGGTGGACCCCGGGGTGGGCGGGAGCCGCCGCGCCATCGCGATCGAGGCGCGAGGGCACCACTACGTCGGGCCTGACAACGGCCTCTTCACCTTTGCGCTCTCGTGCGACTTCTCGGCGGTGTGCATCGAGTCGCCGGAGCATCGCCTCCCGCGCGTCAGCGCCACCTTCCACGGCCGCGACGTCTTCGCGCCCGCCGCGGCCCACCTGGCGTCCGGTGTCGCGCTGGAGGCGCTCGGGCGCGCGGTGACGGACCCGGTCCGGGCGCCGATTCCGGGCGCCCGCAGGACGGGCGGCGACGTCCTCGGCGCGGTCCTCGGCGCCGACCGCTTCGGCAATCTCGTGACGTCGATCAGCGCGGCCGACATCGAGTGGCTCGGGCCGGGCCCCGTCGAGGTGAGGGTTGGTCGGACGGACGTGGGCGGGCTGGTCGGGGCGTATTCGGAGGCCAGGAGGGGAGCTCGAGGCGCGATCCTCGGGTCTCAGGGGCGCCTCGAGATCTTCGTGAGAGAGGGAAGCGCACTGGCAGCGATCAGTCCGGCTCCCCGCGCCCCCGTCCGCGTCCGCTCCTTGCGCCGTCGCGCCCGGGCGCCAGGATGAGACCGGGAGGACGCCGCCGCCGGGCCGTCAGCCCGGGCTCAGTCGGACTTGGCTGCTGAGCCGCCGGTCGAGGAGCCGGAGGCCGACGACGCGGACGACGACGAGCCAGCCGCGCCGCTCGAGGAGGAGGGAGAGGGCGAGGCCGGTCCGCCCGCCGTGCTAGACTTCCCCTCGCCGGAGGGAGATGTGGTGGGCGTCGCCGCCTTGCTGGTGGATCCGGTCTCGGCTTCCTTGGCCTTCTTCCGCGACTCGGACGGATAGTCCGTCACGTACCAGCCTTCGCCCTTGAGGATGAAGGCCGCCGGCCCCAGCAGGCGCCGAACCGATCCTCCGCACTGCTCGCAGGCCGTCAACGGAGGCTCGGAAATGCGCTGCCGTACCTCGAAAGTCCGCTTGCACTGGTCGCACTCGTATTCGTACGTGGGCATCAATTCAGCTAACACCTTGAGATCCGGTCTGTCAAGGCGGCTGGGCGCGCTCTCCCTGGCGCTCGGCCTGCTCGTCGCGGCGTGCTCGTCGTCTGCCCAGAAGAAAGAGGCGGACGTGCGCCGGCTCCATGCCCGTGCCCTCTACGAGCAAGCCCTGAACAACCTCGGGGAGAAGCGCGTGTCGCTGGGCCTGTCCGCGCTGAGGCAGGCGATCGAGCTCGATCCCGACAGCGCCCTCTACCGCAACGCCTTGGGCGTGGTCTACCTGGACCTCAGGCGGCCGGCCGAGGCCCAGGCCGAGCTCGAGAAGGCCGTCCAGCTCGATCCGGGATTCGCCGAGGCCCAGCACAACCTCGGGCTGTCCTCTGCTGAACAGGGAAGACTGGCCGACGCCGTGACCGCCTACCGCCGCGCCCTGGCGATCCCGACCTACACGACGCCCGAGGTTGCGTACCACAACCTCGGGAACGCCTATTTCCTGATGGGCAAGCTCCGGGAGGCGGCCGAGGCCTACCAGGCGGCGCTCCAGCTCGACCCGAAGCAAGTGGGTTCGCTGTACTCCCTGGGGGTGGTTCTGGTGCGAGAGGGCCGCCGGGAGGAGGCCAAGGCCGCGTTCCGGTCGGCCCGCGAGATGGCGCCATCGTCGCCGTTCGGGCAAGCCGCCTCGGAAGCCCTGAAGAACCTTGGAGAAGGTGGCTGAGGACCACGGCGTGGCCGACGGCGGGTCGACGCCCCCACGGCCGGCCCTTTTTTCTTGACCCGGCGATACCCCTTCGAGTATCACAGTGGCGCTGCACGCGACTCGAGCGGGGACTGTCTACCCCTCGGCTGCCGTCAGATGGAGGCGCGAGGGGGGACGTCCCGGGGAGGTGATTGGCCAGGGGAGAGCTCGGCCGTGACTTCGTTGCGTCTCGATGTTCTGTCGTGGCGTGTAACGCGTCGATCGGTGAGATCCGGATCAAGGGTTCGAACGCTGTGAACCTCTAGTGAGGAGGCGGTAATGAGAAGGACGCTGTTCCTTGCTCTCGCCGCATTGGTCGCCCTTGGCATGGTGGCGCCGGCTGCAATGGCCCAGATTCCGCCCACCCCGCAGGTGACGATCAGCGGTCTTATCGACAACATGACGACGGTCGGGAAGAACACCACGGACCTCAACTTCACGGACAACCGCGACGAGGAGTGGTACGCGCGCACGCGCGGCCGCTTCGACATCAGCGCGGCGATCGGCCGGGCCAAGGGCGTGCTCGGCCTCGAGATCGACGCGTACTACGGTCTCACCGGGTTCCAGGACAACAGCACCAACAACCAGATCCAGCGAGGGTTCGGCCAGACCGGACAGGGGTCCGGGGCGACGAGCTCGTTCGACATGAACACCGACGTCCTGGCCAACATCGAGGTCAAGTGGCTGTACGTGGAGTTCCCGCTTCCGATGATCCCCATCAACTCGATGATGCGGGTCGGCGCCCAGCCCTTCGCGACCACGTACAAGGTCGGAGCGCTGGCCACGGGTGACTTCGCGGGCATGAACCTGGTGACGACCTTCACGCCCAACGTCCGATGGCATCTGACCTACGGGCAGATCGAGGAGCGCCTGTCGGGCGCCCACATCGGAGACCCGCTCAGCCCGTCCGGGCGTCTGTCGGGGGCGAACCTGAACTTCTTCAACGGCGATGACTACACCGTCATCACGAGCCTCGAGGTCACCCCGGTCAAGGGCCTCGACATCCGGCCCATCTACGCGTACTACCATGCCGAGGGCATCACGGCGAGCAACGCGCGCGT
>DATKEI010000375.1:0-5953 GCA_035544455.1 Binatia bacterium | reverse complement strand
CTTCCACGCCTGGTCGAGGTCATGCAGTCGGGACCGCGGAGCTGCGCCCGAAGTTCCTCGGTGGCATGACATCTCTTCTCGTCGCCCGGTGTCGTTGCCGGTGATGATACCGGGGGGCGCGCCCGGGCGTCCCCCACCCGCGCGACGTGACATCCGAACCGGGGCATGACGAGCAAGGAGGTCGTGGCGCATGAGCTCCAGCGGAGCGTCCGTGCAGTGCTGCGTTGCCGGGGGCGGGCCGGCCGGCATGATGCTCGGCCTTCTCCTCGCCCGCGCCGGCGTCTCGGTGGCCGTCCTGGAGAAGCACGCGGATTTCCTCCGCGACTTCCGGGGCGACACCATCCATCCCTCGACGCTCGAGATCATGCACGAGCTGGGGCGGCTCGAGGCCTTCCTCGCCCTGCCGCACCAGGAGGTGGGCGAGCTCACAGCCCAGATCGGCGAGGTCACCGTGCCGATCGCCGACTTCCGCCACCTGCCGACCCGGTGCCGCTTCCTCGCCTTCATGCCGCAGTGGGATTTCCTGGACTTCCTCGCCCGGGAGGGCGCCCGCTATCCCGGGTTCCGGCTCATGATGCAGGCGGAGGCGACGGGCCTCCTGGAGGAGGCGGGGCGCGTGGTCGGCGTGGAGGCGACCACGTCGGCGGGACCGATCGCCATCCGCAGCGACCTCGTCGTGGCCGCCGACGGGCGGCATTCGGCGCTGAGGGCAAAGGCCGGGCTGAGGGTCGACGATCTCGGGGCGCCCATGGACGTGCTCTGGTTCCGCCTCTCCGCCAGCCGCCAGCACCCCACCCGGAGCATGGGGCGCTTCGACCGCGGCCAGATCTTCGTCCTGATCTATCGCGGCGACTACTGGCAGTGCGGCTACGTGATCCCCAAGGGGACGTTCGAGCGGCTCCGCGCCGCCGGTCTTCCCGCCTTTCGCGATCGCGTGGCCCGGCTGATGCCCATGCTGGCCGAGCAGGTGCGCGAGCTCGGCCGCTGGGAGGACCTGAGCCTGCTGACGGTGCGGGTGGACCGGCTCGCCACGTGGTACCGCCCCGGGCTCCTCTGCATCGGGGACGCCGCCCACGCCATGTCCCCGGTCGGGGGCGTCGGCATCAACCTCGCCATCCAGGACGCCGTGGCCACCGCCAACATCCTGGCGGCGCCCCTCCGGACGCGATCGGTCACGACCGAGCACCTCCGGCGCGTGCAGCGCAGGCGGCTGTGGCCCACCCGGGTGACCCAGCGCCTGCAGGTGGCCGTGCAGAAGCGGGTCATCGCGGCCGTGCTCCGGACCGACCGACCGCTCGCCCCTCCCCTCGCCGCCCGGTTGCTCGCGCGCTTTCCCCGGCTACGGCGCATCCCCGCCCGCCTGGTCGGCCTCGGCGTCCGGCCCGAGCACGTGAGCCCCGAGATCCGCCGCGGGACACCGCCACACGCTCCGCCCGCATCATGACGGCGCTGGATCGTCGGCACGGCGAGCTGCCCGAGGGCCTCGTGGGGCCGCTGCTGATACAGCCGATCCGGATCCCCGAGGGCCGACCTCCCCGCGGATGCGATGCGCGGGTGCCGCTGCTCGAGGCGGCTACCGTCGAGTGTCGGGACCCGGGCGCCCGCTCACGCCGTGCGGTTCTTGAAGAAGGACTCCTTGACGGCGATCTTCCCGCCCTGGAACGTGAACACGTCGCAGCCCTTGACCTCGACCTTCTTGCCGTCCGAGGCGGTGCCCGTGAAGATCCACTCCGACACTCCGCGATCGCCGGCCACGAAGTGGCGCGCGTTGCCGAAGTGCGCATCCGGGAAGATCTTGAACACCCGGGCGAACGCCTCGCGCACCGGCTCGCGCCCGGCGTAGCGCGTGCCGCAGACCTCCTTGCCCGCGGTCGTCTCGAAGACGCAGTCGTCGCTCATGAAGGTCATGAGGAAATCGACATCGTGACGATTCCAGCCTTCGCCGAACGCTTCCAGATCCTTGACGGTCACCATGGTCTCGTCTCTCCTTGCGCCTTGCGCGACGCCCTGGACCCGCGCCTGCGCTGCCGCGATCCTCGCGACGATCGCATAACCCGCCGCCGTCGCCATGACGGATGCGGGCCCGCGATCGAGCATCCGCCGCCGCGGCAGCGGAGTCAATTCCCGATACATCCCGTACCGCCGGTCGCGGCACCGCGACGGATAGCGTCCGTCCACGAACGACCCCCATACATCGGCCGGGGGCGCGCGACGGCCACATGATATGGCGCCAGTCCGCTCGTCGTCTCGCGCGACGCGCTCGATCGCCTCGACGCCGCCGGCGCCTACCCGCTCGAGGATCTCGGCTGGCAGCGGCTACGCGGCCGGGCCGCCCCGGTGCACGTGTACGCGGTCGCGGCCAAGCAGTAGAAGGAGAGCCCCGGCCCGGGCCTGTTCACGCCCGACGATGGCCACTTCTACGCCGTCGAGACGAACATGACGGTCGGCCTGGCCCACCCTCTTCGCCTTTGCCTGCGGGCGGGGCACCCAGGAGAAGACGCTCGCCGAGTTGAAGGGCGAGTTCGCGCTCGACCTGGTCCCGACAGACCACCTCGGCGCGAACAGCGCCTGGCAGCACCTCATCGTGCTCGCGCCTGCGGGAGGGGACTGCCGAGAAGGGGTGTCCCGCGCGTCCCGATTATGCTCTATGCTTGCGGTCAGTCAGCCCGGATCATGCCTGAACCAGACGCCCACCCTCACCCCAACCCTCTCCCTCTCCGAGGGCGAGGGAGTCGGTGCGGTTCCCTCGCCCCCGGTCGCCCCCGGAGGGGGAGAGGGAAGGGTGAGGGGGCGCGCAGGACGCGGAAAGCGCGCGTTCATGAACAGGTCGGGGCAGGCGCCTGGACGTCCGGGGCGGCAGCCGTCGGCACCGCGTAGCACCCCGCGGAGACCAAGGAGGATACGATGGCGACCCAGCAGACCACGCCTCCCACGTGGAGTCTCGACCCCGTGCATTCGAGCATCGAGTTCTCCCTCGACTACATGGGCATGTCGACCTACCGCACCGGCTTCCGTGCGCTGGAGGGCACGCTCCGGTTCGATCCCGACCGGCCGGGGGAGTCCTCGGTGTCCGCCACCATCCCCGTCGCCAGCGTGGACGTGACGAACGAGCGGCTGATGGGCCGTCTCATGGAGGACGACCTGCTGGGAGGCGCGAAACACCCGTCCATCACCTTCCAGAGCACGCGGGTCGACGTGGCCGCCCCGGACCGCTGGAAGGTCGCCGGCGACCTCACGATCCACGGCGTGTCGCGCGGGGTCACGCTGGAGGCCCGCTACCTCGGGCAGAAGAAGAGTCCGTTCTCGGGGAAGATGATGGCCACCTTCCGGGCCGAGACCACCGTCGAGAGAGGCGACTTCGGCGTCACCTGGAACGCCCCCGTCGAGGGCGGAGGCACCTACATCGGCGAGCGCGTCCAGATCTCCCTGCTGATCGTCGCCGCTCGACAGGATTGACGCCTGAGCCACCGGCCGGTGCGCCTGCTGGCGCGCCCGCAGCTGGGACGCGCTGATCTCTGGACTCGGCCCATCAGGGGCTTTGCGCTTCGCCATGCAGACGGAGCGAGGCCAGGGCAACTACGCGGCGCGCCGGCATCGCATTCTCGGCCGCCTGTCGGTCGACGAGCTGCTGGCGCGCATGGGCCGGCGCCCCACCAAACGCCGCCGGCGCCGCTCGCGGCCGTGAGGTCGCACTCCGTGTTGTGACTCCGGCAGTTCGACAGCCCGACAACGCCCATGTCCCGCACCGCCGTCGCAACCGCCTACCCAAGGGCATCCACGATCCTGATGGCGCTTGATGTGACATTTGGAAGGCCATATATTAATGGCATGAAGCCAGCCACGACCAAGCCGCGCCGCGGAGCGAGCCTGAGGAACTTCCACCTCCCGCTTCCGGAAGACACCTACGAGGCGCTCCGCCTCGAGGCGTCGCGATTGCGCAAGCCGGCGACCGTGGTCGCCCGGGAGGCGATCGAGAAGTGGTTGGAGGAGCAGAGGCGCGCCGTCGTCCGGGAGGCGATCGCGGCCTATGCCGTGCAGCACGCCGGGAGCGCGGTCGATCTCGACCCCGCGCTCGAGAGCGCCGGACTCGAGGCCTGGCACGCCCGGAAGCCGCGCCGGTGAGGCGAGGGGAGGTGTACTGGGCCGAACTGGCGCCGCGCTCCGGTGCGGAGCAGGCTGGGCGGCGGCCGGTCATCGTGGTGTCCCATGACGGCTTCAACGAGGTCCCGACGTGGCATTCGGTGATTGTCGTCCCAGTCTCGACCTCCCAGGCCCAAGCTGGCCGGGGCCCCACCGCGGTGATTCTGGACAGCGGCGTCAGCGGGCTTCGCGTCCGGAGCGTCGCGCTCTGTCATCAAGTCACGACGCTCGACCGGGCGAAGCTCACCGAGCGGGTGGGCGTCTTGCCGGCGACCCTCCTGAGGGACGTCGAGGCCGGCCTGCGAGCGGCGCTCGACCTCGCGTGAGGGCCCTCGCCTGCGCGGATCAGCCCGGCAGCACCCCGCTGCCGGTCAGGACGCCCGGGATCGGGCGGTCGTAGTAGGGCAGGCGATCGACCCGCGGCGTCCACGTGCCGTCGGCCACGACCCGGCGGACGTGGGCGGCGATCTCCTCGAGGGGGGCGAACCAGACGCCGCCGGCGGCCTGCATGTGGTCGATGAGCCCGGCGATCGCGTCCGCGCGCGCCATGCGGCCGGAGACAAACGGGTGCCAGACCGCGATCCAGAGGCCGCCGTACTTGTGCGCGGCGTCGAACTCCGCGCGGAAGACCTCCATGGCCCGCGGCGGCGAGGCGATGGGCAGCATGTAGCCGAAGTCCTTCAGGCACACGTACTGCGTCCAGTCGTCGAGCGACAGGTCCGACGGCAGCTCCGCCAGCGTGCGCGCGCCGTCGGTCAGCAGGTACGGGATGATGCTTCCACGACCAGAGCGGTCGCCTCGACGCGAGCCGGGTCGCCGATCCCATGAAGTCCGGAGCGCCCTCGAAGTGGTACACTCGCGGCCATGAGCTTCGACTACGCGAAGTATTTCCGCGAGATCACGCTGACCCACGACCTCCTCACGACCAAGGACGAGCGCTCCTGGCTGCTCAAGCCCCCGCGAGACGGGGAGCGCCACGACGTCGTCCTGTACCTCGGCTGCAACGTGCTGCGGACCTCGCACCTGGTGCAGACGGCGGCGGCCGTGTTCGACCGGCTCGGTGTCGACTACGTCGCCGCCGGCGGGCCGACGTACTGCTGTGGCATCCAGCACCACCGGGAGGGCCTGGTCGCCTCCGGAGAGCGCTACGCCAACCATACGATCGAGCTGCTGCAGAAGATGGCGCCGCGCGAGGTCGTCATGTGGTGCCCCTCGTGCATCCGCTTCTACGACGACGTCCTCCAGGCCGACCTGCCGTTCCCCAAGCGCCACACCACCGAGTTCCTGGCCGAGCGCCTGGAGCGCGGCGAGTTCACGTTCGCCCGGCGGGTCGAGGCCACCGTCGCCCTGCACTACCACCACGCCAGCGAGCCGCGGCGGCGCGAGGGCGCCGCGGCCCGCCGGCTGCTGGAGGCGGTGCCGGGCATCGAGGTGGTGGAGTTCGAGCCCGACCCCCGCTGGGGACAGACCTGCACGCCGGCGCTCCAGACCGGGCTGGGCCTGGACGTCTGGCGGCAGATGGTGCTCGACGACATCGACCGCGCGCGGGCGGCCGGCGCCACCCACATGGCCGGCATCTACCACGGCTGCCACCGCGAGCTTTGCCGCTTCGAGGCCGAGCGCCCGATCGTGGTCGAGCACTACCTGACGCTCTTCGCGCGGGCGCTGGGCATCGAGTTCGAGGACACCTACAAGAAGTACGCGCAGTGGGGCGACCCCGACCGCATCCTCGAGGACGCCACGCCCTGCATGGCCGCCAACGGAGTCGATCGCGAAGCCGCGCGAGGGCTCGTCATCAAGACCTTCCCCGCCC
>DATKEI010000374.1:0-7492 GCA_035544455.1 Binatia bacterium | reverse complement strand
GGGTGGCCCTCTTGTTCACGCAGGGGCTGGGCTGGCCGCGCGGGTTGACGCAGCGCCGGTTTCCTGGAAGGGTGATCGGGGCGCCGCTCCACGGCCTGCGCCCACTTCCGGCGGAGGGGACACCACCAGCATGCCAGCGCGCAGCGGACAGGCGTACATCGATTCCCTGAAGGCGAGCGCCCCGTGTGTGTACCTGGGGGGCCGCCGCGTCGCCGACGTGACCGCCGAGCCGCTCTTCCGCGAGCCGATTCGCGCCATCGCCGAGCAGTACGACATGCAGCTCGAGCCCGCCTACCGGGAGGTGATGACCTACGCGTCGCCCACCACCGGGGCGCCCGTCTCCACGTCGTTCCTCGTCCCGTACACGCGCGCGGAGCTCGTGCGCAAGCGCCAGCACTTCAAGCTGCGCGCCGACCACAACTTCGGCTTCATGGGACGGGCGCCCGACTTCATGAACCAGTTCGTCACGGGGTGGCACCTCATGGCCGACCGGTTCGCGCGGGCCGGGGCGCGATTCGGGGCGAACGCGACGCGCTACTACGAGCACGTGCGCGAGAACGACCTGTTCCTGACGCACATGCTGATCAACCCGCAGATCGACCGGGCCCGGACCTCGGCCCAGCAGGAGGACCCCTTCCTGCACCTTGGCCGGGTGGCGGAGACGGCCGACGGCATCGTCGTGCGAGGGGCGAAGATGCTGGGGACCATGGCGCCGATCACGGAGGAGGTCGCGGTCATTCCCTTCGGCGGCGTGCCCCCGGGGGACGACGCCTACGCCCTGGCCTTCGGCATCCCGACGGCCACGGCCGGGCTCAAGTTCATCTGCCGCGAGACGGTGTCACCCCTGCCGCGGTCGCGCTTCGACCACCCCCTGTCGAGCCGGTTCGAGGAGATGGACTGCATCGCCGTGTTCGACGACGTGCTGGTCCCCTGGGACCGCGTCCTGGTGGACGGCAGCCCGGGGAGCGGCGACATCATCAACACCCTCGGCGCCGACTTCAACGCCCTCCTCAACGTGCAGACGGGCGCCCGCATGCTCAGCCAGCTCGAGTTCTTCTGCGGCCTGGCCATGAAGGTGGCCGACGCCATCGGCATCACCGGCTTCCTGCACGTGCAGGAGAAGCTCGGGGAGATGCTGAGCCACCTGGAGGTGGCGCGGGCCGTGTTCTACGGGTCGGAGGCCATGGCCCAGCAGCTCGCCGGCGGAGTGTGGGTGCCGGGGGGGCCCGGCCTGCGCGCCTTTCATCTGCAGACCGGCAAGATCTACAGCCGCTTCGTCGAGATCGTGCAGACGCTGGCCGCCGGCGGGTTCTTCTACGCGCCGACCGAGGCCGACCTCGCCAGCCCGGAGCTCCGGCCCCTCATCGATCGGTACGTGCGCGGGCGGGCGGGCGTCTCCGCCGAGGAGCGCGTCGCCCTGTTCAAGCTGGCGTGGGACGTGACGGGCGAGAGCTTTGCCCAGCGCATGGCCCAGTACGTGCGCTTCTACTCGGGCGATCCCATCCGGCTGACCGCGGGCTTCTACGCCCAGTACGACAAGGACCCGCTCCTCGCCATCGTGGACCGGGCCCTCGGCCGCCGCGACGGCGAGCTGCTGCCGGTCTCGCCCGACAACCCGGGCGCCCCCGTCCCGTACCAGCCCGGGGCGCGCGGCATGGCCGGTACCTACGCGGCGACGTCTCTGCCGCCGCGCGGAGACGCGCGGACCTGAGGGCTCGCTTCGCGGGCGTCCGCCGTTTTCACGCCAGGGGTCCCGCGGGGTCTCACCGCCGAGGGACAGACCCCAACCAGGAGGGACTCATGGCAGACCGGGACGCGTTGCTGGCGGATGGGGACGAGGCGTACGGGGAGCTGCACAAGGCCGTGGCCGGGCTCGACGAGGCGTCGATGCACCGGGTGTGGCTCGGGACGTGGGGGACGCGCGAGATCCTGGTGCACATCTCCGGCTGGCACCGGGAGATGCTGCCCGCGCTCGCGCGCATCCGGGCCGGCCAGCCGCCGCATCCGGAGGGCGTGTCCTACGACGACTTCGACGCCTGGAACGCGCAGTTCGTGGAGGCCCGCGCCGGCGTGAAGTCGGCCGACGTGCTCGACGAGCTGTCCGCCTCGCACCGCGACTTCATGGCTGCGGCCCGCGCGCTCCCCACGGAGCACCTGGCCGAGGGGGGTGCGGCCCGGGACCTCTTCCTGGGTGTGGGCACCCAGCACTACCGGGAGCACGCGGAGCAGATCCGGAGCTGGCGAGAGCGCGCGGGGCTGTAGCCGGGTCCATGACCACTCGATTCCCGTCCGGGTGAGGGCGGCCGGAGGCGCGCTCTGGCCCCAGGCGCGCGTCCCGCCGCCCTCAACTCCCGGTCGGTCACGTTGAGGCACCGGCCGGATCAGAATGTCCGGAGGGCGAGGGCCAGGGTGAGGGGGCGCGCAGGAGCGGGGAGAGCACGTTCGTGTCGAGCGTGGTGCCGCGGGCGGCGGGCGGGGGCTCAACCCGAGAGGAGGCCGCGCCGCGCCAGGTTCGCCATCAGGGCCCCGGTGCCGAAGGTCCAGGGCTCGGCCTGGTCGCACGTCACCACCTCGTTGACCAGTGCCCCCAGCTCCGGCGCCGCGATCGTGACCACGTCGCCCACCTTGTGGGTGAAGCCGCTGCCGGGAGCGCCGCGGTCGTCGACGGGGGCGAACATGGTCCCGATGAACAGGACGAGGCCGTCGGGGTACTGGTGATAGGGGCCGATCGCCTGCGCGGTGAGGTCGGCCAGGTCCCGGCTGATCTCACCGACCCGCGTGGCGTGGGCGACCCGGAAGCCGTCGAGGCCTTCCACCGTCGTCTCGAAGCCGAGGCCGCGCACCCGATCGAGGGTGAACTGCTCGTCGAGCAGCCGGAAGAACGGCCCGACCGCGCACGAGGCGTTGTTGTCCTTGGCCCGCCCCAGCAGGAGCGCGCTCCGCCCCTCGACGTCGCGGAGGTTCACGTCGTTGCCCAGGGCGGCGGCGACGATCGCGCCCGCCCGGTTGATCACGAGCACCAGCTCGGGCTCGGGGTTGCTCCACACCGAGGCGGGGTGGATGCCGACGCGCGCGCCCAGGCCCACCGCGGCCATGGGCGGGCACTTGGTGAACAGCTCGGCGTCCGGCCCGATGCCGACCTCGAGGTACTGCGACCACATGCCGCGGGCCACCAGGACCTCTTTCACGCGGGCCGCCTCCGGAGATCCCGGCCGGACACCGCGCAGGTCGGGCCCGACAATCGCCTGGATCTCTCCGCGCAGGCCATCGGCGAGGGCGGGGTTCCCCCGCGCGCGCTCCTCGATGACACGCTCGAGGAGGCTCGAGACGAACGTGACCCCGCTGGCCTTGACCGCGTGCAGGTCGCACGGGGCGAGGAGCCACGGCCGGGTCGGATCGCGTCGCCCCTCGGAGCTGTTGGCGACGAGATCCTCCAGGGAGGCCAGGGCCGGCGCGGCCCGGATCGCGGCGCGGATCTCCGCCGGTGCGGCGATGTTGAGGCAGTGGCTGACCGTGGGGTACGAGCGAGTCAGGTCGACGGCCTGGTCGCCGCGCACCGCGATGATCGATGGGCCGGCCTCGGCCGGGACCCACGCACGGCCGAGCAGCAGGGGCGATTCCTCGTCCCGCGGCACGCAGGTCTTGGCGGACAGCTTCGGGGTCGACGTCATCGTCCTCTCCTCGCCGGGGGCTCGGTTGTGCAGACCGCCTCCTCGTACCCCGGGCGGCGGAGCCGTGTCAAGGCCGGCTCGGGATCCGGTCCGGATGGGGTCGCATACGAAGGACTGGGTCAAGAAGGCAAGCGCCTACGCCATGGCCATCATGATCGGGCTCACCGCCGCGATCCACCTCTACAAGGCCGTCGGCCGGCGGTGATCGAGGGGCTGGTCGGCCTGGGGGCGATGATGCTGATCGTCCTCCTGCGCGTGCCCATCGCCTACGCCATGGGCATCGTCGGCATCGTCGGCTACGCCTACATGCGTGACTGGAGCTGGGTGGTGGCCTTTGCCATGGCCCAGACCAAGGTGTACGAGACCGGGCGGCAACTACACCCTGTCCGTGGTGCCGCTGTTCATCCTCATGGGCGCGTTCGTCACGCGCGCCGGCATGTCCCAGGAGCTGTTCCGGGCCGCCTACGCCTTCATCGGCCACGTCCGGGGCGGGCTGGCCATGGCCACCGTCTGGGCCTCGGCCGGCTTCGGCGGGATCTGCGGGTCGTCCATCGCCACCGCGGCCACCATGGCCAAGGTGGCCTACCCCTCGATGAAGCGGTTCGGGTACTCCGACCAGCTCGCCGCGGGCACGGTGGCCTCGGCCGGCACCCCCGGCATCATGATGCCTCATGCTGGCCGACGTCATCCGGCTGGCCATCCTGGTGGCGTTTCCCGCGATCGCCCTGTGGCTCCCCAGCCTGATGCGCTAGTGTCCCGAGTCAGAAGCTCGTGGACTCGCGGCGCCGGGTGGGGTGGGGGTCCTCCCCGCGGGACCGTATCTTCTGCGGATGGCCGAAGCCACCCAGCACCCATCTCGTGGCCCCATTGAGTGCCGGCAGCGCTCCGCGACTGAGCGTGTCCCGCGGGGAGGACCCCCACCCCACCCGGCGCTTTGTCGGCCCATTTCTGACTCAGCACACGAGTCCGGTCAGAGCTCGAAGGTCTTGGCCCAGATGCCCGGCGAGCCGGCGGCGTGCCGCATGTGCGGCCGCACGCGGTGGGTCACCGGCGAGATGTCGCGCTGGGCGAGCCACGCGGCGCTCTCGGACACTGCGGGATGCTCGAACTCGTACAGGGTGAGATACGTCGGCGCGCCCGCCACCGCTCGGTAGCGCCGTCCCCGGATCACCCCGGGGACCGTCTCGTAGTTGGGGACGTAGATCGTGTTGTACCAGCGGTTGAACTCGTCGTCGATCTCCGGGGGCACGTCCATCCGGCCGATCTGCAGGGCCGGGGCCATGCCGCTGCCGGCGATCTCGGGGGTCAGCTGCCCCGGGTGGATCATGGTGTACACGGTGCGGATGAAGGTGGTGCCGATGACGTCCGGCGAGGAGCGCCGGGTCCACGCCGTGGGCCGCTCCTTCAGCCGCTGGTACTCGGCGCTGTCGAGCACGGCCAGGCTCTCCAGCTCGTAGCAGGCGAGGTGCTTCGGTCCGCTCTTGACTGCCTCGTACCGCGCGGCACTGAGAATGCCCGGCACGGACAGGCGCTCGGCGAGGTGTTCCTCGTTGTACCAGCGGTTGAAATCGTCCTCGCGGTCGCGGGGGACGTCCGCCCAGACCATCAGGAGACCGGTGCCCTTCTTCGCGGTCATGTCCACTCCTCCTCGGTCCTTCCCCGCCGCGCCCGGGCGGCCATCAGCCCTCGGTGGCGCGGAGGGAGGCAAGCGTCGGACGGCGCAGCAGCGCGATGGCGAGCGGCCCGAAGGCGAGCACGGCTCCCACGGCGTTGAGCACCGCGAAGCCCCACACGCCCAGGATCATGCCGCCCGCGGCGGAGCCGATGGCGCCCATGAGCCCCATCAGCAAGTCGGCGAATCCCTGCGTCGATGCTCGCTCCGCCGCCGTCAGGGCGTCGGTGAGCAGGGCGCTTCCCGCCACGAACGCGAGGTTCCAGCCCACCCCGTTCAGGAAGAGCCCCACGATGATGAGCGCGCGATCCGCGCCCGGGGCCAGGCCCGCCATCATGACGGCGGCGATGAGCACGAGGGCGCCGAGGCCGATCATCGGGAGCCGCCCGAAGCGATCGCACAGCCAGCCCGACAGCGGCGAGGCCACGTACATGCCGGCAAGGTGCATGGACACGGCGAGCCCGATCGTCCCCACCTGGTGCCCCTGGTCGTGCAGGTACACCGGTGAGGTCGACGTCGTGGCGATCATGACGAACTGGCTGATGGTGAGGGCGGCCAGCGCGATCTGCACCCGCAGGTCTCCGAGGATGGCGGAAAACGGCCGGGCCGCGGCCGCCGGGCGGTCGGTGGCCGCGGCCTCCCGCTGGCGCGCGATGGCCAGGGGGTCGGGTCGCAGAAACGCCTGGATGAGGACCGCGGCCAGCCCGTAGCCGGCGACGCTGACGAGGAACGCGCTCGCCGTGGGGTCGACCCCGAGCCAGTGGCCGACGCGCAGGGCGGGGCCCATCAGGTTCGGGCCGATGATGGAGCCGATCGTGGAGCCCCACACGATGAGGCCCATGGCGCGGCCGCGCTGGGCGCCCGAGCTCACGTCGGCGGCGGCGTAGCGGGCGAGCAGGTTGGAGGTGCTGGCGATCCCGAACAGCGCCATCCCGGCCAGCATGAGGGGAAAGCTGCGCGCGGCCACGCCCATCATCCCGAGGACGGCGCCGACCACCGCGAGGGCATAGCCCAGGGCGAGGCCCGGCCGGCGCCCGTAGCGGTCCATCAGACGGGCCAGCGGCCAGCTGGCGAGGGCGGTGCCCAGGGCCCCGATGCTGATGGGCAGGCCGGACCAGGTGTTGGTCCCGGTGATGCTCGCCGCCATGATGCTGCCGACGGCGAGGCCAATGGCGTGGCCGGTGCTCCCGCAGACCTGGGCCGCGAAGAGGGTGGCCATCAGCGCGCCCCGGGAGGGCAGGTCGGACGGCGGCGTCGGGTTCACTCGGGGCATCGCGGGCGGGGCGGGCTCGCGGGACGGGGTGTGGGCGCTAGAGGCTCGCGAGGCGGATGTACCGCGAAGCTCGCCCTCGGGCTCGTCGTTGGGCCGAGGCGCCGGTGTCGCGCACGGTCGCGATCGTATCACGCCGCCGCGGGCGCGGATCGGGAGGCGGTCGGCCTGCAACGTGCGGCGCCGGTGCGACCTCCGCCGGTCCGGACCTGCGATGGCGCGGCGCGGCGCGGGGCGGTCGGATGTGGTACACGTGTCGCGAGGAGGCGCGGCCAGCGGCTCCCGTCGAATCTCGGTGGAGGACAGCGATGAGCCAGGCAGCACCGCGTGAGGAGGCAGGGCAGCGGGCCGACGCGCTGATCGCCCGGATGAAGGAGGCGCGCGGCTACATCTACCCGGAGTGGGAGTTCGCGGCGCGGCAGGACCCGGAATTCGTCGAGACCTACAATCGCATGTACGAGCAGGGGCTGGGCGAGGGCAAGCACGTCTCGGCCAAGGTGCGCGAGTTCGTCGCGATCGCCCTGCTCGCGTTCCGAGGGGCGGACCGGGCTGGCCTGGTGGCGCACATGGAGAGGGCGATCCGGCTCGGGGCCACGCGCGAGGAGCTGTTCGAGGTCCTGGAGACGTGCCTGGTCCCGGGGGGCGCGCCGACCTTTCACCGCGGGCTGAGCGCCCTCATGGAAGTTGGCGTCAAGCGGTGACTGCTCCCGGCTGACCCGGGCGCTGGGGATCGCCGGGGCGGGGGCGGGGGCTCCCTCCCCAGGACACGCTGACTCATGATCGGTTTCGCGCGGTCGGTCGGGCCACGAGAGGGTGGGTTCGCGCTTCGTTGAGCCGCAGAAGATACGGTCCTGGGGAGGGAGCCCCCGCCCCCACCCC
>DATKEI010000373.1:0-18868 GCA_035544455.1 Binatia bacterium | reverse complement strand
GTACAGCCCGGCACCAGGCCGCCCGGGAAGCCGTACTGGCGGGCCACCGCGTCGTCGTGGATGCGGTTCTCGCTGGCGGCCGACGTGTTGCGGGCGGTCACGCGGTACTCGGTCAGGGTCATGGTCGCGGCGCACCTCTCGGGGAGTCGTTGACGCCGCGCCGACCGTAGCACGCGGGCCGCGCGGCCGGCAAGGGACGTGCCCTTGATCCGCGCCGCGCTACCTCGCCCTCGACCCCGGGCGATTCATGCCGGTCGACGAGTTCCGCGCGCGGGTCGACCGCCTCGTCGACCAGGTGAAGTCCTCGGAGGTCGTCTCCGGCGTCGAGGAGGTCCTGATCGCCGGCGAGCCCAAGGCCCGGCGCGCGGCCGAGCGGCGGCGCAACGGTATCCCGCTGAGCGCGGTGGTGCGGGACGAGCTTCCCGGGCTCGCGCGCGAGCTCGGCGTGGCGGGCGAGCTCGGCTGAGCTGTCTCCAGGAGGGCCGGGCGCCGGGAGCGCCGCCCCGGCCCTTGCCTTCCGCCGCCCGGATGTCGGATCATACCGGCGGCGGCTCAGGTTCGCCCGCTCCGCGGTGCGGCGCAAGGCCGGAGCGGCTCGCCATCTCGCCGACGGAAGGAGTGTGTGTGATGAGCGTGCGCAAGCGGATCGGGGTCATGGTGCCCTCGACGAACACAACGTGCGAGGCTGACTACCAGATGGTGGTCCCGCGCGGGATCACCGTGCACGGTCAGCGCCTGTGGCTGACGAACGACGCGCTCGGCGAGGACGGGATGAATCGCATGAACGCCGAGATCGAGAGCGGGGCGCGCTACCTGGCCACCGCGCGCGTCGACGTGATCGCCTATGGCTGCACCACCGGCAGCTTCTACAAGGGCCCGGGGTGGGACCGCGAGATGCTCGACGTCATCCAGCGCGCCGCCGGCGTGCCCGGCGTCGCGACCAGTCCGTCGGTGGTGGAGGCGCTCCGCTCCTTCGGGGCGCGCCGCATCTCGGTGGCCACGCCCTACCCGGAGTGGAACAACCAGCGGCTCCGCGCGTACCTCGAGGCGATGGGGTTCGAGGTCCTCAACGTGGAGGCCGAGCCGGTTGCCGCGCGCTCCGGCAACCAGGGCATCAACGACCAGGACCCGGCGGTCATCGCCGAGTTCGCGGCGCGCGCCTGCCGGCCCGAGGCCGACGCCCTGCTGTGCTCCTGCACGGCCTGGCGCTCCGTCGAGGCGGTGGACGAGATCGAGCGGCGTACGGGCAAGCCGGTGGTGACGTCCAACCAGTCGAGCATCTGGGCGTGCCTGCGCACGCTCGGGGTCAAGGAGCGCGTCACCGGCTTCGGCCGTCTCCTGGCCGGTCTGGGCTCCGGCCAGGCCGCGGCCTGAGCGCTCGCCCGGGGACGGCTCCGGACACGCGGGTGACGCCGCCATCGCGCGAGCCGGCGCCCCCGGCCCGGCGGGTGCGCCCTTGAACGGTCGACCTCCGCGCCCGCGCCGGAGCGTCCTCTTCATGCCGGCTTCGAACGCGCGCGCCCTGGAGAAAGCACGGGTGCTCGACGTCGACGGCGTGGTGTTCGACCTCGAGGATGCGGTGGTCCCCGTGGGAAAGGGCGAGGCGCGGAGCCAGGCGGTGGCGGCGGCCCGGGCCGGCGGCTATGGCCGGCGCGAGGTGGTGATCCGCGTCAACGGCGCCGGCACGCCCTGGGGCCGGGACGACCTCGCCGCCGCCGCGACCTCGTGCGCCGACGCCGTGCTCCTGCCCAAGGTCGAATCTGCCGCCGCCGTCGCGGAGGCGGTCGCCGCCCTCACCGCCCATGGCGCGCCGCCGGCGCTGTCCGTCTGGTGCATGCTCGAGACCCCGCGCGGCGTCCTGGCCGCCGACGCCATCGCCGCCGGGGGCCGCGTGGGCGCCCTGGTCATGGGCACGTCGGATCTCACCGCCGACCTTCGCGCCCGTCACACCGCCGGCCGCGAACCCCTGCTGCTGAGCCTTGCCCTCTGCGTGCTCGCTGCGCGCGCCCATGGGCTCGCCGCGCTCGACGGCGTCCACCTCGACCTGGCCGACACCGCCGGGCTCGAGCGCGCCTGCCGCCAGGCGCGCGACCTCGGGTTTGACGGCAAGACGCTGATCCACCCCTCCCAGCTCGCGGCGGCGAACGCGACCTTTGCCCCCACCCGCGAGGAGGTGGCGTGGGCGGAGCGCGTGGTCGAGGCCCACGCCGCCGCCGAGCGTTCGGGTCAGGGCGTGGCGCTCGTCGACGGGCGCCTGGTCGAGAACCTTCACGTCGAGGATGCCAAGCGCCTGCTGGCGCTGGCGGGCGCGATCGCCGGGGGCGCGGGGACGGGGACGGCCGGATCGACATGAGCCACCCGGACGGCAGGAGGCCGGCCCGGCGCGGGCGGAAGGTCGCAGCGGCGCGTCTTTCTCGCCGAGGTGATGGGTCCGGTCGGGGTGGCGCCGATCCAAGGTTCGGTGGCCGGCATCGATGCCGTCGCGCGCACCGTCCAGCTCGACGGAGACCGCGCGCCCCTGTCCCTCGTGTCGACCTCGGCCCCTTCGGGGCGTCTTCACGGAGGGGTGGGAGCGGGCGCGTCGTGAGCACGGGAGCCGAGGCCAAGCGCACCAGGCGCGACATCAGCTGCGTCCGCCTCCATCTGCCGCGCTCCGGCGACCGGAGCGCGATTCTGGCCGCCGCGGCGCCCGTGCTGCAGGCGCGGCGCCTCGTTCGCCGGTGAGCCGGACAGGCGCTTCCCGGGTCGACGCGGCTCGGGTCGGCCACTGTGGCCGACGAGCCGCCGAGGGCCCCGCGGCCTGGCTCGCGAGCCGACTCGCGTGCGGACTCGGCGCCGTCCTCGCCGGCGCCATCCTGGGCGCCTGCGCGACGTCCGTCACGGTGCCGGGATGGGTTTCCCAGCCGGGAATGCCGCCGACGCGGATCCAGCTCACCTACACCACCGACGCCCTCGGCCCCGGGGGACGCATGGCCCTGACGCTCCCGGACGGCGAGTCCTTCAGCGGACCGTATACCCAGGGGTGGAGCACGATCGAGACCGCGCAGCCCCAGGTGCCCGGACTGGGCGGCGTGTTCTTCGACTGGGGCGGCCCGGGGTCCGAGGGATTCATGGACGACACGCCCATCCCCGTCTACCAGACGGAATGGTCGAGCAAGGGAAGCGCCACGCTGAGCGGAGATCAGGGGCGCTCGATGAGCTGCCGGCTCCGGCTCAAGAACCCCCCGGCGAGGCTGGCGGGGGGTGGGGAGGGGCGGTGCCTCGTGTCGGACGGCAGCGCGATCGACCTGCGGTTCTGACCCGACGCGGGGTGACCCGCCGCTCGGCCGCGGCCGCGGGCGCCCCGGCGCGACGCGTGCCCCGGCCCGTCAGTCCTCCGCCGGAGCGGCCGGGGAATCCCCCCAACGGCGCAGGAGGCTGTGCTCGATGTCGAACAGATCGAGCACCCGGCCCACGGTGAAGTTGATCAGGTCGTCCACCGTCTTCGGAGCGCCGTAAAAGCCCGGACTCGGAGGCAGCACGACCGCGCCGGCGTCGGCCGCGGCCAGCATCGCGGCCAGGTGGCCGCGGTGCAGCGGCGTCTCCCGCACGACCAGGACCAGGCGCCGCCGCTCCTTCAGAGTCACGTCGGCGGCCCGGGTCAAGAGGTTGTCGGCCTGGCAGTAGGCGACCGCGGACAGCGTGTGGATCGAGCAGGGCATCACGACCATGCCGGCGGTCCGGAACGATCCGCTCGCGATGCTCGCCCCGATGTCCGCCACCGGATGGGTGACCGAGGCCATCGCCCTCACGTCGGCGGAGCGGTAGGCCGTCTCCTCGGCGATGGTCCGCTCGCCCGCCTTGCTCAGGATCAGGTGCGTCTCGATATCCGGATGGTCCCGAAGCACGTCGAGGAGGCGGATGCCGTGGATGACTCCCGATGCCCCGGTGATCCCGACGATCAGGCGCCTGGCCATTCCCACCTCCCCCGGGGTCGACTCGCCGCCCCGCACCTCGTCCGGCGCCCGCCGGGCTGGCGCAGGAGCCTGCCGCCGAGGCCGTGTTCGCCGGGTCCCAAGTGTATACTCGGGGCGCTGTGAAATGCGGGGGGAGGCGCGACGAATGACGCGGAGGCGCGGAGCGGCGGTGGCGGCGGCGTGGCTGGCGGTCGTGCTCACGGGTGGAGGCTGCGCCTACTTCGGGCGCCAGGGGGCCCAGGACACCGAGAACCTGCTGGCCGCGGCCGGCTTCACGATGAAGTCCGCCGACACGCCGGACAAGCTCGCGCACCTCAAGCAGATGCCGGTGCGCACGATCGTCAGTCGCTCCAGGAGCGACCAGCTCGTCTTCACCTACGCCGATCCCGACTACTGCAAGTGCCTGTGGGTCGGCAATGCGAAGCAGTACAACACCTACCAGCGGCTCGTCCAGGAGAGGCAGGTCGCGCAGATGCGGCTCATGGCCGCGGAAGACGCGGAGATGGCCTCGATGAACTGGGGAATGTGGGGCCCGTGGTGGTGGTGACGGGCAGCCTCGTCCGCCCCGCCTGACCGGCCGGGTCCCGGCGCGCGCCGGCCCGGCCCGGCGGTCAGCTGCCGATCTCGCCCTGCTTGACCTTCATGCGCTTGATGAGCTCTGCGTAGGACGACGTCTGGATGATCTTGTTGAACTGCGTCCGGTAGTTGTTGATCAGGCTCACGCCCTCGATGTTCACATCGAAGACGCGCCACCGGTCGCCCCGCTTGAGCATCCGGTAGTCCACCGGCACCTCCGTGCCGTTCTTGGTGATGATCTTCGTCCCCACCGTCGCCGTGTCGCCGTCGACGCGCTCGGCGCCGTAGGTGATCCGCTCGCCGCCGTAGGTCTCGAGGCGGGAGATGTACGATTGCTCGAGCAGATCGGTGAAGAGCCCGACGAATTCCTGCCGCTCGGGCTCGCCGAGGCCCTGCCAGTGCCGGGCCAGCGAGCGGCGCGCCATCTCCGGGAAGTCGAAGATCTCGGTCGCGACCTTGCGCACCGCCTTGCGCCGGTCGGCGACGTTTCCCTCGCCCTTGAGCGACGGCTCGTCGAGCGTCTTGAGCACGCGGTCGATCGCATCCTTCAGCTGGTCGGCCGCCGGTCCCGCCCACGCGGGGGCGGCGGCCAGAGCGGCCAGGAAGCACATCCCGATGGCGGCCTGTCTCACTGCGCGCATGCTTGCACCTCCCAGGTCCTACTTCTGCTCGGCTCCGCTCGGCGGCACCGGGCTGTCGACGCCGCCGAACACGTACTTCGAGATGATCTCCTCGAGGTCCACCGGCGGCTCGATCTCGGTGAACCGTCCGCCCGGGGCCACCATCCGATCGGAGCCGCCGGGGTTCACCTGCACGAACTTCTCACCGATGAGCCCTCGCGTCTTGATGGAGACGATCGAATCGTCGGAGAGCTGCACGTCCGGCCGCAGCCGCAGGTGCAACCGCGCCCGGTAGTCCGCGAGCGAGATGCGCTCCACCCGGCCGATGGGGACGCCGGCGATCTCCACGGTGGCCCCCGGCTTCAGCCCGCCCACCGCCGGGAAATCGGCAGTGGCGGCGTATCCGCCGCCGCCGAAGAGCTCGACCCGCCCGAGCTGCACGGACAGCCAGGCGAGGGCCAGGATGCCGAGGAGGAGGAACACGCCCACGCTCACGTCGAGCGCCGACCGCCTCATGCCGGGTGCCGTCCGGGGTGGGTCATCGCTGCGCTCAGCAGCGAGGCGTCGGCCTCGCCGCGGATGAACTGCCCGACCACGGGATTGGCCGACGCCAGGATCGCCTCGGGCGACCCTTCCTCCACGATGACCCCCTCGTGCAGCAGGGCCACCCGGTCAGCGATCGAGAAGATCTCCGGGATCTCGTGGCTGATGACCACCGCCGTGAACTCGAGCCGCCGGTGCAGGTCGAGAATCAGGCGGTGGATGGCGTTGACCAGGATGGGGTCGAGCCCGGTGGTGGGCTCGTCGAAGAACACGATCCGCGGTTCGGTCACCAGCGCTCGCGCGATGGCCACGCGCTTGCGCATGCCGCCCGAGATCTCGGCCGGGTTCTTGTGGCTCATCCCCGTGAGGCCGACCTGGGCAAGCTGCTGCTCGGCCCGGGCCCGGACCTCGGCGGCGGGGAGCCGCGTCTTCTCGCGCAGGGGGAAGGCCACGTTGTCGAGCACGGAGATCGAGTCGAAGAGCGCTCCGCTCTGGAACACGACCCCGTAGCGCTCGCGGACGCGATCCAGCGCGGCGCCGCGCAGCCGGGCGACGTCGAGCCCGTCGACCTCGATCCGCCCGGAGTCCGGGTGGAGAAGGCCCAGCATGTGCTTGAGCAGCACGGACTTTCCGCCGCCGCTGCGGCCGATGACCACCATGATCTCCCCGGTCCCGACCTCCAGGCTGAGCCCGCGCAGCACGGGCTGCCCGTCGAACGATTTCCAAAGGCCCTCGACGCGGATCATGGCAGCACCGACCCCAGGAAGTAGTCCCAGACCACGATGAGCACCGAGGAGAGCACCACCGCCTGGGTCGTGGCGCGCGCCACCCCCTGGGCGCCGTGCCCGCAGTGAAAGCCCTTGTAGCAGCAGACCCAGGTCACGATCACCCCGAAGGACAGCGATTTCCAGACCCCGGTCATCACGTCCTCGACGTCGACGAAGGTCTGCATCTCACCGAAGTAGGTCCCGGGCGACAGGCCGAGAAGATGGACGCCGACGAGGTAGCCGCCGAAGATGCCGACCACGTCGAAGATCGCCGTCATGAGGGGGAAGGCGATCATACCGGCCACGATGGCCGGCACCACGAGGTAGCGCCGGGGGTCGAGCGCCATGACCACGAGGGCGTCGATCTGCTCGGTGATGCGCATGATGCCGATCTCGGCCGTCAGGGCGGACCCGGCCCGCCCGGTGACGATCAGCGCGGAAAGAACGGGCCCGAGCTCGCGGAGCAGGGAGAGCGCGACCGCCGGGCCCAGGAACGCCTCCGAGCCGAACCGGCTCAGCGTGAAGAAGATTTGCAGGGCGAGGACCATCCCGGTGAAGCCGCCGGTGAGGATCACGATGACGAGCGATCGGAAGCCAATGAAGTGCAGCCGCTCGACCAGGCGGCCGAGCTTGAACGGCGGCACCACCACGGCCAGCAGCGCCTCGCCGAAGAACCGCCCGAACCGCCCCAGGTGCTCGAGCCCGTCGAGGGTCGTTCCCCCCAGCGCTCCGAGCAGGCGCACGGGCAGCGCCGGCTGTCCGGCCGCTGCGGATCCCCTCATGTCGTGGCGGTCCGATAGACCCCCAGTGCCCAGAGGGGGAAGTACTTCGCGTACAGGTGGTACTTCAAGTAGAAGACGCGCGGAAACCCGGTTCCGTTCCAGAACGGATCGTTCCAGGTGCCGTCGTCCCGCTGGGTCTCCAGCAGGTACCGGACCCCGCGGTCGACGACAGGTCCGGGGCGCCGCGCCGCGAGCAAGGCGAGGATCGCCCACGCCGTCTGGCTCGGCGTCGAGTCCCCGCGCCCCGCGAGCTCGCGCTCCTCGTACGAGGCCAGCGTCTCGCCCCAGCCCCCGTCCGCGTTCTGCCGCCCCTCGAGCCACCCGGCGGCGCGGGCGACGTACGCCGCGGAGGCGTCCTCGCCGATGGCCTCGAGCCCGCGCAGCACGGACCACGTCCCGTAGATGTAGTTCACGCCCCAGCGCCCGTACCACGAGCCGTCCGGCTGCTGCGTCTGGCGGATGAAGGCCAGGCCGCGCTGGGCAGCCGGGTGGCGTGCATCGTGGCCGAGGGTGCCGAGCAGCTCGAGGCACCGTCCCGTGAGGTCCTCGGTGGACGGGTCGAGCAAAGCCCCGTGGTCAGCGAACGGGATGTTGTTGAAGATCATCCGGTTGTTGTCGGCGTCGAAGGACGCCCAGCCGCCGTCGCGGCACTGCATCCCGAGGAGCCAGGCCAGGCCGCGGTCCAGCGAGGCGGTCGTCCGCGCGGGATCGAGGCCCCGCGTCTTGCAGAGAGCCATCATGACCATGGCCGAGTCGTCGACGTCGGGGTAGAAGTCGTTGTGGTACTGAAACGCCCAGCCCCCCGACGGCACCTGGGGCCGCTTGGTCTGCCAGTCGCCGGGCCCGGTGATCTGCCTGTCGATCAGCCAGTCGCCGGCGCGCCGGAGGCCCTCGTGGTCGGGGGGCAGGCCCGACTCGATCAGGGCGTTCACGGCCAGCGCCGTGTCCCACACCGGGGAGACGCAGGGCTGGTAGTGGACCGAATCGGCCGTCTCGACCCCGAGCGCCTCGATCTCCTTGAGCTGGCCATGGATCAGCGGGTCGTCGTCCCCGTAGCCGAGGCAGCGCAGGGCGAGCACGGAGTTGGTCATGGCGGGGAAGATGCCGCCCAGGCCTCCCGGCAGGACCATGCGCTCGGCGAGCCAGCGGCGGGCGGTCTCGAGGGCGCGGGCGCGCAGCGGCCGGGGCCCGATCCGCTCCCAGCTCTTGAGGTAGGCGTCCATCCCGATGAAGAAGTTCTTCCAGAGGAAGGTCCGCGCCGAGAACGGCCGCGGGATGCGCCGGAAGCGCAGGCTCGCCTGGGCCCGCGGCACCGGCCACAGCTCGTCGAGCGAGATGCCGGGCAGACAGGTGAGGGGCTTGACGTCGAGCAGGATCAGCAGGGGCACGATCACCGTCCGCGACCAGTACGAGACCTCCAGCAGGTTGAAGTACGACCAGCGCGGCAGGAGCATGATCTCGACCGGCATGGCGGGTACGCCCGACCAGTCGTACTCGCCGAACTGCGCGAGGAGGATCTTGGTGAAGACGTTGGCCTCCACGGGCCCGCCTCGCCGTCGGATCAAAGCGCGCGCCCGCGCCAGGGTCGGGTCGTCCACGGGAACCCCCGCGACCTTCATGGCGAAGTAGGCCTTGATGGTCCCGGACAGGTTCGAGGGGCCGGCCTCGTACAGTCCCCAGCCGCCGTCCGGGCGCTGGTGGGCGCGCAGGTAGCGGACGATCTTGGCCTCCCGCTCGGGGTCCACGCGCTCGAGGAGGCGGCAGAAGAGCAGGTACTCGCTGGTGATGGTGCTGTCCGCCTCGAGCTCGCCCACCCAGTGGCCGTCGGGGGACTGCGCGGCCAGCAGGGCCTGCCGGGCGCGCGCGATTCGCGCTTCGAGCTCGGCCGACATGGTGCGATCCACCGCTCTGGACATGGTGCTGGATCGATGCGACATCGACAGATAGTAGCATAGCGACCGAGGTTGCCGTGCGCTCCGAAGCTTGAAAAGGCGGGCTTGATTGGGTAACGTGACAGGTTGACGCGCACGGACATGGCGGCACGCACGGGCATCCTGCGGTCAGCCGGCGGCCTCGCCGGCAGAGGGGTCGGCGACAACGGAGGATCTGGTGACGGAGGCGGGGGCGGTCGCGGCGCAGGTCGTGGGCACGGTGACGCTCCGGCCCTACGTCGTGGCATTCCTCGTCACCTATCTCGTGATCGCAACCCGCGACCTCGGCGCCCGGCGGGCGGCGGCATGGCTCGGCTGGGGCTGGCTCGTCGCCTTTGTCGCCGAGTACGCGTCGACGCGCATCGGGTTCCCGTTCGGGCTGTATCACTACACCGGACACACGGTCGGCCAGGAGGTGTTCGCGGCCAACGTGCCCGTGTTCAGCCCGCTGTCGTTTCCGTTCCTCTCCTACGCGGCGTGGTGCCTGGTGCGCTCGGCGGGGGGGCGCTCCCGCGCCTGGACGACCGTGCTCGCCGGCGGCGTGCTCATGATGCTCCTCGACGTCGTCATCGACCCGATCGCCGTGATGGGGGACCGGTGGTTCCTGGGGGAGATCTTCTACTACCCCGAACCGGGCTGGTACTTCGGCGTCCCTCTCACGAACTTCGCAGGCTGGGTGCTGGTGGGCTGGGTGATCATGGGTGGGCTGGCGCTGACCGGGTTCGCGGGGATACCGGGCCGGGTCCGGGGGACTCCCACCGGGGGCGCCGCCCTGTACTACGCCATCCTCCTCTTCAACCTCGCGATCACCCTGTGGATCGGCGAGGTCCTGCTGTTTGCCGTCGGGGCCGTCCTGCACGCCGCGCTGGCGCTCATGCTGCGGGGCGTGCGGCACGGGGGGCGCGGGCCTGCCGCGCGGGCCTTCGCGGGACGCCTCGAACCGGCCGGTGCTGCGGCCGCAAAAGGGAGTGTGGACCGATGAGCGTGCCGGTGTCCCAGATGTGGACGGTGGCGACGTACGTTCTGCGCCAGAAGCTGGCTGGCCGCGCGAAGTATCCGCTGGTCCTCATGCTCGAGCCCCTGTTCCGGTGCAACCTCGCCTGCGCGGGCTGCGGCAAGATCCAGTACCCGGCCCAGATCCTGCGCAAGCATCTCAGCGTCGAGGCCGCCCTCCAGGCTGTCGAGGAGTGCGGCGCGCCCATGGTGAGCATCCCCGGGGGCGAGCCCCTGATGTATCCGGACATCGACCGCCTGGTCGCCGAGCTCGTCAAGCGCCGGAAGTACGTCTACCTCTGCACCAACGCCATCCTGCTCAAGCAGAAGATCGACTACTTCACGCCCTCCAAGTACCTGTCGTTCAGCGTCCACATGGACGGGCTGCGGGAGGAGCACGACGAGGCGGTGTGCCGCGACGGCGTCTACGACCAGGCGGTCGAGGGGATCCAGGAGGCGCTCCGGCGGGGGTTCCGGGTCACCACCAACACCACGCTCTTCGACGGCACCTCGCCCGATCGCATGCGGAAGTTCTTCGACGCCATGATGGACCTCGGCGTCGAGGCGATGATGATCTCCCCGGGCTACAGCTATGCCAAGGCGCCGGACCAGGAGCACTTCCTGCGCCGGGCCAAGACCCAGAAGCTCTTCTCGGAGATCCTCGCCAACCCCAGGCGTCGCTGGCGCTTCAACCAGTCGCCGATCTTCCTGCGCTTCCTCATGGGCAAGCACGACTTCGAGTGCACGCCCTGGGGCATGCCGACCTACAACGTGTTCGGGTGGCAGCGGCCCTGCTACCTCCTCCAGGACGGCTACGCGTCGAGCTTCAAGGAGCTCATGGAGACGACGGCCTGGGAGAACTACGGGCGCAAGAGCGGCAACCCCCGGTGCCAGGACTGCATGGTGCACTGCGGGTTCGAGGCCACGTCCGTGGACCACACGTTTCGCTCCCTCCGCGGGTTCGCCGAGACGGTGAGCGTGACCTTCACCGGCAAGCTCTGAGCCGGGGCCTCGCACCGGGATGGCGGCATGGGAGGAGCCGGCGCGGCCGCCGGGCGCGCCCCAGGACGGGGATTCGCTCGAGGGATGGGTCCCCGTCCTCGGCCCCGACCTGAGCCTCGCCGAGGTGGTCGAGATGGCCTTCGACTATCGCGGCAACACGACGGTGATGACGACCGACGGCCGCGCCCTCGTCGGGTACCTGTTCAATCGCGACGCGCGGGCCGCGGAACCGTTCGTCCAGATGTTCGACGAGTCGGGCCACGGGCCGATCACCATCCCGTACCGGGACATCGCGAACGTCGTCTTCAGCGGCAAGGACACCGCGGCGGGGAGCTCCTGGAAGGCCTGGATCGAGCGGAAAGAGCGGGAGCGCGCCGCTGGTCTTGACCCTCGTCCTGACGGGCCTTGAGTCGGAGGCGCACGCCCTGGCCCGGGCGCTCGAGATCCCCCGGCTCGGCCGCGCCGGCTTCGTGGCCTTCGGGCGCGGGCGCCTGCGGATGGCCGCCGTCGGCCTCGGCGCGGGCCGGCTCGACGCGCGTTGGGACGCCATGGCCGGCGACGGGCCGGTGGCCCAGGTGGTGTCGGCCGGCGTCTGCGGAGGCCTCGATCCGGCGCTCCGCCCGGGCGACCTGATCGTGCCGCAGCGGGTGCTCGCACCTGGCGGCGAGGTCCTGGACGTGAGCCCGGCGATGCGCCGGGCCATCCTCGATCGCATCGGCCCCGTGCCGGCCGCGGCGATCCTCGCCACGTCCGACCGGGTGCTCTCCACGCCGGAGGCCAAGGCGGATCTCCGCGCCCGCACCGGGGCCGCCGCCGTGGACATGGAATCGGCCGCCGTGATGCGACGCGCCGCGGCGGCGGGCGCGGCCGCGCTGGTGGTGCGGGGCGTGTCGGATGCCGCCGGCGAGACGGTGCCCGCCGAGCTCCTCGGGGTGGTGTCCCCTGACGGCCATGTGCGCGCGGTCCGGGCGCTGGCCGCCCTGGTGTTCTCGCCCCGCCTCGTCGGCGACGCCCTTCGCCTCCGCCGGGACACGCGGCGAGCCCTCGGGGCGGTGGCCTCGGCCCTGCGCGGCCTCCCGGCCGTCCGGGAGTAGGGCGGTGGGCGTGGATGCGCTCGTCACCGGCGGCACGGGTTTCGTGGGGGCCAACCTGGTCCGGGAGCTCCTCGCGAGCGGAGCCACGGTGCGCGTCCTCGCCCGGCCGGCCGGGGACCGCCGGGCCCTGCAGGGCTGTGCCGTCGAGATCGCCGAGGGCGACCTCCTCGACGTGGCCTCCGTGGAACGCGCTGTCGCGGGGGCCCGGCACGTCTATCACGTGGCCGCCGACTACCGGCTCTGGGCTCGGGACCCCCGGGCGCTCTTCCGCGCCAACGTCGACGGCACCCGCCACGTCCTCCGGGCCGCGGCGGAGGCGGGCGTGGCGCGCATCGTCTACACGTCGACGGTCGGGGCGCTCGGCATCCCGAAGGATGGCGCGGCCGGCGACGAGGCGACACCGGTGTCCCTCGGCGACATGGTCGGTCCCTACAAGGCTTCCAAGTTCCTGGCCGAGCGGGTGGCCGACGAGATGGCGGCCCGGGGCGCTCCCGTGGTGATCGTGAACCCGTCCGCGCCGATCGGGCCGTGGGACGTCAAGCCCACCCCCACCGGGCAGATGATCGTCGACTTCCTGGCCGGGCGCATGTTCGCCTCGGTGGACACCGGGCTCAACCTCGTCCACGTGCGGGACGTGGCCCGCGGCCACGTGCAGGCGGCGGAGCGCGGCCGGCCGGGCCAGAAGTACATCCTCGGTCACGAGAACGTGCCACTTCTCGACCTCCTGCGCCGTCTCGCCGCGCTGACCGGGCTGCCCGGCCCCCGCCTGCGGATCCCGTATGCGGTGGCCTGGATGGCCGCGGCGGGGATGGAGGGCGTGGCCCGGCTCACGGGGCGGCCCCCGCGCGTCGCGCTCACCGCCGTGCGCATGGCCAGGAAGCGCATGTACTTCAGCCCGGCCAAGGCGGTGGCCGAGCTGGGGTTGCCGCAGACGCCCGTGGACGAGGCGCTCCGCGACGCGGTGGACTGGTTCCGGGCCCGCGGCTACGCGGCGCGGCGTCCGGGGCGGGGGGCGGCGTGAACGCCACCCAGTTCGTCGCGAGGCTGACGCGCAAGAGCCGGTCGAACTTCTTCTACGCGTTCCTCTTCCTCCCCCGCGTGCAGCGCGAGGCGATCTTCGCCGTCTACGCCTTCTGCCGGATCGTGGACGATGCCGTGGACCAGTCGGGCGATCGCGAGACGCAGCGCCTCGAGCTCGCGCGCTGGCGCGAGGAGATCGGCCGCGCCTTCGACGGTTCGCCGCGGCACCCCGCCGGCGAGCGCCTGCGGGAGGTGGTGAGGACCTTTCCCGTGCCCCGGCAGGCGCTCCTCGACATCATTGCCGGCGTGGAGATGGACCTTGACCACGCCACCTACGAGAGCTTCGACGACCTCGCTCTCTATTGCCGGCGGGTCGCCTCGGCGGTCGGCCTGTGCTGCATCGAGATCTTCGGGTATCGGAACCCCCGGGCGCGGCAGTACGCGGTGGACCTCGGGATCGCGCTGCAGCTGACCAACATCCTGCGCGATGTTCAGGCCGACGCCCGGATGGGCCGGGTCTATCTCCCGCAAGCGGATCTCAAGCGCTGCGGGGTGACCGCCGCTGACCTCGAGTCGGGCCGCTACTCGCCGGCCTTCGTCGAGCTGATGCGCGGGCAGGCGGCGCGGGCGCGGGACTTCTACGCGCGGGCATGGGCCGTCTTGCCGGCCGAGGACCGGCGGAGCCTGTTCGCGGCCGAGATCATGGGCCGGACGTATTTCGCCTTGCTCCAGGCCATCGAGGCGCGGCAGTTCCGCGTCTTCGGCACGCGCATCGCCGTGCCCGCGCATCGCCGCATGGCGATTGCCCTCCGCTACTGGCTGCCCGGGCGGCTCGGGCGCTCGTGAACGTCCAGGCCCACGTCGCGGTTCGGGCACCTGGAGCTCCGGCAGCACGCGGTGCCCGCGATCGGCCCGGGCGAGATGTGGTCGCGGGTGCCCGGCTCGGACATCGCCAGGTCCGAGCCGGGCGCGCCGCCGTGGGGCGTGCTCGACGGCCGGCCGGCGAAGGTGTGACGCCGTGAGGGCCCAGGTTTTTCACGGGCCGGGCGACCTGCGTTTCGAGGTGCTGCCCGCCCCCTGCCCAGGCCCGGGCGAAGCCGTTGTCCGGATCGCCGCCGCCCTCACGTGCGGGACGGACGTGAAGACCCTGCGCCGGGGGCATCCCGTGATGATCCCGCGCGTGCCAACGCCGTTCGGCCACGAGCTCGCCGGGGTGGTCAGCGCGGTGGGGACGGGCGTGCGCGGGATCCGGGAGGGGGACCGCGTCGTCGCCGCCAACTCGGCGCCCTGCCGCGCGTGCCGGTTCTGCGCCGGCGGGCGCCCCAACCTGTGCACGGATCTCCTCTTCGTGAACGGGGCGTACGCCGAGGCGATCCTGCTGCCGGCCCGGCTGGTGCGCGAGAATCTCGTGCCCTTGCCCTCCGAGCTGACCGCGGCGCGCGCCGCGTTTGCCGAGCCCCTGGCGTGCGCGCTGCTCGGTGTGGAGCGCGGCCGGGTCGAGGCCGGGATGTCGGTGGTGGTGTTCGGGCCCGGGCCGCTCGGGTGCCTGCTCGCCATGGTCGCGCGGTCCCGCGGCGCCCGCGTCCTCCTCGTGGGGCGGGCGGGGTGGCGCCTCGGACGCGTGGAGACCCTCGGCATCGCCCCTTGCCTCGACGCGCGCGCCGGCCCGGACCTCATCGGCGCCGTCCGGGCCTTCTGCGGTGGTCAGGGCGCCGACGTCACCATCGACGCCACCGGTCAGCCCGAGGTCTGGGAGCAGGCGATCGCTGCGGTCGCGCGGGGCGGTACCGTCGTGCTCTTCGGCGGTTGTGCCCCGGGCACCGCGATCGCCCTCGACACGCGCCGCGCCCACTACGAGGAGCTGACGCTCGTGGGCGCGTTTCACCACCGGCCCGACCTTATCCGGTCCGCGGTGGAGCTGCTTGCCGGCGGTGCCCTCGTGCCCGATGGCCTCGTCACTCACACCATGGCCCTTCCGGGCGTGCCGGACGCCCTTGCCCTGATGGCGTCCGGCCAGGCCCTCAAGGTCCTCATCGAGCCCAGCTAGACTCGGGTCTCGATGCTCTGGTCCGGAGAGTCCGTCTCGCAATCGGCGCGCGTCGGGTATACTGCCGGCATCATGGAACGAACGATTGCCACGCCCCCGAGAACCAACGCCCTTCAGCGGATCGTCCTCGCCGGCCCTCGCGGGTTCTGCGCCGGGGTCGACCGCGCCATCGACATCGTCGAGCTGGCCCTTCAGGTCTGCCCGCCCCCGGTCTACGTGCGCAAGGAGATCGTGCACAACCGGCACGTGGTCGAGGCCCTCCGCGCCAAGGGGGCCCAGTTCGTGGACGAGCTCGGCGAGGTGCCCGACGGCGCCACCGTGATCTTCAGCGCGCACGGCATCTCGCCGGCGGTCCGGACGGAAGCGCGTGAGCGCGGGCTTCGCGTGATCGACGCGACGTGCCCGCTGGTCACCAAGGTGCATCTGGAGGCGGTCCGGTACGCGCGCGAGCGCTACACCATCATCCTGGTCGGGCACGCCGACCACGATGAGGTGGTTGGCACCGTCGGGGAGGCGCCGGAGCGGATCCTCGTCATCGACTCCCCGGAGGACGTGGCTGGCCTCGACGTGCCCGACCCGGAGCGGGTCGCCTACCTCACGCAGACGACGCTGTCCGTCGACGACACCCGCGAGTGCATCGATGCCCTGCGGCGCCGATTCCCGAAGATCGTCGGCCCGGCCAAGGACGACATCTGCTACGCCACCCAGAACCGGCAAGCGGCGGTCAAGGCGGTGGCGGCGGAGGTCGACGTGCTCCTGGTGATCGGGGCGGCCAACAGCTCGAACGCGAACCGGCTGGTCGAGGTGTCCGAGGGGCTCGGAACCCGGTCGTACCTCATCAACGACCGGCACGACATCCGCCCGGAGTGGCTGACCGGGGCGCGGCGCATCGGAGTGACCGCGGGGGCGTCGACCCCCGAGTTCCTGGTCACCGAGGTGGTCGAATCACTCCGGTATCTGCAGTCGGTCGACGCGCGCGAGGTGCGCGTGGTGGACGAGGACGTCCACTTCGGGTTGCCACGGGAGCTGGAGGACATGGCGCGCGAGTCAGGCCGGCCCCTCCCCCTGCGCGGCTCGGTCCGGGCGATCGGATAGCGGGCATACATCGGAGGCCCGGCGGGCTTCCGATCCCCGCCGGGCCCGGGCGTGACGCGGCCGGGCAGTGCGCCTGGAATCGGCCCGCAGCGCTGTGGTAGCATCCGGCGCACATCGGCTCCGTCTTCCTTCTTTCTGATCTTCCAGCCGGCACGAAGACCCAGGGGAGGCAGGGATGGCTACGGATATCGCGAAGATCCGGAACATCGCCTTCGTCGGTCACGGTGGCGTCGGCAAGACATCGCTGGTCGAGGTCATCCTGTTCGCCGCCGGGGCGGTGACGCGGCAGGGAAAGGTGGATGACGGGACGACGACCACCGACTTCGACCCGGACGAGATCAAGCGCAAGATCTCGCTCAACACCACGGTCGCGTACTGCGATTACCGCGGCCACCGCCTGAACCTGGTGGATACGCCCGGGTACGGCGACTTCGTGGCCGATGCGCGGGCCGGGCTGCGGGCCGTCGGCGCGGCAGTGGTTGTGGTCGACGCGGTGGCCGGGGTCCAGGTGCAGACGGAGAAGGTGTGGAAGTACGCCAGCGAGTACGGCCTGCCGCGCATCGTCGTCATCAACCGGCTGGACCGCGAGCGGGCGGACTTCTACCGGACGCTCGAGAGCCTGCAGAAGCGCCTGAAGGGGCGGCTCTGCCCGCTCCAGGTGCCGGTCGGGTCGGAGGCCTCGTTCTCGGGGGTGGTCGACCTGGTCGCCATGAAGGCGCACCTGCTCGTGGACGGCAAGATGAAGGAGTCCGAGATCCCGGGCGACATGATGGATACCGCCAAGGAGTGGCGCGAGAAGCTCGCGGAGGCGGCGGCCGAGACCGACGACGATCTGCTCGCCAAGTACCTCGAGGAGGGGTCGATCAGCGAGGCCGAGGTGCTCGCGGCCCTCCGCAAGGCGGTGGGCGAGGGCGTGCTCGTTCCCGTGCTGGCCACGTCCGCCCCCCGCACCATCGGGGTCCAGGCCCTCATGGACCTGATCGTCGACGAGCTCCCGTCCCCGGCCGAGCGCGGAGAGGTCGAGGGGATGGATCCGCGCACCAAGTCCCCGGTGAAGCGGGCTCCCGACCCCAAGGCGCCGCTCTCGGCTCTCGTCTTCAAGACGATCTCCGATCCCCACGTGGGCAAGCTCTCGATCTTCCGGGTCTACTCCGGGACCATGAAGGCCGACGGCCAGGTGATGAACGCGAGCCGGGACGGGCGCGAGCGGATCGGGCACATCGGCTGGCTCCAGGGCAAGACCCAGAAGCCGGTCGAGTCCCTCGGTCCCGGCGAGATCGGGGTGGTGGCCAAGCTCAAGGACTCCCTCACCGGCGACACGCTCTGCGACGAGGCCAACCCGGTGATCTTGCCGGGCATCGCGTTCCCCGAGCCGGCCATCTCGTTCGCCATCCAGCCCAAGAGCCGCGGCGACGAGGACAAGATCTCCACGGCGCTCCAGCGCATGGCGGAAGAGGACCCGACGCTCCACCACCACTACGATCCGGAGACGCGCCAGCTCCTGGTGTCGGGCATGGGCCAGCTTCACGTGGAGGTCGTCGTGGAGCGCATGAAGCGCAAGTACAACGTCGACGTCGCCCTCCTGCCCCCGCGCATCCCTTACAAGGAAACGGTGAAGGGGCGGGCAGAGGGACAGGGCAAGTACAAGAAGCAGACGGGTGGGCGCGGCCAGTACGGCGACGTGTGGCTCCGGCTGGAGCCCCTGACGCGCGGAAGCGGGTTCGAGTTCGTCGACGACATCTTCGGCGGTGCCGTCCCCCGCAACTACATCCCGTCCGTCGAGAAGGGCGTACGCGACTGCATGAAGCGGGGAATCCTGGCTGGCTATCCGGTGGTCGACCTCAAGGTCACGCTCTACGACGGGTCCTACCACGACGTGGACTCGTCGGACATGGCCTTCCAGATCGCCGCCTCCATGGGCCTCCAGAAGGTATTCATGGACGCCCACCCCATCCTGCTCGAGCCCGTGATGGGCATCGAGGTCACGACCCCTGCCGACCACGCCGGCGACGTGATCGGCGACCTCAACGGCCGCCGGGGCCGCATCGTCGGCATGGAGCCCGACGGCGAGGTGGTCTCGGTGCGGGCGCAGGCGCCGATGGCCGAGATGCTCACCTACGAGTCGAGCCTTCGCTCCATGACCGGCGGACGCGGCGGCTACTCCATGGAGTTCTCCCACTACGAAGAGGTGCCCGGGCACCTCGCCGACAAGGTCGTCGCCGCAACCAAGGCCGACAAGGACAAGGCCGAGAAGCACTAGGGTGCTGAGTCCGCGATGTGCCGACAAAGCGCCGGGCGGGGTGGGGGCCCTCCCCGCGGGACACGCCTGTAACGCGGGAGCGTCGCCGGCGCTCAATGGGGCCACGAGACGGGTGGTCGGTGGCTTCGGCCATCCGCAGAAGAGACGGTCCCGCGGGGAGGACCCCCACCCCACCCGGCGCC